>JBBIKM010000351.1:0-2044 GCA_037445455.1 bacterium | reverse complement strand
GATCCCGGCGCTTTGACGACACCCGCAGTTTTGAATACCTCGGCACAGCCGAGGGGAACATTTTCAAACGGACACTTGTCAGAGACGACGCTGTAGGAACCGCCCGGCTGGCATGCCTCATTGTTGGCTGATCGCGGCAGAGCCGGATCCCTGGCCTGCCTGGCCGCCGGCAATCACAATAACTTCAACTTCCTGAGGTGAGATCACCATGGCACTCAAAATCAAATCCGCGGATGAAACCGAATTCGATTTGCTGGCATTGGGCGAATGTATGATTCGTTTGAGCCCGCCGGGACATCAGCGCATCGAACTGACGCCGGTCTTCGAGGCTTATGCCGGCGGCGGAGAATACAACGTCGCCTATGCGCTGGCGCGTTACGGCTTGCGCACTGCGTGGGTGTCGCGCCTGGTCGAGAGCCCGCTCGGCGCCTTCATCAAGAATCATGCGCAGGCCAGCGGCATGAATCTCAGTGAAGTGATTTGGGTCCCCTACGACGGCGTGGGCCGCGCCGACCGCATTGGCTTGAATTTCACCGAAGTGGGCATTGGGGTGCGGCCCAGCGTCACACTCTACGATCGCGGCCACTCGTCGGCCGCGCACATGCGGCCGGGTGAAGTCGACTGGCGGCGTCTCTTCGGCCGGCGCCCGGTGCGCTGGTTTCACACCGGCGGCATCTTCACGGCGTTGAGCGACAGTTGCGCCGAAGTCGTTGCCGAAGCCATGCAGGCGGCGCACGAAGCCGGCACCGTGGTGAGCTATGATCTCAATTTCCGCAGCAAGCTGTGGTCGAGCCAGCGCGCCATCGAGGTGACGAAAAAGCTGGTGCCCTATATCGACGTGCTCATTGGCAATGAGGAGGATTTCCAGAAAGTGCTGGGCTTCGAGGTTGAAGGCACAGATGAACAGCTCAAGAAGCTGCCGGTCGAGGGCTACAAGAAGATGGTGGAAAAGGTGGTGAAGGCCTATCCTCACCTCAGCGCGGTGGGCACCACCTTGCGCGAAGTGGTGAGCGGCCTGGTCAACAACTGGTCTGCCATCATGTATTACGATGGCCAGTTCTATCAATCGCGACGCTATGAGAATCTCGAGATCGAAGATCGTGTCGGCGGCGGAGACGGGTTCTGCAGCGGTTTCGTGTACGGCCTGCTGCACGGCAAAAGCCCGCAGGAATGCGTGGAAATGGGCGCGGCGCACGGCGCGCTGCTGCAAAGCACGCGCGGCGACACCAGCATGGTGACACTGGAGGAAATCAAACACGTGATGGCAGGGGGCAGCGCGCGCATCAAGCGCTGAATCTGGTGTAATCAGGCCGCGGGTTTCAGCCCATGCGCACCGGTGCTTCAGACTTACCCTGAGTCCTGACCGAACAGGTCAACGATGCGCCGATCATTCTGCCGCTATATCAGTGTCCATCCAGGAATGCTCCGACCTCGGCTGAGGCGAGGTTCCAAAACTTCGAGTGGCGTGTAAACTCTGAGAATGTTGATGCCACGGCCAAGCCGGTGCAGGAATGCAGTTATCAAAAGGTTGTGATTCCGGACGGAACCGAATTGTTCTGTCAGCGAGCCTTCCGCAACAAAAAACGCCACTGGTGCAACACCAGTGGCGTTTTTGTTTCGGCAGTTCAACTTCGCCCGGATCGTGCCAGCGGACTACTTCGCCAGCACGAGCTTGCGCATCTGCACCGCGGCGGGGGTTTCCAGCCGGCAGAAATACACGCCGGAACCAACGGACCGGCCATGACTGTCCTGCCCATGCCAGCGAATGGTATGACGGCCCGCCTGCTGTTCGCCCTCGAAGAGCAGCACCACCAGCCGGCCGGTGAGATCGTAGAGCGCGAGCCGCACGGAGCCGGCTGCTGACAGAGTGTAGCGAATCTCTGTCTCGGGATTGAAGGGATTGGGAAAGTTCTGCTCCAACACCAAGCTTGCCGGCACTTGTGCCGTGCGAGCAGTCAGCGGTTTTGACCTTGAACGTGAGAACTAAAGGATCACGCGGCTGGCATATTGCGAATCGTAAGCATCCCACGCGGTGTGCGGATGC
>JBBIKM010000350.1:0-2065 GCA_037445455.1 bacterium | reverse complement strand
CCAAAATGTAGCGCAGGCTTCTGATCATGGACGAATGAGTGGTTGAATCCTTGATTCCTTACTTCGTACTACACCGTTGAGTCGAAATTTGCTGCGCAGACAAATAGCCCCGCAGGGTGAAACATGGCAGCAAGGGTCAACGCCCCGGGAAAGGCGTAATTGGGAGAAATCGCCATGCCCCACCGGCGCGCCATGGGACCACGTCAGGAATACCGCCCCTGCAGGGCTGGATGCAATAAATTCTATCAGTTCCCAGGGCGCTGCCCGTGGGCTATTGCATGCGACCCCGTCGGGGTCTGGCTGGCCTCCTAAAGCGATGCGAGTGCCTGTTTAGCGCTGTAGCATATGCTGCCAGTCCCACATCGCGCTTTTCTGGCAAGAGTGCTCCCGCAACGGCTTGACCATTGCATCAAGAACTTCGGCTCAGTCGAGGGTGGAACATTTTCCGATGGACGCTATTCAAGAAGCGGTTCGCGCACAGTGACTTGGCCGGTTGGAATGATTCATTCACAGAAAGGTGTAAGAACAGCTATTTTCTCTCATCGCACCAACAAACCTCTGCACCGAAGAGCGAACCAGAATGATGAAACCAACAGGCCCTTTGGACACTTCGCCGGGAATGGGGCGGATTCGGATCGAATGTCTGTGCCGGAAATCGGCTGCTGCGCGGCTGCAGTTGGCCCTCAAACTGACTCGAACCTCGCGCCGCTTGCTGGCGATGGGCGTACGCCGGCGTTACCCGGAACATGATGATGAACAAGTGCGTCTCGCTGTGATCCGGCTCACCCTGCCGAAAGAGCTGTTTCTGGCAGCTTATCCCCGGGCGAAAGACCTCCGGCCATGACTCCCGCAGAAGTGCCGGGTGCCGTATCCTCAATCTGCCTCTTCCTCCTCCACCCGCTGGCCCACCTCTGATTCCATGAAGTGCATGTAAGCATCCTCGAGATTGGGTGCGACGCTGTGCAGGTCATAACCGGTGAGCGGCTCGCCCACCACGCGTAGCAACAGATGCGGCGGTTTGGGAATCGTCGAAATCACCTGCATGCGCGCGGCGAGCTGCGGGAAATCCGCCTCGTCGATCAACACCTGCCAGACTTTTCCGGCTGCTTTCGCGACCAGCGCTTCCGGCCGGCCGCGATAAACGACACGGCCCCTGGCCAGGATCGCAAGATCCTCGCAGGTGCTCGAAATGTCGCCCACAATGTGCGTGCTGAGAATGATGATTTTGTCGCGGCTGATCTCCGTGAGCAGGTTGCGAAAGCGAATGCGTTCTTCGGGGTCGAGGCCGGTGGTGGGCTCGTCGACAATAAGCAGGCGGGGATTGCCGAGCAATGCCTGCGCAATGCCCAGGCGGCGCAACATGCCGCCGGAATAGGTTTTGGCTTTGCGATCGCGGGCCTCGGCCAGCCCGACATTTTCCAGCATCTGCAGCACGGCGGAGCGCACGTGCCGCGCCGGTACGCCGTTGAGGCGGGCAATGTAGGTGAGAAATTCTGCGCCCGTGAGTTGCGGATAGACGCCGAAAAATTGCGGCAGGTAGCCAAGTGAGGCCCGAATCTGCCGGCGCTGCGCGCGCAGATCGGCGCCATTGATCAACACCTCGCCGGCGGTCGGCGTTTCCAGGGTGGCGAGAATCTTCATCAGGGTGCTTTTGCCCGCGCCATTGGGCCCGAGCAGGCCGAACATACCGGTGGCAATTTCGAGAGTGACGTCTCGCAGGGCATGCACGCCGCCCGCATAGGTTTTGGAGAGATGCCGAATGTCGATGGACATGCGCCGCTTTTACTCATTTCTCTTTGAGAGGTTGCAAGTCAATCTAATCTTCTGCGAGTGAAAAGCAAGGCCGCAGGGGCACTCGCTGCGGCGGGATTCAGCTTGAAAATGGCGGGAGCGCTTGGTATGTTGACCGCCACAGAAGCGATTCTGGCAGGCGAGACAGCAGGAGGGCCACGCGTGCGCCGCGCGAAGATGCGCCTGCGACGCGGCTGGCGATTCAAAGCGCAGGCTGGGAGCCCAATGCCACTAACTTTTTGAGAAGGCAATGACAGAAAAATCTTTGGCAGAA
>JBBIKM010000349.1:0-2226 GCA_037445455.1 bacterium | reverse complement strand
GTGTAGGTGTAGACAGTTGTGCGCCGTGCCGGGTGCTTCTGCGGCTGCCGCCAAATTCGCGGCTCGCGGGAAGGGTGGCGGAAACAATCTCGCCACGGGTTGCCGGCCAGTGGCGAGCTGCGGCAACTTGACGGTGAAGCACCAGCGCCAGCGAGAGCACGAACAGGCCGCACCCGCCAGCCAGCGTCACAAACAGCGCGTGCGCCGGCCGCGGCAGCACCTCCGCCAGCAGCTTCGGTACATTGGTGACGCTGAACAACAAGATCGCCGCGCCGCCGAGGAAAATCAAAAAAGCATAAGTAATGCCCCGGGCGAATTGCGGCGGCAGCTCACGCTCCAGCACGGCCTCGGCGGGATTCGCCGGATTGTAGTAGACTGTCACCGCCGTACCGGCAGGATAACGCGCCAGGGTTTCCTCCACGCCAAAGTTGCCCGCCGTCTCGCCGATGCTCAGACGCATGCCGCGATAGCGCCGGCCGCCAACGCGATACTCGTACACCACCTCCGGATAGTTTGCCACACTGTCGCCGTGCGGCTGAGAAGACTTGCGCCGTGCGGCGATACCGGACGAGAGGATCTTTCCCGTGGTGGCCGGCCAGCGCCGCGCCGCCGAGACTTCGACCAATTTGTAAATCACCGCGAATGCCAGCACGCCGATGAACACCGCCGCGCCGATCAAGATGAAGGTTTGGAATTCCGCCATGGTGCCGGGGCCTTTTGCTTCAGAGCCGGGTGCGCAAGAGCTGCGGCCGTTCCGCATGCAGTTTCAAGATCAATTCACCAAACAGGCTGTTGGCCCAGGCAAACCATGGCCGCGTGAACGTGGCGGGATCATCGCGCTGAAAGCTCTCGTGCATGAAGCCGGTGCCGGCATGCGTGGCCTTGAGCATGCGCAGGCACAGGCGAATCTCGGCGTCGCTGGTGCTGGTCATCGCGCGCACAATTACGCTCAGGGGCCAGATCATGCCCAATCCCACATGGGGGCTGCCGATGCCCTCGGCCGCGGTGCCGCGATGAAAGTAGGGATTGTCGTCGCTCAACACGAAGCGCCGTGTGTTTTGATAAACGGCATCGGTGAGCGCGCAGCAGCCGAGATAGGGCAGCGCCAGCAGGCTCGGGAGGTTGGCGTCATCCATGCAAACACAATTGCCGAAGCCGTCGATTTCATAGGCGAAAATCCTGCCGAACTTCGGATGCTCGACCACGGCTTCGCGCTGAACCGCCTGCTGCACTTGCGCCGCCAGCGCGCGACATTCGCCCGCCAAAGCCGCATCGTGATGAACCGCCTCAACCAGCTCGGCGAGTTGCTGCAGCGCCGTGACCGCGAACAAGTTGCCCGGCACGAACAGGGGATAGAGGCAGGCATCATCCGAAGGCCGGAACATGGAATGAATCATGCCGTTGGGCCGGGTGGGGTTGCCGTAGCCGCCGAGTGGCACTGTATCTGACGCAACCGGCGTGCGCCGCTGGAATTTGTAAGGTCCGGGATCGTGCCAGCGTTGCTGTTCTTTGAACGTGCGCACCACCAGAGCCATGGCGCGGCGCCAGGCTTCATCGAAGGGCGCGGTCTCGCCGGTGGCCTTCCAGAAGCCGTGTGCCAGCCGCAGGGGATAGCAGAGCGAATCGATTTCCCATTTGCGTTCGTGCAACTCCGGCTTCATGGTGGTGAGATCATTCCGCCAGGGACTGTCAGCCGGACCATCATTGAAAGCGTTGGCGTAGGGATCGATCAAGAGGCACTGTGTTTGGCGATTGATCACGCCGGCGAGCAAAGCGCGCAGCCCGTCGTCCCGGGCAGCGAGCGGCAGGTAGGGCCACACTTGCGCGCTCGAGTCGCGCAGCCACATGGCCGGAATGTCGCCGGTGAGGACGAAGGTGTCGGGCCTGCCGTTCTGCCGGCGGAAAGCAACCGTGGTATCGAGCGTGTTGGGCAGGCAGTTTTCAAACATCCAGGCCAGTTCGGCGTCGGCGAGGTCGGCGGCAACCGCAGCGATCGTTTGCTCGACTGCCGGGCTGACGAATTTCCGTTGCGCCAGCGGCGGCCGCCGGCTGATGAAAGCTGAAGACGGGGCAGCGGCCGGGAAAAGCGGGAAGGGGGCGGCCGGCAGCAATGCGGCTGCGCCGGCAAGTGAGGTGGTGGTGAGAAATTCTCTGCGTGTCGGCATGGGCGTTTGACATTGCGTGCGTGAAAATGGTGCGGCAATGGTAACCAAATAGCCAGTCTTT
>JBBIKM010000348.1:0-2247 GCA_037445455.1 bacterium | reverse complement strand
GAATGACACTCGGAATCACGTGGACAAATCAAAGAAACAGAGCAGCAGCCCTGCAAGGACGGTATTCCCGGCGTGGTTCTCTCGCGCCCCGCTGGGCTTGATGATCTCTCCGGTGGGACTTGGTGATGTCTTATGATTACCGATTTTCCCGGAACGCTTGACCGACCTCAACGGGGTCACATGTGATAGCCCACGGGCAGCGCCCTGGGAATCAACGACATTCATCGCCCCAAGCCCTGAAAGGGCGACATTCATGCCGTGGCCTATGACGCCCCGGTGGGGCTTGCTGATTTCTCCGCTGGGGTTGCTTGAATCGGTTGGCGACTTCCCTTTAGAACGCCACTCCCACATCCACCAAACCCTCCAGCTTGCCGTCTTCGTTAAAGGCGCCTTCCAAGCGCAGCACGTTGAGGTAGGGCATGTGAATGTGCAGGCCCGCGCCGAAACCGCCGCGGCCGCGGTCGAGGTCAAAGCCGCCGGCGTGATTCCAAATGACGCCATAGTCGGCAAACAGGCCGGCGCTCACGCCAAACTTGAGGGTTCGCATGTAGCGGCCGATGAGTGAGTCTTGAAACAGGCGGGTTTGTTCGAGGCGGTGATAGCGCAGGGGAATGAGGGGCACACGCAGCTCCACGCTGGTGAGGGCGAGATTTTCGCCGTGGAGCTGGCGGTAGAAATGTCCGCGAATGCGGTGGCGGAAGCCAAAATTGACGAGATCATCCAGCGGCACTTGGCGGGAGGAAAGATCAGCCATGCCGCGGGCGGCGAGGGCAACGCCCTGGTGGATCTTGCGGTAGCGCCGCACGTCGAGGCCGTAGCGCCAGTAGCGCTGCGCCGCCGGCGTGAAACCCGCGCGCTTGGCCCAGAGATTCACATAGCTGCCGCCGCGCGGATATTCATGGAAGTCGCGGGCATCGTAGAGATAAGAGGCGATCACACTGGCGCGGTTGTCCTCGCCGCTGAGATCGAGAATCTCATTGTTGCGGGGATCGCGCGCCTGCTGCGGATCAAAGCGCAGGCTGGAATAGCCAAAGCCCAGGCTGAAATAGTTGAACAGCCCGAACCGCCGGCCCAGCGTAAACATGCCGCCCCAGCGTTTTTCGTTGACCTCCTGCCGCGCGGTGGTCAGAAAGCGATTGCGCACTGTTTGGGTGTAGAAGTTCCAGCGCCCGAACAGGTTGGCGTGGTTGAACATCCAGGGGTTGCCGTAATCGAGCTGCAATGCCGGATTGTAACCCGCCCAGCCCGAGACCGCCAGCGTTTCGCGTCGGCCGCGGAAATTGTAGTGCAGCAAACCGGCGCCATAGGAAAGCTTGCCCCAGTCGCGGTCATTCATGAAAAAAATGGGGTAGGGATAAATGTACCACGCTTCCTCCACGGAAATCACGAGCTGCACGCCGTCTGCCACGGGAACGCCTGCGAGGTCGACGCGGCTGAACAGGCGCAGATTCAACAGCCGCATGCGATCGGCCTCCACCACTGCGGAATCGAAGGGCGTGCCGGCTTGCGATTTGATTTCGCGCAGAATGATGTGGGTCTTGGTTTGGCGGTTGCCGGTGATGATCACGGAGGTAATGAGAGGAGGCGTCGCCACGGAATCAGCCGGAGACTCCGGCTCCTGCGCCGGTGCCAGGGCATGCCCGAGCAGCACCGCCGCCAGCGGCAAAACCGCCTGACGGGCAATCCGGCCGAAGCCGCGGCGGCAGCCAGAGCGGTGTCGATTCACGGTCGGCATCAAAACTTGTCGAGAATGCGAAGGAGAACGCGCCAGTCATCGTAGCCGCGATCCAGGCGCTTGGCAATGTCGACGCGCAGCACGTTTTCCGCGACGAAAATCGAAACGCCGGCGTCATTGCGAAAATCTTTGAGTTTGATCCTGCCGAAATCGAACAAGCCGGCGTCGGGATTGCCCGGCTCCGCGAACCAGGCCAGGCCGGTTTCGGCAAACACGCCCACCGAAACGCCTTCCCAGATGGGAATGAAATCGAGCGGCACGTGGTGCAGCCAGTTCTGGCCAATGATGTAGTTGGCGGTGAGGTAAAGCGCGCGGTCACCGATGAACTCTTTTTCGCGATAGCCGCGCAAATTGCCGAGGCCGCCCAGCGGCAGCAGATGTTGAAAGGCATGGCTGCCGGTGCGCGCACCGGCCAGCAGCTTGATCTGGAACTTCTGGTCGCTGAAGATGGGGCCGATGTGGCACTGCACGCAGAAGCCGCAGTGGGTCTTCATCCTCGACGGCGAGATGGA
>JBBIKM010000347.1:0-2310 GCA_037445455.1 bacterium | reverse complement strand
TGACATTGGCCGAGGCCATGAAATAGTCTTTGTTGTTGAGATCGATTTCTCCGATGCGTGATTCGTTGGGGCACACGCTGACGTGATCGTCGGGCACGCGTTGCGCGCACCACACCGCGCCCGGCTTGCCGCTTTCCGGCGTCCACAACGGCCCCACCGGCATGATTTCGAAAACCCAAATTTCGTTGGGATCGGAGAGCGAAAGCATCTCGCCTTCATCGGTGTGGCCGTAGCCGTATTTCACCGCCAGATCGCCCATGATCTGAATCGCTTCGCGCGCGGTTCGCGCGCGCTCCATCGCAATCATCGTCAGCATGGTGATGTCGAACTTCGGCGCCGAGGTGTTGTTCTGCATTTGCTCGCGGCAGCCGATGGTGGATTCGCCCAGCGCCACTTGATTGTCATTGATATATCCGAAGGCGCCGTGCAGATAACCGTAGGTGTGGCTGACTTGCGGAATTTCCAGTCCGGCGTAGTTGTCGTCGATGGCGTCCCAGCGCAGGCCCTTGCTGGGAGGGTCGGTGGTGAATTGATCGAAATAGTAGATCTTGCGGGTGGCGCCCGGCGCGTGATCAGCCGGCGGCACGTAACGCCAGGTCCAATCACAAAAGCCGCAGTCGCAGGTGTGGGTCGAAATCACCGAGCCGTCAACCGAGGCTTTCTTGCCGACCATGACCACGGTGCATTGATCATCGGCGCAAACGCCGTCATGGGTTCTGCATTCCTGCGCGGCAGCAGCGGACAGGCCGAACCAGCCAATCATGCCGATGAGCGCGGCCAGCAACAACGATGCTCGTTTGTGGTACATGACTCTCTCCTCTATTTGAAAAAACATCACAGCAAGGAATTGGTCAATTGCATGTCGCCCGGTTGAGGCAATGGAATTGGGTCCCACGGCAGGCCGTATTTCATGGCCAGCCCTTTGATGAACAGCAGATGTATGCACGGGATGCCCCGCGCCGCCAGTTCGAACAGCACGCCGCGTTCCGACTTGGCCGGAAGAGCGAGGTTCCGGTTCAATCCGGGTTTGACTTCAAGCACCAGCGCACTCGTGCCCAGATCGGCGTAGTTGCCCCCAATGTTGACGAAAGCAGAAATCCTGCCGGCGGCGGAATTGCCCTGATATATTTTCATCCGCGCCGCGACATTCCTTTGGAGATCAGGCTCATAAATGAACGGGAGGCCGCTGCGCTGGATTTGTTGAAGCAAGCGTTCTTTGATCTCCGGTCTGAACTCCTGACCAATGTCTCTCTCACCGCCGAGCGAAACGGCGGCCGGCGGAATGGCAAATGCCCCGGCGCGGAGCAGGAGTTGGTAAATGCTCAGCAAATTGAAATCCACCGTGGTACTGCCATGGGCGGAAGCGCCCAGCGAGAGAATCACGACGGGATGGACATCCATTGCGCGCGCGGCCGCGAGGGTGGCGAGCAGCAACGCCGGAAAGGAGGCCGAGCTGCCGACCGCGATGGTGTCACCCGGCTGTACGCCGGCCTGGTGCAGCAAATGAACCAGCAGTCCGGCCATGTTGGGATTGGTGGTCGTGCGTTTGGCCTCGAGCTGGCCGGGCGTGGTGGTCAAATCCGAGTTTTCCGGGCCAACCAGGCCGGTGTGATTGGGGTCGATCGTGGCATCGAATTCGTTGCCGGCCGCGAGGTAGCCGTTGCGAACGATTGCAATGGCCTGCTCCATGAAGCGCGCGGCGGTGCGCATTTGATCGGCATAGGGCAGGGGGCTGCGTGGCGACGCAATCTTGATCACCACAAAGATCGCCAGGCTCACGAATCCAGCGGCAAGGATCACGCGATCGGACTTTTGCCGCGAGGGGAGGTGATCTCTTTTTTTGAGGAGTGAAAGCATCGTGCTGGCATTTGGGAGTACAAACCGGTCGTAGTGACGTCTTTAGCCGTCCTATTCAAGTTTGGCCAACTGGGGAGCACGATTCCATTCTTGAAAGCGTGCGCCGCAAGGCGCTCCTGCGAGCCCACTACGAACCAGGCACCAGTTGCAATATCTTTCCCAGCAAATAGGTCACCACAGTGACCGTGACCAGCGAAGCAGTCGTCAGCAACACGCCCTGGCGTTCGAAATTGTTGGCGATCAGGCCGGGAATCACCCAGCCGATGACTCTGAACTCGAGCGACAGCGGCAACACCGCCGGGAGAATGGCCAGCCAAAGCAAAGTCCAGATTGCGCCAACCAAAATCATGAACACGAAACGCCGCCGGCCGAAAATGATGAGATAGTGCGAAGCGATTCTGAAGCACAGCAGCGTCAGCAGCGCGGCCAGCAGCGTGCCGGCAATGCGTCCGG
>JBBIKM010000346.1:0-2673 GCA_037445455.1 bacterium | reverse complement strand
GAATCAGCCCTCGCCCATTCATTTTTCCGTGGTTTCCAATCCCGAGTTCCTGCGGGAAGGCTCGGCCATCGAGGATTTCATGCGGCCCAACCGGGTGGTCATCGGCGCGGAAGACAGCGAAGCCATGGCGATCATGAAGGATCTTTATTCGCCGCTTTACTTGATCGAAACCCCAATCGTGATGACCAACCTCGCCAGCGCCGAGTTGACCAAGTATGCCGCCAACGCCTTCCTGGCCACCAAGGTGAGTTTCATCAATGAGGTCGCCAATGTGTGCGAGCGGGTGGGCGCGGACGTGCATGACGTGGCCAAAGGCATGGGATTGGACAACCGCATCGGCACCAAGTTTTTGCATGCCGGCCCGGGCTATGGCGGCTCCTGCTTTCCCAAAGACACACGCGCCCTGCTCGCCATTGCGCAGCAGCATGATTACCGGTTTCAAATCGTCGAGGCCGCGGTGCGGGTGAACGAGCAGCAGCGTCGCATCATGGTGCAGAAGATCAGACAGGCGACCGGCAGCGTGAAGGGCAAAACCATCGCCGTCCTGGGACTTTCGTTCAAGCCCAACACCGACGACATGCGCGAAGCGCCGGCAGTGGACATCATTCGCGCCCTGCTCGCAGAGGGTGCCGTGGTTCGTGCCTACGATCCCGTGGCTCTCGCCGAGGCCCGCAAGGTGTTGCCTCAGGTGGCCTACGGCAAGGACGCCTATGAGATTATGGAAGGCGCGGACGCGCTGGTTTTCATCACCGAATGGAATCAATTCCGCAGCCTCGACCTGGACAAGGTCAAGGCTTTGTTGCGCACGCCGCTGGTGATTGACCTGCGCAACATCTATGAGCCGCACAAAATGACCGACAAAGGCATCAAGTACGTCAGCGTCGGCCGTTGACGCAATACAACAGCACGGGGTGGCAGGCTGATCCGGATCGCAGGGACGCCTTCTGCAATCGGCTTCCGGCAACCGCTCAATAACGATCCCACATCATCGCGCAGGAGTGTAGCATCAGGATTTTTGAGCGGGCGCCGGTGCAGGGCGGAAGGACGCCGAGTTCCGGCACGGCTGCCACCCCTTTTTTACGTGTGTCACACAAATACATCGTTTCAGGCTGGCACACGCGCCGGGCACCTCGAGCCACCTCCGCTGCTGGTTTCACCTCCAAATCGCCCCCAAACCGCTGCAATACGCCCGCCGGCTGCACGAATTTCGGGCACTGGTACTGGCATCAGTGTTGCTAAAATGTGAGAGCAGGTTCACGCTCAGAATTCCTTTGCAGAGACCATTGGCCAGATCCTTATGTATGTCTTGATGATTGCGCCCCAACCCTTTTTTCAACCCCGCGGCACGCCGTTCAGCGTTCTGCATCGTTTGCACGCCCTCTCCCGTTTGGGCCACAAGATCGACCTGGTCACTTATCACCTCGGCCAGAATGTCGAAATCGCAAACGTGCAGATTCGCCGCGCCGCGCCGGTGAAGTTCATCAAAGAAATCGCTATTGGGCCTTCCGTGCCCAAGCTGCTGCTGGATGTTTTTGTCTATCGCCGTGCCCTCGCGCTGTTGCAGCAGAACCGCTATGAGGTGTTGCACACTCACGAGGAAGCCGGCTTCATGGGCATTCGCCTGAGCCGGCGATTCGGCCTGCCCCATCTTTATGACATGCATTCCAGTCTGCCGCAGCAATTATCGAATTTTAAATACAGCCAAAATCCGCTGCTGGTGCGCACCTTCGAGCGGCTGGAGGCCGCCACCATCAACAGCGCGCAGGCGGTGATCACCATTTGCCCGGAGCTTCATCACTACGTGCGCGAGCGCTTCCCCGGCAAGTTTAACAAGCTCATCGAAAACGTTGCCGACAACAGTGAAGTGTTTGCCACGCCGGTCGACGTGCACGAGCTCAAGCAACGTTACCGCCTTAATGGTGAGACGGTGGTGTTGTACACCGGCACACTCGAACCCTATCAAGGCTTGGATTTGCTGATTGCCGCCAGCCCGCGGGTGGTGAAGGAACAGCCGCAAACCCGTTTTCTCGTGGTGGGCGGCAAGCCGGAGCAAGTGCGCGACAATCAGGAAAAGGCCAGACAGTTGGGGGTGAGCGACCAATTCATTTTCACCGGCCAGCGGCCGCCCGAGGAGATCCCGCAGTTCATGCGCTTGGCGCAGGTGCTGGTTTCGCCGCGGCTGGAGGGCAATAATACGCCCCTGAAGATTTATTCCTATCTGCGTTCCGGCGTGCCGATTGTCGCCACCAATCATCTCACCCACACGCAGGTTTTGAACTCGGAAGTGGCGGTGCTGACCGACTGCAAACCCGAGGCGTTCGCCGGCGGCCTGTTGCGCGTGCTGCGGGACCGGCAATTCGGCGAGGCGCTCGGCCGCAAGGCGCGCGCGCTCGCCGAGCAGGAATACAGCTACGCGGCCTATTTGCGCAAGACCGCGGAGGTCTACGATTATCTGCAATCGCGTTCCTCCAGGCAGCCGTCGTGACCGCAGGAGGCGTGCCCGGCGGCGGAGACTGGCAGCACGGCAGCGCCAGCGAAGCAAGGCCACAACAAGACCCACTGCCGGCCGCGGCCTCCCGGCCGGCGCCAGGGGCAGGGAAATGGACTCATTGCCGAGGTAGTGAAGATTCATGTGCGGTATTTGCGGAATCATGACCTTTTCGCCGTCCGTCG
>JBBIKM010000345.1:0-2744 GCA_037445455.1 bacterium | reverse complement strand
GGTCACCAGCGGGCCGCCGGGGGTAACCGGCTTTGCCGGTGGCCGGCCCAAAGCCGCTGACATCATCAGCTATTGGCCGGCGCTGGTGAGCAAAAGCAGGATTCACCCGCACGTGGAAGTCGTGTCGTTTTGAGCGCGGCCGCAAATGCGGGAACACTGTGCTGCCGCAGCCGCAAACATTGCAATCTTCCCCCAAGTTGAACCCAACATAAGGAACTGCAACCGTGAGCATGGAACAAAACTTGGAGATAATAGCAGCCCTGCGCGAGCTTTCCGCACCGATTGCCCGCAGCAGCGGCCGCGTGGCGATGATTCTCGCTGCCGGGCATGGCAAGCGGATCAAATCAGAAAAATCGAAGATGCTGCACATGATCTGGGGTGTGCCGACGGTGACGCGGGTGGCGAATGCAGCGCGCGACGGTCTGGAAACCGGCAATCAGATTCTGGTGGTCGGCATCAAAGCGCTCGATGTGGCGCGCGCGCTGGGGCCGGCGCCGGCGCGTGCGTTCGTTTATCAGCAGGATCAACGCGGCACCGGCGACGCCGTGCATGTCGGCCTCACCACCCTGATCAACGACCAGTTTGACGGCGCGGTGTATGTCTTCCCGGGCGACATGGGCCTGCTGACCAGCCGCGCGATCCGCGATTTTCGCATGGATTTCGAGCGCAATGCCTGCGACATGATGGTGCTCACCGCCGAGTATCAAGGCCGGCCCGAGGAAAACTACTACGGCCGCATCCTGCGCGTGCCCGCCAGAGACAGCACCGGCAAGTCCTCCGGCAGCGACTACGACAAGGTCATCGCGATCATGGAGCATCGCGACATTCTGGCGCTGGCTCCCGAACAGCCGCATCGCATTCAATACAACAATCGCGTGTACGAATTCACCCGCGAACAACTGCTCAACATCCAGGAATTCAACACCGGCGTGTACGCCTTCAAGTTCGCGCCGCTGGTGCGCCATATCCAGTCACTGCAAACCAACAACGCCCAGGGCGAGCTTTACATTACCGATCTCATCGCCATCTTCAACCAGAATTATCTGGCGGTGCGCGCCTCCCGCGCCAATGACTATTCCACGGTGATGGGCTTCAACAACAAAAGCGTGTTGAAGGAAATGGAGAAGATTGCCCGGGAGAAGGCCTATGAGCGGCTGAAGGACATCATCTCCATCGAGGACAAGGATGACTTTTTCATCGCCGATGAAGTCATCGAACAAATCATCGGCATGGACATCGCGCGCGCGCCGCTCGACATCGAAATCGGCAAGGGCGTGCATATCGGGCCGCACGTCAGCCTCAACAAAGGGGTCGTGATCAAGGGCCGCGCCACGCTCGACGGCAACATCGAGCTGGGCGAAAACGTCGTCATCCATGAGAACGTGCATCTGAGCACCTACCCGCACCAGCGGCTGGTCATCGGCAACAACACCCAGATCCTGCAGGGTGACATCATCAAGGGCAACCTGACCATCGGCGAAAACTGCCAGATCGAATCCGGCGTGAACATGACCGGCTCGGATGAATTTCCCACGCGCATCGGCAACAATGTGCTGATTAAGGGCACGAGTTACATCTTCGGCTCGATCATTGAAGATGACGTCTGGGTCGAGCATTCCGTGCTCAAATTCAAGTATGTCGAACGCCTGGTGCGCAAAGACGGCTCGGTGCAGCCGGTGCGCTGGGTATTGCCGCTGCCCGAGGGGCTGGACTCGCTGCACTCGCTGGAGAAAAAGTCGACCGGCGTGCCCGCGCCGGACGCGTCGCCAGCGCGTTGACCAGGCCAGCCAACAACTGACAACCAACGGCTGTTCACTCGCAACACCAAGGCGGCGCTGCCATGAAGCGAATCCGGCTTTCTGAAATTGCCTATGCCCGCAGCGGCGACAAGGGCGATGCCAGCAACGTCGGCATCGTCGCGTATGATCGCGCGGGTTATGAGTTGCTCAAGAAAACCCTGACACCGGCGAGAGTCAAGAGCCATTTTCATGCGATCTGCCGCGGCGAGGTCGAGCGCTACGAAATCGACGGCCTCCTGGCGTTGAACTTCATTCTGCACGATTCCCTCGGCGGCGGCGGCTCGGAGAGTTTGAAAAGCGACGCACAGGGCAAAACCCACGGCCTGGGATTGCTGCAAATGGCGATCGAAGTGCCCGACGATTTTATCACGCGCCGATGAGCACGGCGGTGGCGATCGCCTGCACGCATTCCTCACGGTCGTTTCGATGCGCACCTCTAACCTGAAAGGCTTGCGTGGCCGCGTACGAATTCATCGAATATGACGTGCAAAACGGTATCGCTGCGCTGCGCCTCAACCGCCCGCCGGTGAATGCGCTCGGGCGGCAGCTTGTGGCTGAGCTAACGGCGGCGGCCCGGCAAATCAATCTCGAGATCGACAGCCGGGGCATTCGGGCGGTCGTGCTCAGCGGCGCCGGCCGGCATTTTTGTGCCGGTGCCGATCTCAAAGAGCGCCTCCACACAGCGGAGAACGAAGTGGAAGAGGTGGTGCTGGCGTTGCGCGGCGCGGTGCAGGCGGTGGCCGATCTCGAGGTGCCGAGCATCGCGGCGGTACACGGTTCGGCGCTGGGCGGCGGCACGGAACTCGCGCTGGCCGCGGATATGCGCGTGCTTAGTGACAATGCGACGCTCGGCCTGCGCGAGACCGCGCTCGCCATCATTCCCGGCGCCGGCGGCACGCAACGCCTGATGCGCCTGATCGGTTATGCGGCTGCCATGGAATGGGT
>JBBIKM010000344.1:0-2772 GCA_037445455.1 bacterium | reverse complement strand
AACAAGCCGGCAGCCGTTGCGGCCGGCCGGTTTGCTCTCTCACCCATGGTGATCGGCTCAGCTTGCTCAGACTTCTTCCATGCGCCGTTTTGATTGCGTTGGATTCGGCCTGCTCACCCGCGACCGCATCCTGCTGTTGAACAGTTTCCCACAACCGAATCAGAAGCTGTCGGTCCACTCCTGGACAGACCAGCCGGGCGGCCCGGTGGCAGTCGGCCTGATGACCATGGCGGCGTTGGGCCTGCAGGTGCATTGGGGGCTGCCGCTGGCGCCCGGCGCACGGGCTGCGTTCGTCACTTCCTACTTCGAAAAACTGGGATTGTCCCACCAGCGGGCGGAATCCACGGACAACGCCATCGCCATCGCCGACGCCATCATTCTGGTGGAGGCACCGACCGGCCAGCGCACCGTTTTGCTGCAAGAGCCGCCCGCCTTGCCGCGACCAAGGCCCGCAGAATTGCCGCCGGCCGAATGGGTCTATCTCGATGGCCGCGACCTGGCCCTGACCCGGCGCGCCAAACAGCTTGCCAGGGCGCAGGGCAGCAAAATCTTTCTGGACATGGGCAGCCTGCGGCCGCACTGGCAGGAGATCGTTGCCGGCTGCGATCTTGCCATCGTCTCGGATGACGTCATGCACCGCCTGGATCCCGCGCTGACGCCGGCCGGCATGTTGCGCCTGCTGGAGGACCACGGGGTGGCCCTTGCCGGCATCACGCTGGGGCAGGAGGGCAGCCTGTTTCGCAGCCAGGGCCGCGAGCTGAGCGTGCCGGCGGTGCCGCCCGCGCGGCTGGTGGATGCCACCAATGCCGGCGATGTGTTTCACGGCGCTTTTCTCGCGGCCTGGATCAAGAGCGGTGACTTGCAGCAGAGCGCCGCGTTCGCTGCGCGCTGCGCTGCCTGGTCGCTCGGGCAGATCGGCCACAATCTGCTGCAGTTCCGCGCCGCGCAAGCCGATTTTCCTCTTGCTTTTCTGTGAGGGGTTGGATTATTTTGTGCACTTCAAAAACGCGCAAGCAGAGCATGAACCGCGCGGCAGCGAATACACCAGACGGACCACCCTCACCGGAAAGGATTCCGGCCGCGCCGTGGAAATTTGCAGCCAGCTCACCATGTCCAACCCACAATTCCGTGCGGATGACAACGTCAACGGCACTCTTGCTGACCCCACTCACGGTGATCGTGAAGTCTTGATCGACCTCAAGCCTGCGTTCGGGCAAACACCCGTTTCCAAGCTCTCTCCCCCAAGCCTGTTCCTGTTGATCGTGGCGATGGCCGCCCTTGTCGCATTCTTCCTGCTCGACCAACGGTTGATCGCCACTGCCGGCCTCGGCGTTTTGTCTTTGTTGGGCATGCTTCCGGCGTGGCGTGCGCACGCGCGCTTGCCGCAAACCCTCTTCGCCTTCTGCGCCTTTTCACTCGCGATTCAGAATCAATATTTCTCAGTGGCCTATCCCTTTTCGAACATCTTCATTCTCACTGGAATGCTGGGCCTTTTTTTCCTGAGCGGCCGGTCCTGGCAGG
Organism: bacterium; assembly: GCA_037445455.1. GTDB lineage: Bacteria > Zhuqueibacterota > Zhuqueibacteria > Zhuqueibacterales > Zhuqueibacteraceae > Coneutiohabitans. The sequence continues at coordinate 1,251 of JBBIKM010000344.1, read as the reverse complement.
AATTGCACTTTGCCCCGGGCCAAACCCGGAAATGGACGCGGCCTGCCCTGGGGCTTGGCCTTCTGCTGGCCACGCTGATTCTCGCGATCTATTTCCAGCAGCCCGAGTTGGTGGGAAAAAATCCCACGCCGCGGCAATGGCCGGTGGATGTTCTGCTCATCGTTGCGCTGGGTTACGCCACCTTCAGCGCGCTGATGGAGGAAACGATTTTTCGCGGAGCGTTGCTGGCCGCGGCGCAGCAGCATCTGCCGGCAGGATTGGCGGTCACAGCACAAGCCTTGGTGTTCGGCGCAGCACATTATCATGCCGGCTTTCCCTCGCAAACCGCAGGCGCGGGACTGGCATTCGTGTGGGGCGCAGCCGCCGGATGGGTCACCGTCAAAGCCGGCTCGATCTATCCCGCCTACGTGTTGCACTTTGTACTGGTGTTGGCGCTGTTTCTGGTCCTGGCTTTTGTTCCTTGATCATGGCACTGATCAAACCGCCTGCGCCGGTGGCGCTGTTTCTCGCCGTCCTTTATGCCCCGGATTACACGGACGCGGAGATCGTGCGGCTGGCGCAGAATCGCTGCGGCAGTCTGCTGTTGCAAAGTCCGGCTTTCGCGTTTGACTTCAGCGACTACTATCGCGCGGAAATGGGCCCGGATTTGCGCAAGGTGTTCCTGCTCTGTGATCAATTGATCGACCCGGCCAGCTTGCCGGAATGGAAACACCGAACCATGGCATGGGAACAGGAGCACAGTGTGGCGGGCAAGCGCCGGATCAATTTCGATCCCGGTTATCTCGAAGCGCCCAAGCTGGTGCTGGCCACCACCAAGAATTTCGCCCATCGCATCTACCTGGGCCGCGGCATCTACGCCGACGTCCAGCTTTATGTCAAGGACGGAAAGTTCCAGACCAATCCCTGGACCTATCCCGACTACAAGCATCCGCAACATCTGGAGTTCTTCGGCGAGGCGCGCCGGAGATATTTCGAGAAACTGAAAGCGGGACATGAATTATAAATCTGCCGGTGTTGATCTCGCCGCGAGTGAAACCGCCAAACGCAAGATAGCCGAGCTGGCGCGCCGCACGCACACGCCCAACGTGTTGCACGGCCCCGGCCTGTTTGGCGGGTTCTATCAATTCCCGCAGCACGACTATCACGTGCCGGTGCTGGTGGCGAGCACCGACGGCGTGGGAACCAAAATCAAGCTTGCCTGCCAACTGCAGAGCTATCGCGGCCTGGGCTGGGACATCGTGAATCATTGCG
>JBBIKM010000343.1:0-2838 GCA_037445455.1 bacterium | reverse complement strand
TGGGGCTTGGTGATTTCTCCTGATGACGATGTTCCCAGGGCGTTGCCCTTCGCTATCGCCTTTCGCCCCTGTGAGCCGGGCGGGAGAAACCTCGAACACAGTGAAGACTCTGAAGTTTTCAAGACTGTTGCAGGAACGATTCTATTGGAAGACTGCAATTTTGATCGGTGGCCATTTGTGACCGCAAACGGTGACCGCAAACGGCGCGGCTTCAGAGCGCGACGAAATTTCTCAGCATTTGCAGGCCCACGCGCTGGCTTTTTTCCGGATGAAATTGCACGCCGTAAACATGCGCATGCCAAATCACGGAGGCGAAAGTGGTTTCATATTCCGTTTCGCCGGCAATGACCTCGACTTGCGCGGGCACGACGACATAGGAATTGGCAAAATAGACGAACGCGCCGTCTTCGACATTTTCGAACAGCGGGCAGGGCACACGCTGCTTGACCTGATTCCAGCCCATGTGCGGCACTTTGGCGGAAACGCGCAGCCGCCGCACCGCGCCCGGCAAAATGTTCAATCCCGCGTGCTGCCCCATTTCCTCGCTTTCGGAAAAGAGGAGCTGCATGCCCAGGCAAATGCCGAGCAGCGGCGTACCCGCGGCAATGGCGGCGGGAATGGCCGCCGTCAATCCGCGTTGCGCCAGGCTGGCCATGGCATCGCCGAACGCGCCCACGCCCGGCAGAATCAATTTGTCGTAGCGCGCCAGGCGCCCGGCCTCCGCGACCAGTTCTGCCGGCGTTCCCACCGCCTGCAAGGCCTTCTGGACACTGTGCAGATTGCCCATGCCGTAGTCAATGATGCCGATGGCCGTCATGGGCATGCCCGGTGCGCAATTATTCTCGCAGTTGGTTTGTACGCGATCATCGTTCCCTGTTACCTTGAGATGCGCCGGTGAGGATTCCAGCAGGCGACTTTCTCCCTGCTTCTTGCCGGGCCGCAGCGGACTTTCACACCAACACGCCCTTGCTCGAGGGGATTCCGGGTTGGCGCGGGTCCAGAGCCACAGCCTGGCGCAACGCCCGGCCGAGTGATTTGAAGATCACTTCGATTTGGTGATGGGTGTTGCGGCCGGTGAGCAGCGTCACATGCAGCGTCATTTTCGCGTTGATCGCGAGGGCACGGAGAAAATCTTCCACCAGCTCGCTGGGAAAATCGCCGGCTTGGCTGTTGCTGAAACTCGCGTCGAGATGAAGATAGCCCCGGCCGCTGACGTCCACCACGGTGCGCGCCAGCGCCTCATCGAGCGGCACGTAGCTCACCGCGATGCGGTGCAGGCCCTGGCGGTTGCCGAGCGCCTCCAGAAAGGCGGCGCCCAGCGCGATGCCGGTGTCTTCCACTGTGTGATGCGGATCCACCTGCAGATCTCCGCGCGCTTTTACGCGGAGATCAAAGAGGCCGTGCACTGCCAGCAGGGTGAGCATGTGATCGAAGAAGCCGATGCCGGTGCTGATGTCGTGCTGGCCGCTGCCCTCGAGCTGCAGCGCAACGGAGATTTCCGTTTCCGCGGTGGTGCGGGTGAGTGAAGCGTGTCTGTTCATTGGCTTGTCGTTGGCTGAAGTTGTGATGGGTTGCGAATGCCGATTTTCCGCCGCGCCCCGGGGCGAATCAGTTCGCGCCCGGGTTCGGGCGCAATGGTCTCGTCATGTTTTTCTCGCGGCCACGGCCGCGGCATGATTCGGCAGGCCTTCGATCGCCGCCAGTGTTTCAACCGCGCGGCGGTCGCGCTGAAAAGCCCCGGCACTGTATTCGATCATGCTGATATGTTTGCAGAAATCCGCGACGCGCAACGGGGAGCCAAATCGCGCCGAACGGCCCGTCGGCAGCGTGTGATTGGGACCGGCGGCATAATCGCCCATGGGCACGGGAGAATGCGGCCCCAGAAAAATGGCGCCGGCATTGGTGATCGCTGCCGCCGCTGCCCGCGGTGCGCGCGTCATGATTTCCAAATGCTCGGGCGCAATCGTATTGATCGCCGCAATTCCCTCGGCCAGCGAACGCACCACGAATGCCACGCCAAAACGTTGTGCCGCTTCCGCGACGATCGGCGCGCGCGCCACGCGTCCGGCAAGTTCTGCAACGCGCCTGCTTACCCGTTCTGCCAATGCCCTCGCGTCGGTGACCAGCACCGCTTTCGCCTCAACATCGTGTTCGAGTTGGGAAATCAAGTCGCGCGCCACCCATTCGGGATTGGCGCTGTCATCCGCGAGAATGGCAATCTCGCTGGGACCTGCCAGGCTGTCGATGCCGACTTGTCCAAAGACCTGCCGTTTCGCCGCCGTCACAAAACTGTTGCCCGGCCCCACGATTTTGTCCACGGCCGCAAGGGATTGCGTGCCGAATGCCAGTGCTGCGATGGCCTGTGCGCCGCCGGCTTGGTAAATCTCATGAACTCCCGCCAGCGCTGCGGCCGCCAGCACGTGCGGATCAAGGCCGCCGGCCCGCGGCGGGGTCACCATCACCACGCGGCGCACGCCCGCCAGGCGCGCGGGCAGCGCCAGCATCAGCACACTCGAAGGATATAACGCGCGGCCGCCCGGCACATACAGGCCAACGGCAGCCAGCGGCACCACCCGCTCTCCCAGCCTCACCCCCTCGCGCTCAAACTCCCAATCGCTTTCGCACTGATGTTGATGAAACGCCGTGATGTGCTGTGCTGCGGTTTGCAGCGCCGCCAGCGCTGCCGCGCTGATCTGCTGCTGCGCCGCCAGCCAGGTGTGTTGCGGCACCACCAGCTCCCGCGGCGTCAGCGCGAGCCCGTCGAAGCGCCGGGTGTATTCGCACACGGCCTCATCGCCGCGCTGCCGCACCGCCGGGATGATTTCGCGCACCGCGGCC
>JBBIKM010000342.1:0-2838 GCA_037445455.1 bacterium | reverse complement strand
GTTTCTATCGGTTGGAAAATTCTTGTGCTGCCCGCAGGGCCAAGTTCTCAGCTTGCCTGAAAACTTGCATAGTCCCTTACAAGTGATATCTTTGAAAGAAAAGCAAAGATTTCTCCGTTGGAGATTATCGTCCTGGTTGCGGCTTGTCCGCGGTGGGCAGGCACATGCTTCGCCATTGGAAGCCAGCTTGACGCTGACGGCGTCGCATGGAATGGCCCACGGGCAGCACTCTGGAACTTGATAGAATTTGTCGCAGCCGGCGCGGCAGGGGCGCTGTGCCTGATTCGATTCTATCGCGTCCCGGTGGGCGCTTGGTGATTTCTCCTGAAGACGGCGTTCCCGGGGCGTTGCCCTTCGCTGCCACCTTGCGCCCCTTTGAAGGCAGTGTCCGGGCAGTGGCATTCGACTTGACGCTGTAGGGCTATCCACCGAAAGCCAAACGACATCGATTGAACAAGACGGCCAGAGCCGTGCCTTCGTCTTCGACGCAGTAAACTGCCGAAAAAGAGAAGACCAGGCCCGCTTGGTGCTTCACACCCCCGCCTCAAAATTCTTTTTCACCTCCGCGGCCGTCAGCGCGCGGCTGTAAATCGCGATCAAATGTAATTCACCAAGCCAGGCGCGATCCAGCGACAACTCGTTGGCGAGCGCGAGTTCGAACTCCTCCCAGTTGCTGAAATCGCCGGTGAGGCGCGGGCGCGTGTTGGGCGCGGGATCAACGCTGTTGAGATAGAATCGAATCGTGCCCGTGATGCGGCGCGTGTAAACCACGTGGCACAGCTCCGGCACGAGATCGATGTCTTGATATGCTGCCTGGCCATTGTTCAAACGCACGCCGTTGTCATCGGTATTGGTGGTGCGCAAGCGAACCTGCCAGCGATCTTCATGCAACTGGCCCAGCGTAAAATTGCGCCGGCCGCCGTCGCGCGAAAGCGTGACGATGCGGCCGGGACTGCGGTCCACCGGAATGCTGGCGGCGCGTTTCACCCAGGCCTCGAGGGTGATTTCGTTCGCAGATTTTAACGCATTAATCAAACGCGTGGCCGGGCCATTCGATTTGATGATGGTGGGCTGGACGAGGCGCAGGCCCTTGTTCAGCCATTGCAGCGGCTGGTTGTTGTTGCCGATCTGCTGCAGGTACAAATCCAGCGGCGCGCCGGCGCCGGCCACGTCGTGAATGACATTGCCACTGCCTTCATCAAACAAATACAACGCCTGCAAACCTTCAGTCACACGCGGCGAGGGCAGAACCTCGACATGCACGTCATCGCTGACCGGCGGGGCTTGCGGATAATCCCTGGCCAGCAACTGCAGCACATAATTGCCCGGCTGCGAGAATCTCGCCGTCGTGTAGGCCGCGCTGACATTGCTGAATTGCACGGAACCCGGACCGCTCACTTTCGACCACGCGGCGGTGACTCGTCCGGGAGGATCGGGCAAACCGTCATCGCTGATCGTGCCCTCCAATTCCGCGACTGCGGGCAGCGTGATTTGCACGTCCGGGCCGGCATCGACCACGGGCGCGGCATTCGCGGTGAGTTGCACCTGCGCTGCGCTCTGCAAATGGAAATGCGCGCCGCTGATGGCGACGGTGAGCTTCAGCACGTAGACGCCGCTTTTCGAAAAAGTCGCAGTGGTGCTGAGCAGACTCGCGTCCGCAAACGTCACCTCGCCGGGGCCGCTGACTTTCGACCATTGCCGCGTAATCACGCCGTCGGGATCCGCGAGGCCCGATTCAATGATTTCGCCGTGGAGAGTGGCCGCCCTGGGCAAATTTACAATTGCTTCAGCGCTGGCGCGCAGGTTGGGCGCTTGATTGACGAAAATCGTCACCGCGGCGGTTGACATTTGATGGCCGTTGTGCACCGACAATTGCAGAACATATTTGCCAAAAACCGTGAAGCTGACGTACGTGCTCAAGGCCTGCGGATTCGCGAACACGGCTTGTCCCGGGCCTTCGAGTTGCGACCAATTCACCGAGATGTTCTTCGGCAGGGCCGGATCACCCAGGCCGTCGTGCGTGATCACACCGTTGAGCTCCGCCACGGCCGCGGGCAGCGCGAGCCACTGCGTTGAACCGGCATGAAGACTCGGCGCTTTGTTGACGACAATCCGCAGCTCGTCGCTGGCGGAGAGCTGTCCATCCGAGGCTGTGAGGCGCAACATGTAAACGCCGCTGTCTTCAAAACTGGCCTGCGTGCTCAACGCATCAGGATTGTCAAATACCACGTTCGTCAACCCGCTCACTTGCGTCCACTTCACACTGATTTGCTCGGGCATCAAACGATCATCCAGCAAAAAGCCGTGCAGCGTCGCGGCATTGGGCAGGTTGAGCGTTTGATCGCCGCCGGCAAAAACAATCGGCGGCAAATTCGTATCCGCGCCGAACTCGAAGTTCTGCAGCACTTCCTCGGCGCTCAGGGCGCGATCATAAATCGCGACGAGATGATATTCGCCGGACCAGGCGCGATCATATCCCGCGTTCTCGCCGACTTCATTGCCCAAGGCCAGGCGATGGGTGCTGACCCAATTTGAAAATGCGCCCGGCAGACTGCGTTGCGCGACTTCCACGCCATTCACGTACAGGCGCAACACGCCGGCAGCAGTGCGCGTGATCACGACGTGCATGAGCGCCTCCGGCCTCACCGCGCCGCCGGCCAGCGCTTTGTCGCTGGCATTTTGATTGGTGGTGTCGGTGCGCACCGCGGCATAGAACTGTTTGCCGCGTTGTCCCAAAGTGAAATTGCGAATCGCCGGTCCACCCGAGAATGTGACGATGCGCGCCAATCCCGGCTGGTCTTCCACCGCGGGTTTGAGCCACGTTTCCAGCGTCAACTC
>JBBIKM010000341.1:0-2882 GCA_037445455.1 bacterium | reverse complement strand
GCAGCTTCGGACGTGGTCACCGCGATGACGGTCAATTTGCCCAGCAACAGCCGGCTCTATGCTTTGGATGCCGAAACCTCCTCCGCTGCTGCCGGCGGCGACAAAACACAAATTGCCTATTACGGCGCGCTGGGTGCAGTCAAGCAAGCCGCCCCCTTCTTTGAGGAAGCCAGTTCTGCCGCACGCATTTCGTCCTACGAATTGTTCGCCAATTATCCGAATCCTTTCAATCCCTCAACGACGATCACGTACCAAATTCCGCAAGCCGGACGAGTATCGCTGCAGATTTTCAACATGCTCGGACAGGTGGTGCGGACTTTGGTTGACGCGGAAGTCGCTGCAGGTGTGCACGCCGTGAGGTGGGATGGCAGAGACAGCAATGGTGATCAGCTTGCGAGCGGTGTGTACCTCTATCAACTTCGGGCAGGGGAGACTGTGAAGACGCGAAAGATGCTGCTCGCAAAGTAGCCGGCAACGGCGCAGCCGCAGATGGCCTGGTTTGACCAACCTCTTGGGCGGAGTGGCGCCGCACGGCGCCACTCGCTCGAGAGGCATGCCATTTCACTTTGTCGGGCTTCCCGGTGCCAGTGCCGTCACAAAGTGGTACCGGTTCGGAAAAGCAAGCTTCGAGCGAACGCTGTGGCACAACAACCTCAGCAAGGCCATCTGGCGCACGATCTCTGGAGTTTTCCTAATGATCAATATGAAGCAAACCTCTTTCCTGCCGCCGTTGTTGTTGCTGTCCGCTGCCCTGCTGCACGCGCAAGAGAGTAACATGGGCTTCGGTGTCTACGTGCCGCGTCGCGACCAGCCATGCCTGACGGAGGCGCAACGCCGGGAGATTCAGGCGGAGATCGCGCGCAACCGCGCCGTGCTCAAATTGCCGAAGCGTTCACAGCAAGAGGTGAAGCTGGCGTGGCCGCTGCAAGCCGCGCCGACGTTGACAGATTACGGCTATCACGGCGTTTCGAATTTTGTGGATCTCAATCCTGCCTTTCCCAATCAACTGCTGGACTACAACTGCGGCAGGCGCAGCTATGACCTGCCGGGGGGTTACAATCACCAGGGGACCGATTATTTCCTGTCGCCGTTCATTTGGAACAAGATGGACGAGAACGCCGTGGAAATCGTGGCGGCGGCCGAGGGCGTCATCGTCTTCAAACAAGACGGGCAATTCGACCGCAATTGCGGCTTTGGCAGCGGCGCGTGGAATGCGGTGTACGTGGAACACGCAGACGGCTCGCTTGCGTGGTATGGCCATATGAAAAACAACTCGCTCACGCCCAAGGGTGTCGGTGAGCACGTGGCGGCGGGCGAGTATTTGGGGCTGGTCGGCAGCTCGGGCAACTCCACCGGACCGCATTTGCACTTCGAGTTGTATGACGGCAACGGCAATCTGGTCGACCCTTATGCCGGGCCGTGCAATCAGACCACGGCCGCGTCATGGTGGATCGAACAAAGGCCATATTATGACACGGCCATTAACGCGCTGATGACGCACTCGGCCCCGCCGGAGTTCAAAGGCTGCCCCAATCCGGACGTGACCAATGCCACCGACAGTTTCCTGCCCGGGCAAACGATTTACCTGGTCATCTACTATCGCGATCAGGTCAATACCGAGACCAGCTATTTCCACGTCACGCGGCCCGGCGGTTCGGTCTTTTTGCAGTGGAATCACACCTCGCCTGATCCTTTCTATGTGGCCTCCTATTGGTATTGGTTTCATACGCTGCCGGCCGATGCGCCGCACGGCATGTGGGAATTCACCGCGGCGTATGCGGGCGTTACGCACCGGCATCGCTTCACCGTGGGTGCGGCGGCGCCGCGCTTGAGCGCGGTGCGCGATCATGCCGCTTTTGAGGGAAGAGCCTATCAATTGCAGATGCGCGCCCTGGGCAATCCCGTGCCTGCGTTTTCCCTGCTGGCTTCACCGCCGGGCATGGCGATCAATGCCGGGACCGGGGAAATCACCTGGTCGCCGGATGATCCCGATAATGGCAACCATGTCGTGCAGGTGCGCGCCAGCAATTCCCTGGGCAGCGACTCTCTGTCATTCAACGTGTCCGTGACGCCGGTCAATGATGCGCCTGCTGCCTTCGCCTTGTTGACGCCCGCGGACCGTGACACGCTGACTTCGCTGCGCGCGCCGCTGCGCTTTTCGTGGGAAGCCTCGCACGATGTCGATGACGATACACTCATTTATTCGCTGACCCTCACCGGCGCCGGCGGTGTCGACACCGCATTCACCACAATCAACACGACTTTCATCGACTTTGACGGCAGCGAGTTTCTCAAACCCGGCCGATCCTATGCCTGGCAGGTTGCGGCGAGCGACGGCAAAATCGTGACGCGCAATATCAGATCGTTTCGGTTTACCGTCGCGCCGGCCGTAAAGGTTGCCGAAAACCCCGCCGCGCTGCCGCGCGCCTTTCGTCTCTATCCCAATCATCCCAATCCCTTCAACCCGGAAACCAAAATCACCTACGATTTGCCCGAGCGTGCGGCGGTGGCGTTGACGATCCATGATTTGTTGGGTAAACCGGTGAAGCTGCTGGTGCGCGGCATGCAATCGCCGGGCAGGCACGTGGTGACTTGGGAGGGCAGGAACGATCACGGTGAGGCATCTATGTGTACCGCCTGCAGGCCGGTGAACACCGCAGCGCCGGCAGATTATTGTTGCTGCGTTGAACGCCAGTGGTCGCTGCGGCAGCGGCCTGCTCATCCGTGACGATGACGGCAATCGTCATGACGTTCGCGAGCAGCCCTTGCGGAAGGCCGTTTTTCCGGCTCTCGCGGCGCAATACACCGTTGCGCAGTAATGCCTCTTTTATCGGCAGTGGCATATTGCTCAGCAACGGTGGCACCGTCGCCTTTGACGTCTG
>JBBIKM010000340.1:0-2996 GCA_037445455.1 bacterium | reverse complement strand
ATCTTTACACCAACGGCAAAGCTGATGAGAAAAAGATCGTCGTCATGCGCTTCGCAGTCCATGCCGACGCCACGGTGTCGCACGGCAGGGTTTTCTTCGACATGACCGGCGCGCAGGGTGAAGACGCGATCGACGGCATCAAGGTGGATCAGCAGGGCAATCTCTACGTTTCCGGTCCAGGCGGGCTGTGGGTGATTTCATCCGAGGGCAAACACCTCGGCACGCTCATCGCGCCGAAGCATCCGCACAACATGGCGTGGGGCGATGATGACAACAAAACGCTCTATCTCTGCGCCCGCAGCGGGTTGTATCGCATGCGGCTGAATATTGCGGGCACGGGCGCTTTCAACAATACGGCCTCGAGATCGAGCCGGTGAATCACATTAGCTTCGGAGGTTCAACATGAGTCAAGAAACCGCTCGTGCACTTGCCTTGCTCGGTGCCCGAATCACCCTCGGCGGAGTCTTCTTCGCGCATGGGGCGCAAAAAGTCTTCGGCTGGTTCGGTGGCCTCGGAATCCGCGGCACTGCCGGTTATTTTCAAGACACGCTGGGTGTGCCGGCGGCTTTGGCCTATTGCGGCGTCTTTGCGGAATTGGCCGCCGGCATTCTGCTCATCTTGGGCGTCGCGACCGGACTTGCTGCCCTGCTCGTCATCATGCAAATGATGGCGGCAATCTATCTCTCCCATCTCAAGGACGGCTTCTTCATGAACTATTTCGGCCAGCTTCCCGCCGGACGCGAAGGCCTCGAGTACAATATCGTTCTCATCGCCATGGCGCTCATCCTGCTTCTTGCCGGCGCCGGCCGTTATTCCTTGGACGCGCTGTGGGACTCTGATTTCGTGCGCCAGGCGATTGACTTCTGACAAGGAGAATGCAGTTGCAAAAGCTTCTGTCCCTTCCTGCGATGGCGGTGACGATGATCGCCAGTGCTTTTCCGATGCGCGATGCAACAGCCCAGCCGGGACAATACCGGACGCAGCCCGCGAAGATCGTGCGTCTGGCTCCCGCCTTTGACCGCATCGTGCCGCAAGACGCGGTGTTGGAAAAAATTGCCGATGGCTTTTCATGGGTCGAAGGCCCGGTGTGGCATCGCGCCGAAGGGTATCTGCTCTTTTCCGACATCCCGAACAATGCCGTGATGAAATGGGATGCACCAGCGGGCGCAAGCTTGTTTTTGAAACCGAGCGGCTACACCGGCGCCGCACCGTTTGCCGGCCTGGAGCCGGGTTCCAACGGCCTGACGTTCGATCACGAGGGCCGGCTGGTGCTCTGCGAGCATGGCGATCGGCGCATCTCGCGGCTCGAGATGAACGGCACGAAATCCACACTCGTGGACCGTTATCAAGGGAAGCGCCTCAACAGCCCGAATGACGCGGTTTTCAAATCCAACGGCGACATGTATTTCACCGATCCGCCGTTTGGCCTGCCGCAGGCGTTCGACGACCCCGGCCGCGAGCTGGATTTCTGCGGCGTGTATCGGTTGAGCAGGGACGGCAAACTCATGCTGCTCACCAAAGAACTCGGCGCGCCGAACGGCATCGCGTTTTCGCCGGATGAGAAGAAGCTGTACCTTTCCGACTATAAGCGCGCGGCGTGGTTGGTTTACGACGTCAATGATGACGGCACCCTCGCCAACGGCCGCACATTCTACGACGCGGCTGAGTTCAAAAAGAACCGTCCCGGCAGTCCGGACGGCATGAAGGTGGACGCGCACGGCAACATTTTCGGTGGCGGCCCCGGTGGCATCTATGTTTTTTCACCGGCAGGCGAACATCTCGGCACCTTTGATTTCGGCGTGCCCACGGGCAACTGTAATTGGGGTGAAGAGGGCTCGACGCTTTTTATCACTTCAAACACTGCAGTCTATCGCATCAGGCTAAGTACGAAGGGCGCGGGGTTCCAAGACCGGAGTGGTGGATTACTGGAGTAGTGCAGCGCCAGCAATTCCAGTCATCCAGCAACCCGGAAATCCAAATCTTCCAGGAGATGATTCATGCCAGCCAGGGAGTTTTTTGCATTGACCTTCGCCGCATTGGCGTTCTTTTCCACGCGGGTGCTGGGCCAGGATCCGGTGCCACTGTATCCGCAGAACTACAAGGTTCTGCTGGAAAACGATCGCGTGCGGGTGATCGACTTCGTTTTGAGAAGGGGTGACACTGAGGCCTTCCACTCGCACCGGCCGCACGTGGCCTACATTCTCACCGGCTTCAAGATTCGTTTCACTTTTCCGGATGGCCGCACGGTGATGCGCGAGACGAAAGCGGGCGACGTGCTGTTCAGCGAAGCGGTCACGCACTCGCCGGTGAACCTCGGCGACACGGATGCGCATGGCATTATGGTGGAGCTGAAAGAGCAGGGCGGCATGGGCATGAACGGCAACCATTCCGGAGAATTGCTGACCGCGGTGACGTTCATACATGGCTTGGTGGGCAAGGAAGAGGAGATGAAGAATCATTTGCTTTCGCTTACGGCCCCAACTTTGGCCGAGCCGGGCTGCCTCACCTACGATCTCTATCAATCGCCGGAAAGGAAGAACGAATTCATGCGCTTTGAAGTTTGGCGCAACGACGAGGCGCTGGAGCTGCACAAGATGATGCCGCATTTGAAGGCTTCATTCGAATTGCGCAAGCAACAGGGCTGGGCGACCGAAATCACGCGCTGGCGACGAGTCCGGCAATAGGAGAAAGCCATGCGTGCAGAGTCAGGGGTCAATCAGGCGGAAGCATGACAGCGATTGCCGGGAGCATTGCGAAAAAATGAAGCGGGCAAGAGGCGCCATTCTCTTCTTGCTGTTTTTGCCGCCATCTTGAACGCGCGGCAGCATTCGACGCGAACGTTTCGCAGCCACAAAGGAGAATCACCATGTTCTGCATTCATTGCGGCAGCCGCGAACACAGCAGCGGCCAGCACACCCCCTGCGCCTATTGCGGCGGAGACGCGCACAGCAGCGGCGAGCACAAACCGTGTGTGCATTGTCGCAGCAGCGAGCATG
>JBBIKM010000339.1:0-3031 GCA_037445455.1 bacterium | reverse complement strand
CGCGCGCCCCCCTGACCCTGGCGAGCGCGCGGTCGAGAAAACGCAGGTCGAAGGCGACGTTGTGGCCAGCGAGCACGCACTCCCCGACGAGCTCGAGCATCCCGGCCGCAACGGCTGCCGGCTTGTTCCTCACTCGATTCTTATTCCTGTTTTCCGTAAAGGGCTTCGAGCAGCTTGTCGCTGATGCCCATCATGCTGAAACCGCCGTCGTGAAAGAGATTTTGCATCGTCACTTTGCGGGTCAAATCTGAGAGCAGCGTGACGACGTAATCAGCGCAGTCTTCCGCCGTGGCATTGCCCAGCGGTGAAATCTTTTCAGCGAAGTCATAGAGCGCGTTGAAGCCCTCGATGCCGGTGCCGGCCGTGGTCTTGGTTGGACTCTGTGACACGGTGTTCACGCGAATGCCGCGTTTCCCCAGGCGCGAGCCGAAGCTGCGGGCAATGCTCTCCAGCAAAGCTTTGGCATCGCCCATGTCGGAATAACTCGAAAACGTGCGCTGCGCGCCGATGTAGCTGAGCGCCACGATGCTGCCGCCGTCATTGATCGCCTCCGCCTTCAGCGCTTGCGCGATGATGCGATGCAGCGACATGGCCGAGACATCGAGGGTCTTGTGGAACCATTCGTAGTTGAGATCATCATACGGCTTTTTTTTGCGCACATTGGGCGACATGCCGATGGAATGCACGATGAAATCCACCGCGCCGAGCTTTGTTTTCAACTCGGCGAACGCGGTTTGCAGCTCTTCACTCGAGCTGGCATCGCAGGCGATCAATGGCGCATCGCCGCACTGCTTGGCAAGCACGTCTATCTCGCCCAGCCGGAATGCCACCTTGATGTTGGAGAGCGCGAGCTGCGCACCTTCGCGGTGGGCGGCCAGCGCGATCTGCCAGCCGATGCTTTTTTCGTCAAGCGGGCCAAAGACAATGCCCTTTTTGCCCTGCAACAGACCATAGCTTTTTTGGCTCATGGGAGTTCTTTCAAAAGGTTTGAGGTTCGCCACTGCCAATTCCATTGAAAGTTCAATTGTCACAGAAGAAGCGAAGACTTCCGACACAGAGACAACGGAGCAACGGAGCTTGTGAGGCTAAAGAGAAATTTCCAGATACGACACTCTCTGTCTGCTCTGTTCTCTCCTGTTGATTATGCTGGCGATGGTTTGGCCGTTGGGGTATGGAATTCACACGATGCTTCAGATTTCAACCTTCTCTTGCGGCATTGGCGCGCCCCAACTCTGCCCGCGCCGCCGAGCCATTACTCGAGGAGAATCCGGTTTGCTGTATGCCACGAATTCCGCTGCGGCGCGCTGTTCTTGTTTCGATGGCGGAGCTTCGCCCCGATTGCACCTTTGCTGCGCCTTTCGTGCCCCTTTTGCCCCATTCATTTCCCTCTTATTTTATAGTAGGTCCCCTTTCCAGTCGATCCCACGCGCTCGAGAATTCCCTTGTCCTCCAATTCCCGCAACTCCTCTGAGGCTGTACGTTTTTTCACCCCGACCAATTCCTGGTATTCCTGATTAGTTATGCGGCGCCGCTTCTTGACATAAGCCACGGCCTGTAACTGGCGATCACTGAGATCCTGCTCCAACAGGAAATCCTCGGTGAGGCGGTCTTTGCGCAGGCTTAACATCAGGCCTTGCTGTTCACGCCATTCCGGTTCAGGCAGGCCGAGCTTGCGGCATTCTTCGATGATGCGATTCGTGCCGCTGCCCCATTTTTCCACCAGCCCGGTTTCATAGAAGGCCGCGCCGATCAGCTTGTTGCGCAGCACGGATTGGTGCCGCCGCCGGAGATCTTCGATTTGCAGGTTCGGCGGCAGGCTGCCTGGATTCCAAATCAGCAGGTGATCGTCATAGATGCGGATTTGCGTCGCCATGGCCGCGGTGTAATCGCGATGACAAATGGCGTTGATCAATCCTTCGCGCAGCGCCGGCAGCGGATAGTCCCAAACATCTTCACGCTGCAATTGGCCGCTGATCACCAGCCGCACGGTGAGATGCTTCTGAATGAAGGCGAATGCCTGCTCGATTTGATCGAACAGGGTGCCGGTAATCTCCTGCTCATCCACGATGAGCGTTTCGCTCTTGAACCGGCCGGCCTTGATGCGCGCATGCGCGAGGTGTGCCTGTGGATTCCTGCCCAGGAGCAATACCGCTGCCATGGTGGGCTGGCCGGCCTGCAACAGTCCGAGTTGGCCAAGTTGCTCCGGCAACGGCGCGTTGGCATCGGTGGCCTGGCGGCGCTGCTCCCGCCGCATTTCCAGGAAGCGCTGTATCTTTACTGTATCGAGATCCGCGAACTGCGCCGTCTCACACGGCGTGGCATCCCAACTGCGGCTCACGCTCTGCAGATGCAGCCGCGCAATCTCCGCCGCTGAGAGCAGCAGATTGCTGGCGCCGGCGCGTTGATAGCAGCGGCCGTTCACCGCCACCGGCTTGAGCGGCGCTTCGGGAACGCGCACAATCGCAACCATGCCCGTCGCATGTTCGTGCATTTCGATGGCGGGCAGCACTGCCGGCTGCAGCGCCGCGCTGATGCGCGCGAGCATGGCTTCCGGCGGAACGGGATTCACCGGCGCCTCCTCCCCGCTGCCGCCACCACCCAAAAGAATCGTGCCGCCCTCGGCGTTTGCCAGAGCGCAAAGGGTGGTGAGAAATTCTTCATCATCACGAAGGCAGCGGGCGAGATGCAAAGATGGGGGAGCGTTCAGCAATTCGACGAGGCTCATGATGCCAGGGTTAGGTTCATGGGGCGCAGTCGGGGAATGGACTTTCCCCCGGACGCGGGCGTATCTCCTCTGCTCGAGCCGGAGCAGGTGTCATTTGAACGCGGCTAAAATAGCAATTCAGGCAGGAAATGTCAAATCGTTCTTTGCCGGCAAGGATTGTCGATTTGGCCTGGGCGGGCGGACGGGCAATTCGCACGCGAGGGCCGGCACACCGGAACAGGGAGAGCCGGGCTGATAGTGGAATCGCACGGCGCCGGAGGTGACGGCAAGATGGCTGAAACTCACCGTGTGCGCCTCGGCGCGGTG
>JBBIKM010000338.1:0-3084 GCA_037445455.1 bacterium | reverse complement strand
ACAACCTCTGCAGGGCTGGAGACGGCAAATTCGATTAGTAAATCCAACCAGCCCCACAGGGGCAAAAGGTAATAGCGAAGGGCAACGCCCTGGAAGGCCGTCATCAACAGAAACCACCAAGCCCCATCGGGGCGCGACAAAACCACCTCATGAACACCACCCCTGCAGGGCTGGTGCACTGCTCCTTTGATTTGTAAAAGTGATTCCGAATGCCATTCAGAAGAAATCTTGTAAGACTCTTGGCACTGTGCCCAAATCTTCACAAGATCCTTGCAGGATGACATGGATAATGGCCAGACATTTCAAGGCAACAAACCACCAGATGCGACAACTCCCGTCACTTCTTCACCGAAAACCTGCCTGGGCCTTGGTCAAAACGTGAAGCCGCCACCCACTGCCAATTGCGATTCGCCGATCATCATCAGTTTGACGTGAAGAAAGGGAATGGCCGGACCGCGACTGAAATTGACACCCAGCAGCAGGTTCAGTCCGGAATCGGTATTGCGGAAATCTTCGAGAGCAAAGCGGCTGATGCCCAAACCGCCGCCGACCCAGAAGACGGTGCGGCTGCGCGAGGGCAGATCACAGAGAAAATCCGCGTTGATCGTGAACAGCGAGCCGCGCTCGACCAGCACGCATTCAAGATTCGGATTGAATTGCAGGCGGCGTTCGATCTGGTGGGCCAGGTGGCCGCCGAGGAAGACTTCATCCTGGTCCAAATAAACGCCACCGCGCACCCCCAGGCGGGTTTGCGCCGGCGCCGGCGCGGCCCACGCCAGGCAACAGAACAGCGCGGTCAGCAGCACTGCGCTTGCTTTCATCTTTGGCCTCCGGGAAATGACGATTCAACCTTGCGGCGATGCACCTGCAGCAAGTCCACCAGTTGCGGCGCCGACGAGGCAATCTTGCTGCCGTTGCTCTGCGGCAACCGGGACTCGGCGATGAAGATCAGCCGGTTTGGAGTGTACTCCGTGAAGAAATCGGTCGGCACTTGCGTGCCGTTCCAATACAACACCACCGTGCCGATGAAACGTTTGCGGGGTTCCATGTTGTGTGTCCAGGGTTGTGCCTGCCGGAACAATCAGGCTCCGAAATAAGCGGCCCGCCGGATGCGAGGATGGCGCAATGGGAGGTTATCCCGGTGCAGGCGGGCCGTTCATGTCAATCACCGCCGCTCACGGAAGACCGGTACCGATTGGAATTCCGCGAGCCGTTGTGCCATTTGGAATGCAAGGCCGATGCCAGGCAAGACAAAGTGGGAAGGAAGGAGAGTTTCGGGGCAAATCCAAAGGAGTTAGCACATGAACGCGCCGCTTCTCTGCAGCCGGCGGCAAACCCGACACCCGATGGCAATGTAAAACTTGCCGGGCTGTGCTGGCGAAGAGGATAAATCTTACCCGCCGCTGCGCCGTGGGCTTAATAGACTTCAAGGAAGAGATGATACAGCCCGTCCGCGCGTGACACCGCCAGCATGACCGCCGTGCCGGGCGCAAAACGGCGCAACTGTTTCGCCAGCTCTTCGGTGTTCGTCACCGGATGGCGATTCACCGCCACAATGATGTCATCGATCAACAGTCCCGCCTGCTCTGCCGGACTGTAGCGCGCGACCGCCGTGACTTTCACGCCGCTGCGCCACGGCTGCTTCAAATTCAGCTCGTCCAAAGCGGTGAGATTCTCCGCGCTGATGCCCAGATTCACGAATGCTGGCCGCGAGGCAGGCGCGAGCGCCAGGGATTCACTGGCCGGCAGCTCACCAAGCCGCGCGCGCAGCTTCAGCACGCGCTGCTCGCGAAATATCTCGAGGGTGATCAGCGTGCCCGGCTTCAGCGCAGCAATAATCGCCTGCACGTCGTTGGTCTGCGTCACCGGCATGCCGTCGAGGCGGAGAATGACATCCGCCGGTTGCAGGCCGGCTGCGAGCGCGGGACTGTCTTCGTAGAGATCGTCAATGAAGACGCCGGTGGGTGCGGCCAATCCCAGGGCGCGCGCTTCCAACTCTTGCACCGGTCGCAGCACCACGCCGAGATAGCCGCGCGCAACCCTGCCGGTTCGCATCAGATCGGCGGCGATGCGCATGGCCAGATTGATCGGCACCGCGAAGCCCAAGCCGACGTCGTAGCCCGTTTCCGTGGCAATCGCGGTAATCACGCCGATGGCCTCGCCGTTAAGATTAAACAGCCCGCCGCCGCTGTTGCCGGGGTTGATGGCGGCATCGGTTTGCAGAAAATGCTCGACGCCGAAATTTTCCTGAATCACATTGAGCTGGCGGCCTTTCGCACTCACGATGCCGGCTGTCACCGTGAAACGCAACTCCAGCGGATTGCCGACGGCCAGCACCCATTCGCCCACCTGCGTGGTTTGTGAATTTCCCAGCGCGGCCGGCTGAAGCTGCGGCGCCTCGATTTTGAGCACCGCGATTTCCGAAAGCGGATCCGCACCGACCAGTTGCGCCGGGAACGTGCGCTGATCGTGCAACGTCACCGTGATCTTGTCGGCGAATTCCACCACGTGCGTGTTGGTGAGCACATAGCCCTCCGCGGAGATGATCAGGCCGGAGCCGGTGCTGCGCTGTTGCAGCTCAGGCAGCGGCTGTGGCTCCCGGCCGCGGTCGCGCTGTTTCAGCTCGCGATAGCGATTCCAATCATACCAGGAAAGGACACGCCGGCAGGACACCGCCACCACCGCGGGCAGGATGCGGCGGGCAGCCTGCACAAAGTCCGGGGGCGCGGTCTGCGCGCGAGCGGGAGTATGCGGCGTTTGCGCTGAGGATTCCGCAGCGGGCGGGAGAAACAAAGCCGCGATTATGGCAAACGACAGAAAACGGCGGGACTGCGGCCGCGGCCACCGGCACGATGCCGGGCGAGGTTGCTCCTGCATGAATACTCTCCTTGCAGCATCAGTAACTGACTCTATCAAAGTCGCAAGACGAGTGCTCTGCTCCTTTGACTTGTAAAAGTGATTCCGAGTGTAATTCAGAAGGAATCTTGTGAAGCTCCTGGCACTGTGCTCAAATCTTCAGAAGATCCTTTCAGGATGACAGTGGTGGTGGATACCTCGTACGAGACGACAGGATATGAATCAGGC
>JBBIKM010000337.1:0-3089 GCA_037445455.1 bacterium | reverse complement strand
CAGCGGTTTGACCGTTGCTTTTGTCGAATCGCGCCGGGTGTTGTGATGCCACGGCTCAGCCGTGGCGGATCATTCCCACCGATAACTGAGACACTACAAATGGTGTGAGGTTCGTGTTGATATTGTCAGCGTCATCCCAGGCCGTCATTCAAACGAATCTCGTGAAGCACTCGGCCGTGCGTCCTATCCCGCTGCTCTTCCTCTTGTGAAGCTGTCGGGGCCATTCCGGTGAGACAGCCTGTTCCACCAGCGTGATTTGCGCCGCAGCATCCGCTGCAGCAGGGGCAACATTGCCGCTGCCGCGCGTTCGCCTTCGGCCACCAGCTCGCGCGCGCGGCGAAACTCCGCCCAATGCACGCTGCCGACATTGGGCCGCACGGTCAGATCCGCGAGTTGCAGCAACATGTGGTTCAAGCGGCGGCTGGTGATGGTGTTGGCGCGAAAGATGATGTCCACCACGTTTTCAAATTCCGGCAGGTCGTCGAGGCTTTGTCCGACATCGACGGCGATGACGATGTCGGCACCCAGCTCGCGGCAGGCCAGGATCGGCACCGGCGCCACGACCGCACCATCCACCATTGGATAGCCGCGCAGATTCACCGGCGGTAGAAATCCCGGAATGGACATGCTGGCTTCCACTGCGCGGCGGAGGCGGCCTTCGCGAAAGACGATCTCCTCGCCAGTGGTCAAATCGGTGGCCACACAGGCGAGCGGCACCTGCACTTCGTCAAAACTCTTGTCGGCCACGATGAAATCGACAGCCATGGCGATGCGCCAGCCGCCGACCAGGGAAGGCCGGCTGTGCGCCAGATTGATGATGATGCGCTCCTTTACGTAGGTCGCCACTTGCGCGAAGAAGTTCTCCGCCTCCTTCTTTTTCTTGAAAAGTTCCAACCCGCTTTTTTCGAATTCGTTGCTGCTGATGAACGCGAGCGCGAGTTTCTCCACGGCCGCGGCGCGCGGCTCGAGCGCGTAGGCCGCGCCCACCAGCGCGCCAATGCTGGTGCCGGCAATCACATCGATCGGAATGCAGTTGGCTTCGAGGATCTTCAACACGCCGATATGCGCCAGGCCGCGGGCGCCACCGCCGCCCAACGCCAAACCCACGCGCGGACGCCGCCACAGTGCTTTGAGCGATTGCATAGATCTGCTTTCAAATTCTCCCGCTGAACCGCACTGCTACATTGACCTGAAGTGATGATCTCCATGCGGGTGAGCCACAGCGCTCTCCAAGACAAATTTGCCTTCCCCCATCCGTCTGACGCGCGTGCGCAGGGCGCCGCAGAGCCGCACTGGGTCGTCAAGTTTCGGCAGTCCCTGGCCGCCTTGATGCAGGGCAGACAGAATTCAAGTCCTTGCTTGCGTCTTCTTGTGACCGGCAGGAGGGCCTGTGCCCTGCCTTTTGGGGTTTGGCCGCCTTCGCCTCAGGCAAGGGGAAAGCCGAAATATTGCAGAATGATCTCGGCATCCTGTACCGGGTTCTGCGAGGCGCTGGTGCGGTCGGGTTTCGAGCGGTCGACCAGCCGGCCTGCGGCTTCCTGCACGGTCAACGGATAGGCGGGATCCGCGGCCAGCCTGCGCAAAGCCAGGATGAAAGTGGGGGCATAGCAGCCGGGCGACGGCCCGACGCCGATCGCCGCGCGCAACACCATGCCGGCAGCGCGCCGCGCACACGTCCGCGCCCGGCCGAGGTTGCCGGCGGCCTGCTCGGTGCGCGCCTCGGCCAGTTCCGTCAGATAGCCGCGATCCATCTCAGCTCTCCAACAAGCGCCGCAGGTTTTCCCCAAAAACCATTGCCATCTCGGTTTGAGTGAAATCCGCCTGCGCCATGGCCAACCGCTGGGTATTGAGTACCTCGCTGCGCCAGCCGCGCGGAAACACGCCGGAATCGGTGCCGAACAGCAATCGTTCCGCCCCAAAGACGGCGCGGCTGCGGTGGAAAACCTCCGCGAGCGTGAGCTTTTCCGGTTGCGTGGCGATCCATTCGTTGGAGCTGGAGGTGTCGACGTAAACGTTTTCGCATTGCGCGCCCAGCAGCAGGGTTTCGCGGAAGAAGCCGGCGCCGAAGTGTGGAATGATGAAGGCGGTTTGCCGGAAGCGATTGGCGACCGGCTGCAGATCGAGCGGTTGCGCGAAGCGGCTCTCGTAAACGCGGGGCAGGCCGGCCAGGTCGCGCAGTTTGATCTGCAGCATGCCGCAATGCACGAACACGCTGAGGCGGCGCTGCGCCACGGCTTCGAAAAACGGCAGCAGGGCCTCGTCATGGAGATGATAATGGTGCAGTGCCGGGAACAGCAGCACGCCGCGATAGCGGAGTTGCTCGCTGAGCTTGTGCACCAGTTCCACGCTGCCGCTGTTGCGGGGATTGATCATGAAAAAGCCGGTCAAGCGGCCGTTGGCAAGCCCGAGCGCCTCGGCCACCGCCACGATTTCCTCCGGGAGGCTGGCAAAAATCACCGCGCGATCGACGCGGTGCCGGTCAAGCTCGTCCAGCCAGCGCTTGAGATGCGCGCTCACTTTGCGGCTGGGCAGCTCGAGGTTGGCGGCCGCCGCCAGCTTGGTGAGTTCCTCCTCAAGGTTGGCAGCCGGATCCTTTTGACGGATCATGGCGGCAAAGAAATCGTGGGAAAAGAAATGCAGGTGGGAATCGAACAGGAACATGGTGCCCTACCTTTCGCGGTCGCAGAGTGAGGTCGGCAATGGTCTGCTGCCGTGCAAAATAGCAATTCCCGGCAAAGGCGCAAGGCCGCAGTTGGCCGGCCGTGCTGCGCGGCAGTGCGAAATGCCTGCGCGCGAAGTGGGATGGCAGCGCTGGCGCGTGTCTGGGTGCCTGGCAGGCCGGAAACAAATTCCATCACAGTTTCTTCAAATCGGAGCGCTGCAAAAACCAAGACGATTCACTTGTTGCCCGCACTCATGAAAGACAGGACTCGAATCTTGGGCAGCACAAGAATTTTCCAACCGATAGAAACGACCCAACTGATAAAAGCATCAGTTGGCCTTAATCTATCTGTTGGTATTCCAAGTTTGAAAAGCCAATCGCCTGCGCAAGTTTTCTGACAAGCTGAGAACCTGGCCCTGCGGGCATC
>JBBIKM010000336.1:0-3100 GCA_037445455.1 bacterium | reverse complement strand
TGAACTCGTCGAAAGATCCCCACTTCTTGTTGATGGCATCGGCCAGAGCGCCGCTCGGCGCGCCGCCGCCGTTGGGCTTCATGCTGCTCCAGAAGAAGGTGTGGTTCCACACCTGGGCGGCGTTGTTGAAGATGCCGCCGGAAGCTTTCTTGACGATCGCCTCGAGGCCGGCGCTTTCGAACTCGGTGCCCTTGATCAGGTTGTTCAGGTTGGTGACGTAGGCCTGGTGGTGCTTGCCGTAGTGGTATTCGAACGTCTCCTTCGAGATGTGCGGCGCGAGTGCATCCATCGCGTAAGGCAGCGGCGGAAGAGTGTGTTCCATTTTTAGTCTCCGATTTTCAGTCAGGGTTGCAAAACCCGAGCATTTTAGTCGGGTTAAATTCATTTGGCAATAATTGCCTGCTCAAAGTTTTTCCAGCCGGGTGACTGCCGCCTCGGCGCCGCCTTCACCGAAGGTCAGATATAGGGAATCTCCCTTGGCCAGTTGCGTACTTGAACGGACAATGCTGCCGTCGACCCTGCGCACCAGGCTGTAGCCGCGCTGAAGCACAGCCTGCGGGCTGAGAAGCGCAAGGCTGGCAGCAAGGCCATCCAGTCGATTGCCTTTTCGCAAAAGGGTGTTAGTCGCCGCAGCACGCAACCGGGCGAGCAGTTCACTCTGGTCGCGACGTGCATGGCGCAGATCCGGCCGTTGAACGATCAGTCTCGCCGCGAGGCGCTGCAGTTCGGCGCTGCTTGCGCCGATTCGCCGACGCAAGCCGGCATCGAGTCGTGTGGCGAGGTGCGCCGTTTCCGCGTGCAGGCGGGCCAGCCGTTCGCCAGGATGAATCAGGCGACGCGCCAGCAAGTCGACGCGCTGCATGCGTTCCTGCAGGCGCTGTCGCGTTTCAGTGCGCATCGCAGTGGCGAGTCGAAGCAGATCTCCTTGCGCTTCGACGAAGCCCGCACTGGCCAGTTCGGCGGCAGCGGTCGGCGTGGCGGCGCGGCAATCGGCGACGAGGTCGGCGATGGTGGTGTCGGTTTCATGGCCGATGCCGGTGATGACGGGAATCGGACTGGCGTCGATGGCGCGGGCAACGCGCTCCTCGTTGAAGGCCCATAAATCCTCGATGCTGCCGCCGCCGCGGGCGACGATGAGAACATCGCATTCCGCGCGGTTTGCCGCCGTGCAGATGGCCTCGGCGATGCCGGCGGCGGCGCCGTCGCCCTGCACCAGCGTCGGATAAATCACGATTGGAAGATGCGGCGCACGCCGCGCCAGCGAGGCGAGCAGGTCGTGCAGGGCGGCCGCCCGAAGCGAGGTGACGATGCCGATACGCCGCGGAAAGCGCGGGAGTGGCAGCCTGCGATCCGGCGCAAAGAGCCCTTCTTGATCGAGCTTGGCGCGGAGGCGGGCGAAAGCCTCGAACAGCGCGCCGATGCCCGCATGGCGCATGGCTTCGACATTGAGCTGGAAACTGCCGCGCGCTTCATAGAGCGTGACGAGTGCGCGCGCTTCCACGCGCAGGCCATCCTGCAGGCGGAAGGGAATCAGTTGGGCGCGGCTGCGGAACATGACGCAATCGACTTGCGCCCCCTCATCCTTCAAAGCGAAATAGAGGTGTCCGGAGGCGGGACGGCGCAGGTTGGATATCTCGCCGCTCACCCACGATAACGGAAAGCGATTTTCGAGCGTCTGCCGGGCTAGATGATTGAGTTCGGAGACGCTGAGGATTTCCTCGCTGGAGAAAGGTGAATGGACGGATTCGTCTGACATGGGATGATTCTAGCCGAAGCGTCCCATTTCCCTCGTGATCAACTGGCAGGGATTGAGTTTCCGCGCTCCGGGGAAAGCTGTAACTCTATGATTGATAAACAAAATATTGTCGAGCTTCTTTTTTCATCGAAGTAAGAAAATGCCTTTTGGGATGCTGACTTACTCAAAACACCCACGGTTAATTCACATAGTTATCCACAAGTTTTGTGGATAAAGAAATACATCTTCGCAGAAGGCTGCCGCTGAAGGGATTTTCTCGGTTTTGTGTGCGAAGACCTCAACGAAAATGTCGTCCAATGCCGACAGGTGAGCCGCGTTTTTCTTGCCGAAACACAGTTGCCAAGATAAAGTTCGCCGTTATTTTCAAAACCAAGTTTCAGCGCTGGCATGACCACCAGGTCACGCCGGATCAAAAAAGGAGCCTTGCGTGTTCGCCATCATCCAAGCTGCAGGCTGGCCGATCTGGCCGCTTCTGCTCGCATCGATTCTTGCCGTCGCCTTCATCATCGAAAGATCGATTGCCCTTCGCAAGAGCAAGGTTGTTCCAGATGGATTGCTGCAGAGCATCGTCGCCGAATATCGCCAAAGCGGCGCAACGGATGAGATGGTCGCACGTGTGGCCAGGCATTCTCCCCTGGGGCGCGTATTGGCTGCTGGGCTACGCAACGTCAAGAGCACGCGTGAGGCGATGAAGGAAGCCATAGAGGAAGCCGGCCGTGGTGCCACCCATGAACTGGAGCGTTTTCTCACGAGCCTGGGTACGATCGCCTCGATTGCTCCGCTAATGGGCTTGTTCGGCACGGTCGTCGGCATGATCGAGATCTTCGGTTCGACGACGGCGGCAGGAACCAATCCGCAGCAGCTTGCCCATGGCATCTCTGTGGCGCTGTATAACACCGGCTTCGGCCTGCTGATCGCCATTCCGGCCATGATTTTCTATCGGCATTTTCGCGCTCTGGTCGATAGCTTCGTCATAGAGATGGAGCAGCAGGCGGTGAAGCTCGTCGAATTGGTGCACGGCCAGCGCGCCGGTTGAGGGTGAGCCAGCGATGAATTTTCAGCGCGGCCGTTTCCGGGAAGAGCCGGAGATCAACCTGATCCCAATGATCGACGTTCTGCTCGTCATTCTCATCTTTTTGATGATCACGACGACTTATTCGAAATTCTCCGGACTCGAGATCAACCTGCCCACGGCGGATGCCACCCAGTCGCCGGAGAAGCCGAACGAGATCAACGTGGTGGTGAGCGCCAACGGCGACGTGATGGTCAACCGCGTTGCGGTTGGCGCCAAGGACGTCGAAGCCATCAGCGGGGCGTTGCGCCGCGCCGGCGGCAGCGAGCAGG
>JBBIKM010000335.1:0-3104 GCA_037445455.1 bacterium | reverse complement strand
GGTAATCGCTTTATCGAGAGCCTGCTGCTCGCCAAGCCCCCTGATCGTGCTGGCGATAATCCTTTTGCCGCAGAAGAACCTCAGTAGAAATTGACCGCAAACCTGACTTCATTCTTACTCGCACCATGCCGCCTGCAAAAAGCTTGATTCTCGCGTTCAGCCTGATCGCCGGCTGTACGGTCTCGCATTCGCCCTCCCAAAAACAAGTCACCTTTCGCGTCCTTCCCAAAGTCATGCCCGATTCTTCCGTCGTCTTTTTGGCGGGCGATCATCCCCGCCTGGGCATGTGGCAGCCGGACAGCATCGCCTTGCAGCAGCAACCGGATGGCAGTTGGAGCCGGACCTTTACCTTTCACCCCGGAGTGCGACTGGAGTACAAAATCACGCGCGGCTCCTGGCAGACCGAAGCGGTGAATGCCGGCGGTGTCGTGCCGCCGAATTCGATTTTGGAAGTCACCAACGACACCACAGTGGTCATCGAGGTGGCAGGCTGGAAGGACCTGCGGGAAAACGTCGAGGGCCAAATTACCGGTACAGTGGTTTATCATCGTGCCATGACGGGGGAAGGCTTGCGGCCGCGCGATGTCATCGTTTGGCTGCCGCCGGGATATGCCAACACGCCGGAGCAGCGCTATCCGGTGCTCTATTTGCATGACGGCCAGAATGTCTTTGATCCCCGCACCTCTTTTCTCGGCGTGGATTGGCGGGTGGATGAAGTGGCCGACAGCTTGATGGCCGCCGGCGCGATGGCGGAGATCATCATGGTGGCGGTGAACAATACCGCCGACCGGCGCGAAGAGTACTCCGACAGCGAGAAAGGCAGAGCCTATGCCCGCTTTCTCATCAACAAGTTGAAACCCTTCATCGACGACACGTACCGTACACTGCCCGGGGCGCGCAACACCGCGGTGATGGGCTCCTCCATGGGCGGCTTGATTTCCTTCCTGCTGGCGTGGAATCATCCGGAAGTTTTCGGCCAGGCCGCGTGTCTCTCCCCGGCCTTTATTCCGCCGTATGACAGCGCCGTGCGCCTGGTGGAGAATGATGACGGCTCCCACAAGCGCATCCGCTTGTACCTGGACAACGGCGGCGTGGCGCTGGACAGCGTGTTGCAAGCGGGATGTGAAAACATGTTGCGTGCCCTCAAGAACAAGGGCTTTCGCCTCGGCGAAAATCTGTACTGGTTTCACGACCGCCAGGCCGAGCATTCCGAGCGGGCCTGGGCGCGGCGTGTCTGGCGGCCGCTGCTGTTCATGTTCAAGAAAAACGGTCACTAGTCTTGTTAGTCGGACTTTCATCAACGGACGGAACCAACCGGGTCGATGACAAAATCATCTGCAGGGTGGTTTCGTTTCGCTGGCAAATTGCCGTGCTGCTCCACAGGCTCAGATTCACTGGGAATTGAGGAGGAGAAAATGCGAACGCGAATGTTTGTCCTGGTGCTCACGCTCCTGCTAGTTGCCTGTCGCGAACAGGCGCGCAAACCCGAGCCGGAGCACATCGAGGTGCAGCACATCTTGATCGGCTTCTATGGTTCACTGCCGGGCCGCAGCCTCAACCGCCCGCAAAGCGAAGCCAGGGCCCTGGCCAGGCAAGTGCTGGAACAAGCCCGGCAGGGCGCGGATTTCGACGCGCTGGTGCGACAGTATTCCAACGATGAATATCCCGGACGCTTCAAACTCGCCAACCATGGCGTGACCGCCGGCGCAGGGGAATACGAACGCCGCATGATGGTTGCCGGCTTCGGCGATGTTGCCTTTCAACTCGCGGTCGGCGAAATCGGCCTGGTGGAATTCGAAGAAACAAAAAGCCCTTTCGGCTGGCATATTGTCAAACGCCTGCAGTGAAAATCTTGAAATAAACCGGCCGTCGTCGTGGTTGGATTCCTTGTCCGCACGCCCGGCGGCTGCGGTCCGGGTGAAGGATTTGAGAGCCTGCAGATTGCAACACGCCGGCGGACAAACTGTCGGTGTCGGCCGTGGCGATCTTTTGAAGCTGAAGGAACATGAACAGCACAGAAACGATGGTGGCAGACAACCTGCGCTGCCTGCAACAAGGGCTGCGGCTGCTGACCGAGATTGGCGATGCGCTGTATCGCGGCGAAGCCCATTCCCATTTGGGCAGCGGTATCGGTCCGCATCTCCGGCATACGCTGGATCATTACGCCAGCTTGCTGGCCGGATTGCCGTCGGGCAAAATCGATTATGATGCGCGCGAGCGCAACCCGCGGCTGGAGCGCGATCGCGAATTTGCCCGGCAGCAGTTTGAACACGTGATTGCCGGTTTGCAACAATTGACAGCGCCGCCGGATCTGCCGTTGACGGTGAAAGTCGACAGCGGCAGCCATGACGACGACGCCAACTGGAGCCGCTCGACGCTCAAGCGCGAAATGCAAAATTTGGTGAGCCACACGATTCATCATTACGCCATCATTGCCATTCTGCTGCGGGCGCAAGGCTGGGAACCGGGCGAGGAATTCGGCGTGGCGCCGTCGACGCTCAATTACCGCAAGAGCCTGCCGGCATGTGCACCGTGACCTGGCTTCGCCGGCCGGAAGGTTATGAAGTCTTCTTCAACCGCGATGAATTGAAGACGCGGCGGCCGGCTTTGCCGCCCGTGCTGGTCGACCGCGCGGGCGTGGCCACGCTTGCGCCGGTGGATGGCGAGGCGGGCGGCGCGTGGATCGGCGCGAATGAATTCGGCGTGAGCCTGTGCCTGCTGAATCACTATGACGTTTCCGCCGGCGCACCGCCGGCCTGGCCCATCAGCCGCGGCCTGCTGCTGGTTTCGCTGCTCTCTGCGGCGACACCCGGGGAGGTCGCCGCACGCCTGCGTGAACAACGCCTGGCCGCTTACCAGCCCTTCCTGCTTCTCACGCTCGCGCTGGGTCAGCCGGCGTCGCTGTTCACCTGGAACCGCCAGCTTCTGCAATGGCGCGAGTTGACAGAGAGCGACCTGCCGCTGTCGACTTCTTCTTTTTCCGGACCGGAAGTCATCGCGCAGCGCCGCGCGTGCTTTCGCCAACACCAAGAACAGGCAGGCGGCTTGTCAGCGGAAATGCTGCGCGCCTTTCACGCCAGCCATGTGCCGGCTGCCGGCGCCTT
>JBBIKM010000334.1:0-3207 GCA_037445455.1 bacterium | reverse complement strand
GCAGTGAAATCGCAGCAGCGGACTTGTGGGGGACTTATCTGAATGACCTGTTCATCGCTGCCTGCGAAGCCCGCGGCCGGCTCGCGCGCAACGGCTGGCACGTGCGCAGCCATCCCTTTGAGGGCGGCAGCGATCATGTGCCTTTTTTGCAGCACGGCGTGCCCGCGGTGCTGGCCTGGCATTTCACCGACGTTTTCTATCACACCAGCGGCGACGACCTCGACAAAGTCTCCCCGGCGGAGATGGCCAACGTTGGCGTGAGTGCCGCCGCCACTTCGCTCTTTCTTGCGCAGGGCACGGAGGCGGATGCCATCGCCGTCGTGCGCTTGTTGCAGAATCGTGCGGCCCAACGCCTGGAGAATGAGAAGCGCAACAGCCTGGCAGCGCTGGGCAAGCCCAACGCTGACCTCACTGAGGAAGAGAAGATTTTGAGAGCCTGGCAGGTGTGGTATGCGGAGGCGTTTGCCAGCGTGCGCAAGCTGTCGCTTGCGCCTGCCAGCGCGGCGTTGACAGCGGAGATCGCGCGGGCGCAGCGCCACCTGCAGCGCCTGACGGAGAGCAAAGTCAAAGCGCTTCGCCGCGGCCGCAAGTGAAGTCTACTTCTGCTGTGCCTGCTGTTCCTGCCACCGTATCATCAGCTCGATCACTTCCCCGTAGTTTTGCGTGCCGCCGCTGACGCGATTCGCACGCAAATAGGCATCATACATGCGGCGGGAGTAGTGTGACAGCACGCCGCGGTATGGCAGCGAGCGCTGCCGCACGGCGATCAAATCCGCGCGCACCTCCGGCCGCACGCGCCGCCGCAGGGAATCGGCATCTTGCAGCAGCACGGCGCGCGCCAGAAAGGATTCCAGCAGCGCAAAGTGGCCGGCGTATTGCACCACGGAGTCTGCGCTCGCCAGACAGGCGAGTACGCCCAGGAAACTGGCCTCGGATTCGCGCGCATAACCCATCTGATGCGCCTTCTCATGCGCCAGCACGAACGGCAATTCCACCGGCAGCAGTTCCGAGTTGAGATGAACTTCGTGGAGAAAGGGGCTGAAAATGCCAGAGGTCAGCGTGTAGTTGAGCAGCGCCGGTACGAGCAGGTGTTTGGGCCGGCGGCTGCCCGGCGCCAGTGGCAACGACAAATCAGAAAACAGCCGCTGATAGCTGTGCTCGAGCATGCTGTCGAGCCGGGACAAGCGCCACGCCGCTGCCGGCCGCCACGCCCGGTTGGTGACGGCAATGCTTTGTTCCAAATAACGTCGAAAAGTGAGGCTATCGAGGCCGGCCGTCGCGCGGGCAAGCCCCAACTGCCGGTCAAGCGGGGCCCGAAAATAATTGCAACCCCAGGCGGCATAGAACCACGCCACGAGCAACACGACGGCCAACAGCATTTGACGCAAGTGCCGTTTCCAGGCGTGCCGGCGCAGGAGCTGCAACCAAAACCAAATCGCCGCCAGCACGCACAGATACAGCCAAATCTCCGAGAGGGAAAAGGGAACCGCGGAGGTGAGGGGCGAAAGCAAGCCGGTGAGCGCGAAGTAGAAGCGCCGGGTGTAGAAGGTTTCAACCCACTCCGGCTGGCGCGCCAGCACGGGCAGGAGTACAATGAGGAGCACGGCCACAGCAACCGAAAATGTGAGTGAACGATTGCGGTGAGGATTCATGGCCGGGCCGTGTTCTCCTGATCAAGACAGTGGGGCGGCGCCGGCCGTGGTGGCACGGCCACAGCCGGCGGGCACGCCCGCGGTTTCATCCGGCGGCCGTCACGGTGCCGCAGGGCTCATGGTGGCCCGAATGTATTCGCGGTTCATCTTGGCGATGAACATCGCGCTGATCTCCTTGGGGCACACCGCTTCGCACTCATACTGGTTGGTGCAATTGCCAAAGCCTTCCCGATCCATCTGCGCCACCATGTTGCGCACGCGGCGCTCGCGCTCGGGCTGGCCCTGCGGCAGATGGGCGAGATGCGAGACTTTCGCCGCCACGAACAGCATCGCCGAGGCGTTCTTGCAGGCCGCGACGCACGCGCCGCAACCGATGCACGCCGCGGCATCCATCGCCAGTTCGGCGTCATGCTTGGGAACCGGCAGGGCGTTGGCGTCCGGCGTGCCGCCGGTATTCACCGAGATGAAGCCGCCCGCCTGCATGATGCGGTCGAACGCGCTGCGATCGACCACCAGATCCTTGATCACCGGAAACGGCTTGGCGCGCCAGGGTTCCACATAGACATGATCGCCGTTCTTGAACTGCCGCATGTAAAGCTGGCAGGTGGTCTTGCCGGCGCCCGGGCCGTGCGCAATGCCGTTGATCACCAGCGAACACGTGCCGCAGATGCCCTCGCGGCAGTCGTGATCGAAGGCAATCGGATCTTCACCTTTGCGCGTCAGCTCTTCATTGAGCACATCCAGCATCTCGAGAAAGGACATGTCGGGACTGGCTTCCGGCGATTGGTAGGTCACCAGCTTGCCGGGCGTGTTCGCATTCGGCTGACGCCACACGTGCAATGTCACTCTCATTTGTAGCTCCTCTCCGCTAGCTGGACGTATTCAAACTGCAGCGGCTCCTTGTGCAGAACCGGTGCCTTGCTCTCGCCTTGATATTCCCACGCACTCACATGGCAGTATTTCTCGTCGTTGCGCAGGGCCTCGCCTTCCGCGGTTTGATACTCTTCCCGGAAGTGGCCGCCGCAGGATTCGTTGCGCTCCAGCGCGTCCCGGCACATCAGCTCCGCCAGCTCGAAGAGATCCGCCACGCGCAGGGCTTTTTCCAGCGAGACGTTGTACTCCTCATTGCTGCCGAGCACCGCAACGTCGTTCCAATACTGCTCACGCAGCGCCGGAATCTCCTGCAGATTCTGCTGCAGGCCGGCGGCGTTGCGGCTCATGCCGCAGCGTTCCCACATCAGCCCGCCCAGCTCACGATGGAAGGAATCGACCGTGCGTTTGCCCTTGACGCTGAGCAACCGCTTGATGCGGCCGGTGACTTCCTCCTCCACCTGCCGGAAGGCCTCATGATCCGTGCCGGTCATCTTCTTCGGCTTGGCCGTGGCAAAATAATGCCCGATGGTGTAGGGCAGGATGAAATAGCCGTCGGCCAGTCCCTGCATCAGCGCGCTCGCGCCCAGCCGGTTGGCGCCGTGATCGGAGAAGTTGGCCTCGCCGATCACGAACAGGCCGGGAATGTTGCTCATCAAATTATAATCCACCCACAAGCCGCCCA
>JBBIKM010000333.1:2297-3221 GCA_037445455.1 bacterium | reverse complement strand
ACGATTACACCGGCTATGATCCCGAGATCAACACCGCCGGCGAGAGCACGGGCGTGCGCGGCTTTGATTTCGTCGAGGTGCCGATTCCGCGCACGTTTTCCTTCGGCGTGACGCTGAACTACTAGCAGCAGTTCCACTCGTTTCGTCGTCTTGCCCCGTGTGGGGCACAGTTGCGACCACCCGTCATTCAGACAAATCTTGTGAAGCACCCGGCACGGCGCCCGGCTCTTCACAGGAGGTTTGCAGGACGTTTTGCAGTAAACACTCATTTGGGAGAATTCAACTGATGAAGCGTTCTCTTCATAGACCAAACCTGGCGCTGGCGTTGGCGAGCCTGCTGCTGTTGGTGATCACCGCCTGCTCGCTGGACGTGACCAACCCCAACAGCGCCTCGGAAGATCAGGTGTTGACCACGCGCACCGGCGTGATCGCGCTGGCGGTGGGCCTGCAGCAAAACTTCGCCGTGAGCGTGATGGAACCGGTGATCCTGACGCCCGGGGTCACCAGCGGCGAAATCGCGATTAATTCCACTTTCACCAATCTGCTGGAACTGCAGGACGGCGGCAATCAAGTCACCACCGGCAACGGCAACGTGCTGGCGCTGTGGGCGCGGCCGATCCGGGTGATCAGCATGGCGAATGATCTGATCGCGAGCGCGCCAAAGGTGACGCTCGATCCCGGCACGCGCAGCGGCATCATTGCCCTGGCCCATCTCTACAAGGCCATGTCCATGGGCTTCCTGGCACAGTCCTTCGAGCAGGCGCCTATCGATTTGGACAAGAACGGCCGCGCGGTGTTCCGGCCGCGGTTGGAAGTGCTGGCCGGCGCGATCAACTTGCTCGATGCCGCTGCCCAACTGCTGGCCGCGACGCCTGCAAGCAACGAGTTCAACACCCAGATTCTGGCCAGGAATTTCGATCTGGT
>JBBIKM010000333.1:0-2279 GCA_037445455.1 bacterium | reverse complement strand
CATGCGGGCGCGCTACAATCTCATGGCCGGCCGCCATCAACCGGCGTTGGATATTGCCGGCAGCGTCAATCCTGCTGCGCGATCGGTGTTCACCTATGACGACCGCAATCCGAATCCGATCTACCAGCTCGTGTTTCTGAACCGCAACTACGCGCCGCGGGACAATTTTGGCAGTGCCTTGGTCGAGCCTGGTGACGGCCGGCTGGCTTTCTATCTCACCCCGGCGGACAAAACCAACCCCTCGCCTTACAATCTGCCCATCGATGATCTCAAAGGCTTCTTCGATGCCGCCTCCAAAGCGATCCCGGTTTACCTGCCCGGCGAGATGAACCTGATCAAAGCCGAGGCGCTGGTGCGGCTGGGCCGCCTGCCCGAGGCCGTGAATGAAATCAACGCGGTGCGCACCAAGACCACTGATCCTTTCGGCGTCGCTGCCGGATTGCCGGCTTACAGCGGTGCGGTGACCGAAACGGCATTGCTGGAGGAAATCTATCGCCAGCGCAGTGCCGAGTTGTTCATGACCGGTTTGCATCTCGAAGACAGCCGCCGGCTGGGCCGTCCCGGCCCGCTGGATCCCAACCCTGAGCGCAATCGCAATTTCTATCCCTATCCCGATCAGGAACGGCTGAACAATCCCAACACTCCGCCGGATCCCAACATCTGAAGCAAATTGCAAGGGCATGGCCTTCCGCCATGCCCCTGCTTTTTCTGAGAGCATCACCGCATGAGCAATGAACTCGAAGCAGAAGTTTTGTCTTCCTGGCAGGTGAATGCCGCGGCCTGGACGGCGGCCGTGCAGCAGGGGAAAATCGCCAGCCGCAGGCTGGTCACTGATCAAGCGATTCTCGCTGCGGTGCAGCAACACCAACCGGCGCGGGTGCTCGATCTTGGCTGCGGTGAGGGCTGGCTGGCGCGTCGTCTGGCGGAGCAGGGCATGCAGGTGCTGGGCGTCGACGCGATTCCTGCGTTGATCGAACAGGCGCGGCAGCGCGGCGGCGCCGAGTTTGAAGTTTGTTCCTATGAGGAGATTGCCGCAGGCGCCCTGGCGGCGGCCGGCCCCTTCGACGCACTCATCTGCAATTTTTCATTGTTGGGGAAGGAATCGGTGGAGCGACTGCTGCGTGCGGTGCCGGCGCTGCTGAGCCAACGCGGCCGCTTGTTCGTGCAGACACTGCATCCGGTGGTGGCTTGCGGGGAGGAGCCTTATCGCGACGGCTGGCGGCCCGGCACATGGGAGGGATTCGGGCCGGAGTTTACCCAGCCCGCGCCGTGGTATTTTCGCACCATTGCCGCGTGGATCAACCTGTTCAACGCCTGCGGACTGCACCTGGCGGAATGCCGTGAGCCGCTGCATCCGCAAACACGCAAACCTGCCGCGATTCTGTTCATCTGCGCGGCGCGGCATCCGGCAGCCTGACCGGCATTCGTGCGAGATGGGTGGCCTCAACTCGTGGAGGTGATCCAGCTCACCGCGTCTCCCACTGCAATCTCACCATCATCCAAAACTTCCGCGAACACGCCGCCGCCCCAATTGCGTTGCATGCAGGCGCGCAAGCCGGGCAGGGCCTCGTCCATGCGTTCGCACGGTCGCGTCTCTCCGAGAATGCGCAAGCGGCAGCCGCCGATTTGCAGCAGGCGGCCGCGGCTGTCCTGCAACGGCAGCCCGCTGATCATCAAATTGGCGCGCCGCGCTGCCGGATCGAGCTGCGCGCCCAATTCCTGCATCAGCTCCGCCCAGCGCTCCGCCGCGATAATTGTCACCTGGCGTTTGCCGCCCTGATTGGCGTTGTCGATCAGGCCCAAGCCTGCCACCAGGCGCGCGGTTGTGCGGGGATCCATCGGGCCGCGCTTGCCGCGTTTGATCCAAATTCTTTCGAGCTTGCCGGTTGGTTGCATGGTCGTCCTTCTTTCTGGCGATTACCAAGCCATCGGTGGAACCGCAGCGTCACGGAGAACGCTGCGAAACACTTTTCGGAGATTACGGCTTAGCGCTTGCCGCCTGTTCGCGGATTACAGCGCTTTTTGATTGCATGGAGAGTTTTTGCCCCGGCCTCCCGCCTGCCGGCTCAACCTTCACGCCGGCGAAAATCGCTGGCATCCCGTCACACAAGCCCTTCGCGGTTTTTCCTGCTGGCGTGACGACGCCGGATTTTGAGTCGTCTTCTTGAGAGGATGAAACAGGATTGACAGCCCGGGCGTTGTGATGCCACGGCCCAGCCGTGGCGGATCGTCTTCACAGGCAACAGAGACAATCGCATGTTGATCAGCAACGGTTGGAC
>JBBIKM010000332.1:0-3261 GCA_037445455.1 bacterium | reverse complement strand
ATTTCTCCAAAGGCCGCGGCTGGGATGGCAGCATCAGCGGCGTGAATGCGGATTTTGATCTGGGTGCCGGCTGGACCGTTCGCGACAATCTCTCCTACACCAGGGGCGCAGCCAACACTTTCGGATTCGTGCCGAATGGCGGCGCGATTCGGGTGTCCGCGCTCGCGCGAACAAGCCCCGTCACAACGGTAAGCGGGCGGCAGCTTGCCGGTACGGATTGGATTCAGAACTATGGCCATTGGGTCGTGTTGAAAGACCTTGAATCCTTCACCAACGATATCAGTCTTGCCAGAAGCTGGCAGCAACATAACCTCACGATAGGTTCCTATCAGGCGTCGTGGTCGGCGGATGATTTCTGGACGCTGGGCAATCATGTGCCGGTTCATAATGTTGCCAATGGGGACTATGTTGCGGGTGTCACCGCCCAAGAGGTGGCGGACGCTGGCGGCGGCGGCCCATGGGGTTACGGCATTCAATCCGGCGGCGATGCCAGAGTGATTGCCGGTTACGCCGCTGAATCATGGCGGGCGACGCCTGACCTTCGCGTCGATTTGGCCGCCCGCCTCGAACGGATAGAGCTCGAGTATGCCCTGGATTCCGGTCCCGGCTACCCGGACGGCACCCGCGATATGGCGGTATCGTTCAACGACAATCAATGGGCGTTCACAGGCGCGGTGAACTATGACCTGACGGAAGGCCTGGGCGTGTTCGGGCGCGTCTCGGACGGATTCGTCTTTCCCCACTTCGACGATATCCGCGACGGCAATCGCAATACCAACAACATCAGGCAATATGAAGGCGGCTTGAAATATGCGCCGCAGGAGCTCTTCAGCCTGTTCGCCACCGGCTACTACACCAGGTTCGACGCCTTCGAAAGTCTCGTCGGCGGTGCTTTCGATCCCCGCAAGTTCAAAACCAAATCCTACGGGGTCGAGCTTGATGGCGCGCTCCTGGCCGGCGGTCTGACGGTACGAGGCATTGCCACCATCCAAAAAACCGAAATCACCGAGTCCGATGATCCGACGATCGTTGGCAATTCGATTCTGCGCCAGCCCAACTGGCAGTTCCGGTTGGCGCCGAGCTATGATGTTCGCGGCGCAGATTTCAACGTGAATCTCTACGGCGCACTGCGTTTCGTCGGCAAACGCTTCTCAGGCAATGACAATCTGGTCGAATTGGACAGCTTTCAGAAGCTCGACGCCGGGGTCACGGTTTCGACAAAAACCGGGCTCTTCTTCAACCTGCACGGCGATAATCTGACTGACTCCGATGCGCTTACCGAAGGTGATCCCCGCAATCCGACGGCGCCAAATGGCCGTCCCATCTTCGGGCGGTCGGTGAAATTCTCGGTCGGCTTCGATCTGTAGAGCAGCGAACGGCCCCGTACTCTTCTCGTTAATGCGTGCGAACTGAGGGCCGGTTGAATTCATTGCTGATCGAGGATGGCTGATTGACCCTCCGTCGAAGTGAGCCAGCCGGTACAATGGCGCATTCACCGGCTGGCTCTTCTTTTTCTCCTGGTTCGCCTTCACCGCAAAAAGCTCTTGTTTCTCTTGGCGGCGTTTGCCAGCTTGCTGCGTCGCCGGCTGCCGCCTTTAATCCGCGGACTGTGACAGCCGGTTCTCCGTAAATTTCTATCTTGGGAAGTCCAATGATGAAGCCCAGATGCACTGCGATGCTGCCTTGTTTGCTGGCAATGCTCAGTGCCGCGCCGGTTGCGATCGTCGCGGCGCAACCGGTCACGCCCGTGCTGGAGTTTCCCCAAGCCGGCCTGGATGACACGACAATCTATCGCGGCTACCTCACACGCTTTTATAGAGAGACCGCCGGCAATACCGTGCAAGTGGCCATCAATCACCATACCGGCCGCGTGGTCCATCTCTGGGCAGATGCCAGCAATGAATCCATCAGCTTCACCGCACGCGATGCCGCCGGCCGGCCGGCAAGACTATGGTGGGGCTCGGACAGCGCCACGGTGAGGACGGCAGGCAAGCGCAGGTTCCTGCAATACGATCTCATCACGGAATCATCTGCCCTCGAACTGGGCCATTTTGTGCTCGCCTCCATGCGCAAGGAAAGGGACTTTCAGTATTCCAACCGGCATCTGCTGTCCTTCAACGCCGACCCGTATATTGAAAACGAATACACCGAATTGCTCGCCCTGCTCGCTCGCCTGCCGGCAGAGGAACAAAGCCGCCAGCTCGCCGCGCTGCGCGCTGGGACGCTTGCAGAGCTGCGACTGCGGCTGCAGCCCGCCGTGGACATTGCCAACGAGGTGTCGCGCTGGACGGTGAGCGTCACGCAACCAACCTTTGACGGCAGGAATTTGCTTTCCCTGGAAATCAGCGCCGCGGCGACACAAACCCTGGTCGTGCCGAGCGCACAACAAACTTCCATCCGTTCCATACGGAACCAGCCGCTGCGCCTTACGATTCGCATTGGCACCGACTCGCCCGCGCTCACGCCGCTGACCCGCGAGCATATTTTCAACCAGGATTTCATGCGTTTCTACGCAGCCAGACAGGCGGAAGCCGCCCGCAGCCCTGCAGCGCCATCCCGCTTGCAACGGCTCGAACGGCAGGTCAGAAGCGTCGAGCTGCTGAGTTATCATGAAAAGCTGATGGCGGGCCTGCCGAATTTCGCCACCTACTTCGGCCGCGACATGATGATGTCCGCGCTGATGCTGGAGCCGATCTGGTCGCCGGCGATGCAGGAGCATGTGATCGCCAGCGTGCTGCGCAAGCTCGATCCCGCCGGCGAGGTGAGTCACGAAGAAGCCCTGGGCGGCCAGGCGATCCGCGAGAATGCCGCGGAATACAACAGGCTGATCAAAGCCTGCCTTGCTGCGGGAAATCCCCAAAGCGATCCAGCCGCAGACAGCCTGTTGCAGCGCGCCAGGGCCATCCTCATGGATTTGCAGGCGGTGCGCGAGAACTACATGATGGTCGATGATGATTTCCAGCTCGCGGTGCTTGCCGCCCGCTATCTCGCGCGCCAGGATGTTTCTGCGGCAAGCAAGCGCAGTTTCCTGCTGGCGCCGGCCGTGGCCGGCAGAGCCGAAACGCGGCTGGCCGTGCTGCTGCGCAATCTCGATTACGTCGCGCGGACGGCCGCGCCCTATGCCGCCAATCCCACGGCCACCAATCTGGTAAGCTTTCGCAAGCGCGATGAGCAACACTGGCATTCCGGCAGTTGGCGCGACAGCGACGCCGGTTATGCTGGCGGCCGCTTTGCGATGGACATCAATGCGGTCTGGGTTCC
>JBBIKM010000331.1:0-3302 GCA_037445455.1 bacterium | reverse complement strand
GTGAAGTCCGCCACCAGATCGCAAAACGAATGGCCGCCGTCGCATTGAAAATCATCGGCCAGTTGCTGCAGGCGGCTGCGGTCACACCAGGATTCGCTGATCAACACCTGCGCCAAACCCAGGGCCAGCGCGGTCTCGCTGCCGGGTTTGATCGGCAGCCAGGTGTCGCTCTGCAGGGCAGTGCGCGATTGCCGCGTTTCGATCTGAATGAACTGCAGCCGCCGGCCACTGCCGTTTGCCGCCTGCCGACGGCGCAGATGGTTTATCAGTCCGGGTGTGCCCCAGCCCTCGAGCAGCGGCGCGCCAAAACTGAGCAGGGTGGCGGTGTTTTCCAGATCGAGTCCCAGCGGGCCATAAGGCTGCTCGCACAGCGATTGCAGCGTGGCCAGGGTTGCGCCTTCGCCGCCGTCATAGCCGAGATACGCGGCGCGCGGAAACCAGCCGAGAAATTGTTGATAGCGCTGCGAAAGCATGCGGCCCGGCTGCTGATCCAGCACCGCCACATATTCGCCGGAGGATTTTGCCTCAGCCAGCACCGGCGCGATCTCAGCCAGTGCCTGCTCGAGCGTGAGCGGTGTAGTCTGGCAATGTCCGTGCGCGCGCGTTATGCGCAGCGGCTGCACCACGCGTTGCGGGTGATAGGCGAGATGATGCCCGGCCAATCCCAGCGGGCACAGGCCGCCGTGGCTGAGCGGGTGACCGGCCACGCCGGTGAGACTGACCGGCTGCCCGCCGATGCAACGCGCGCGCACGCCGCAGGCAGCGGGGCAGAGCGTGCAAGCGCTGAAACGCGTCGACAGTTCGCCCTGCGGCAGTTTGGGCACCCACGGCCCGGTTTGCGTCCAGATGGCGAGATCATCGAGCGTTTTCCAGGGAACCGGAGTAAACAGGAATCCCAGGACAGAGCCGCCGGCCAGTTTGAGAAGATCCCGCCGTGTGATATTCATCGCCATGATTCGTGCTCTTCACTTGTGACAATCGAGGCAACCCGAAGCCCTGCCGTTTTGGTTGTGACAGCGCACACAGTCGTCCATTTTCTTGCCCTCCCACGGTTGGTTGCGCCAGCGTGAGAGCGACCGGCCCCACAGGTCACGGCTGTAGCCGCTGATGCGATTGACCTGCAGCGGCCGCAGCGTTTCGCTGGCACCGTGCGGGCCATGGCATTGTTCACAGGCCATCCCGCCGAGCTGGACGTGCTGAATGTGCGAAAAGTGGGCATTATCCGGCTGGCGGGAATAGACCAGCCAGGGAATTTCGCGATTGGGCGTCACATACTCTGCGATGAGTTTCAGTTCCGCCGCCGTTTCACCCAACGGCGCACTGTGGCACTCCGCGCACTTGGTGATGGTGGGAATGCCGGTGAAGCGGCCGTTCGGTGCAAAGCTGTGGCAATCGTTGCAGGACATGCCCACGCTTTCACCGGTATGCACCTGATGGCTGAATTGCAGGGGTTGCTCGACGTTGCGATACAAAGCGCGGGGAAAGCCAAACCAGCCCAGCGCGAGGGCGCCGGTCACGCCCGCCCAAAACCACAACGTGCCTTTGCTGATCATGACTGATTGCTCCGACCCGCGTAGGGCGAAAAGAACTCGTTGAACAAATGCAGCATCTTCTCGCGGTTCAAATGCCTGGCAAAGCCGTCGCTGAATGCGCCGCCGTCGGCCAGCAAGGGTTGCCCCTGCAGATCGTGGTGGGCGAGCTGCTCGTGCACGAACAGCGACATCCGGTCGCATTCGTGTTGCATCCAGGTCTGGGCTTCCTGGCCGTGGCGCAAACCGTTTGTCACGGCCGTGTCGGGGTGGCCATGCGCGTTGCGCGGCACCGTGCCTTCAAACAGCCAGCCGAGCGAGTAGGGCTCCGCGGCGAGTCTTTCCGGATGGCTGCGCAACTGGACGTTGGCGCGCGTGATAAGCAGCGGTATGGGGAATACCATCTGCAAATCCACGCCCTGCACCGTCAGCACCGCGGCCGGCCGGCTCACGCTTTTGGTGGTCATGAAGCTCACGGCCTCAACATTGCCGAAGACCGTGGCGAAAAACGCATCGACGCCGAGGTGATAGCTGCCGTCGCGGTCGAGGTCGATCCACATGTGATTCGCGGCGAAGTACAAATGCTCCGGAACGGGCAACCTGCGCGGTTCGGTGTTGCCCGCCGGAGCCGGGGGGGCGGATTCGGTTGCGCCGGCCTGGGCATGAGCGAGCGCCACATACAGTTCGCAATAGCGATGGCTGTCGTTGGTGCAGCGCGAGAGCGCTGATTCACTGTAGGGAATGAACTTCGTCACCGCCGCGGCGGAGCAGTATTGCACCAGCGATTCGGTCAGAAATGGACAGTGTGCCATACTGGGGTGATCTTCATGGTGCTGCTTGGCTGCCGGGCAGTTGACGTAGTCAGGAGAAGAGCACCTCTCATGATCGGGCTGCCCGAGCGTGCGCACAATCATCTTGCGGAAAGGCGAAGCCTGGCAGAACTTCACTTGTGCTTCTCTGAGAAATGGGCATCTCATGATTGGCTCCTGAACAACAGACTTCGTTTGCTGCGCCGGGCGTGTCAATTCACCGAGCGAATGATATGTGGTTCATCCTCGGGTGCGGGCGCCGCCCCGGAGGGCGTCTGCGCTGCGCCGGCAGCCGGTGCCGGCCGGTCGAGCCGCTCGCCGCCGTCTGCCATGGTGAGGCCCAATGCCGGGATCACAAAGGCATGATCATCTTGCACCGCCAGCGACGGCACCCGGCCACGCACGCGTTGCACGACTTCCTGCAGCACGACCCACCCGACCGCCGCGATGCAAACCACCGTGACCACGCCAAGCGCGATGTTGGTGACGTTCAGCCAAAAGGCCTCGGGGTTATCGAAGATTGACATGTTACACCTCCTTGCGGTGAAGGGGAAATACCGTAATTGCCGCACCCTGCTCACGCAAAGCGCATTCCAGCAGCAACAGGCTGGGCGTGAGCCATTGTTATCCCGGCAATTGGGTTGTCATCCCGTGTGCCCGTGTTGTGCGGCGCTGTTTTTTTATGTCGGAACCGGCAACACGCGCGTCGGCATTTCCTACACAAAACGTGCGGTGGACTTTGAGTGTGTGTCGTCATTTCCCGCTTCTCCTCAACAAGGCCGGCGCTGTGCGCCACCGCAGAATTCTCTTGGACAACAGCGCAGAGAGACTAGATTGCCGGAGCTGCGCAGCTCACCCCGACTTGCCGGCTGTTGGGAATGCCGCTGCTTGCGATGAATTCTTGCAGGGAAGACGCTGCGCCGGCAGAATCTCCGGCGGCTTGGAACCGTCGCATGCCATGGCC
>JBBIKM010000330.1:0-3304 GCA_037445455.1 bacterium | reverse complement strand
CACTACCCCGGCCAGATTCGCGTCACCATCGTGCGCGAATACCGGGCGGTGGATTTCGCCAAGTGAATTTCCTCTTGTAAATTTGGTTTTTTAGCCTATATTCCGGGTGTTTCAAGAATCTCCAAGCACACTCTTGCAGGATGATGAAAGAAAACGAAGCGTGGACGCTCCTCTTTATTGCGGACATTATCGGCAAGCCCGGCTTGGAGATTGTCGCCCGCCTGTTGCCCGGCTTGCGACAGCAGTATCAGCCGGATCTGGTCATTGCCAACGGTGAAAACGCCGCGGAAGGCAAGGGCATCACCGCGGCGCTAGCGAAACAATATCTCGAGCTCGGCATCGATGTCATCACCGGCGGCAACCACACCTGGGAAAATCCGGAAGTCTTCAAGATCTGGCAAAAGGACGAGGCGTTGAGCAGCCGCGTGCTGCGGCCGGCGAATTACCCGCCGCCCAATCCCGGGCGCGGCTACACGCTGGTCGATATTGAAGAAGGCGTCAAAGCCGCGGTGATCAATCTGCAGGGCCGCACCTATCTGTACACGATCGACTGCCCGTTCCGCACCGCGGACGAAATCCTGCGCCGCATCGACCGCCAAGCCAGTGTCGTGATTGTCGATTTTCACGCCGAAGCCACCGCCGAAAAGATGGCTTTGGCCTGGCATCTGGATGGCCGCGTCAGCGCCGTCATCGGCACGCACACCCACGTGCCGACCGCGGATGAGCAGATTCTGCCCGGCGGCACGGCATATCTCACCGACCTGGGCATGACCGGCCCATTCGACTCGGTGATCGGCATGAAAAAGGAAACCGCCATCAAGCGGTTCATGCGGGGCGTGCCCATGCGCTTCGAAGTCGCCAGCGGCAATGTCCGCCTGTGCGGCGCCCTGATCCGCATCAGCAAAGAGACGATGAAGGCAGTCAGCATCGAACGGTTGTTTCTGCAGTAGGCTGCGGCCGGCACCGGCGCGCAAGCCAAACGAGAGTGGCCATGTCCGCAGTTCTGATCGACGGGAAGCGCATTGCTGAGCAAGTCAAAGCCGAGCTTATTGAAAAAATTCAGGCGCTCAAGCAGAGGCAAGTGACGCCCGGTTTGGCCGCGGTGCTGGTGGGCGATGATCCTGCCTCCGCGGTCTATGTCGGCTCGAAGGCCAGGATGTGCGAGAGCCTGGGCCTTTATTCCAAAGTCTACAAACTGGAGCGCACCACCCCGCAGTCCGCGCTGCTGGAGTTGATCGCGCAACTCAATCACGACGCGGCCGTGCACGGCATTCTGGTGCAATTGCCCCTGCCCCCGCAGATCGACCCGCAAGCCGTGCTTGCCGCCATTGCGCCGGGAAAGGACGTGGACGGCTTCACCCCGGTTAATCGCGGCAAGCTGCAGAACGGTGAAGAGACTTTCATTCCCTGCACGCCGGCGGGCGTGCTGGAGCTGCTGCATCGCAGCGGCTTTCCGGTGGCGGGCAAACACGTGGTGGTTCTGGGCCGCAGCGGCATCGTGGGCATGCCGCTGGCCGTGTTGCTGGCTCAGAAACGGCCGCGCGCGAATGCCACCGTAACCATCTGCCATTCCGCGACGGCGAATCTGCCGCAGATTACCCGGCAGGCGGAAGTTTTGGTCGCGGCCATCGGCAGGGCCCAATTCGTGACCGCGGACATGGTCAAAGAGGGGGTGGTCGTGATCGATGTCGGCACCAATCGCATCGTTGATCCGGCCGCGAGCAAGGGCTATCGTCTGGTGGGGGATGTCGATTTCGCGGCGGTGCAGCAAAAAGCCGCGGCCATCACGCCGGTGCCCGGCGGGGTCGGCCCGATGACGATCATCATGCTGATGCAGAATACGGTGCAGGCCGCCGAGCGCTTGGCCGCCGGCGCTGCCTGAAAGCAGGTCCTTCGGCGCGCTGCG
Source organism: bacterium (assembly GCA_037445455.1). Classification (GTDB taxonomy): domain Bacteria; phylum Zhuqueibacterota; class Zhuqueibacteria; order Zhuqueibacterales; family Zhuqueibacteraceae; genus Coneutiohabitans. Next base: position 1,398 of record JBBIKM010000330.1, on the reverse strand, counting down.
CCACCCCATGCGCCAGTAGCTCAACTGGATAGAGCGTTGGCCTCCGGAGCCAAAGGTTGAGGGTTCAAGTCCCCCCTGGCGTACCAAAAGGGATTCGGAGAATCGCGCGGACAACAAAAGCCCGCACGATTTTCCGAAGCCCTAATTTTTTGTCGAGCGGCCAATCCGCCTCCCAGTTCAGAATTCATCATTGCATTTCCTTCCCAATTTTGGTGCCCATGAGCTCACAGGCTGCCCAAAAATTCATCTCAGCCACGCTCGCGCTCTCCGATATTCGTCACCTTGACTCAGAAATCCACGAGCTGATCATCACCAAGAAGGATCCTGCCAGGATCGCAGAATATTTGAGTCGACGCTTCGGTCACAGCGGCCAACTGCAGATCAAAATCGCCGAGAACAATGCCGAGTTGCGCTGGACCCTGCCTTCGCTCAATGCCGAAGCCGAAGGTCTCCATCGCGAGGCCATGGCGTTCGCCAAGCAGCGCGATTTTGCCAAGGCCATTGCCCGCTGGACGCAGGCGCTGGCGAAAAACCCCACTGATCCCGATTATTACTTCAATCTCGGCATCGCCTGCTTCGCCAACAAGAACTACAAGGAGGCGGTCGAGAATTTCCGCCAGGCGGTCACGCTTTGCCCGATCTACCATCGCGCGCATTTGATCCTCGGCACGATTTTGTTGAAGATGCGCAAGTTCGCGGAAGCCGAGGGCCATCTCAAAGAGAGCATCTTCTTCGATCCGCGCAATGCGCTCGCCCATCTCAATCTCGGCGCGGTCTACAGCATTCTGAAGAAATACAAGGAAGGGATCGCCAGTTTCCAGCGCGCCATCGAGCTTTCGCCCAACGAGATTCGCGCTTACTTCGGCCTGGCCAAGATCTATGCGATTCTGGGCGACACCGAGAACGCCAATCTGAACTACCGCAAAGTCATCGAGCTGGATCCCAAGCACGCGCTCGCGGCACACGCCAAGCGCAGCATCATCTCTGCGGCGCCCAGCGTGCAGACCGCGGATCTGGAGAGCCTGTATGCCGAGGGCTACAAGGCCTTCTTGTATTCGGATTTCAAAGGCGCGGCCCGCATGTACCAAAAGTATCTCGAGAAAAAACCGGATGACGATCAGGTGTGGGCGGCTCTGGGCGTGGCGCTGCAGCGCGCGGGCGCGCCGGACCGTGCGGTCAAGGCCTTTGCGCAGGCCAGCAAGCTCAATTCTTCGAAAGGGCTTTATTTCAAGCAACTGGCAATCGCCTGCGATCTCATCGACCGGCCGGCCGAGGCGGTGAAGGCTTTCGAACAGGCGAGCGAACTCGGCAAGGGGGATTCGGTGATGCTGGCGGTGTGGGGCAAGAATCTCATCAAGCTGAACCGGCTGACGGAATCCATTCCGCAGCTCGAGCGGG
>JBBIKM010000329.1:0-3456 GCA_037445455.1 bacterium | reverse complement strand
GCGCCCCGTTGGGGCTTGGTGATTTCTGTTGATGACGGCGTTTCCAGGGCGTTGCCCTTCGCTATTACATTTCGCCCCGATGGGGCTTGGTGATTTCTGTTGATGACGGCGTTTCCAGGGCGTTGCCCTTCGCTGTCACCTTTCGCCCCGGTGGGGCTGGTTGGCTGGGCAGCGGTATTCCGAACGTGATTCTCTCGCGCCCCGGTGGGGCTTGATGATTTCTAATAATGATGGCGTTTCCAGGGCGTTGCCCTTCGCTATCACCTTTCGCCCCTGTGGGGCTGGTTGGCTGGGCGGTTGAATTCGACTTGAGGTTGTAGTATCAGTCTCGTTGCTTCAAACTTCACCTTTGGTTTCAGGCAAGCTGTTGCCAGGCATGCCCAAATGAAAACAGGCTGGCCTGTTGATTGGGCCAGCCTGTTTACGTCACACACCACCGCATGCCAGGCGGTTTGCCTGCTACCTCACCTTTTCATAAACCAGTTTGCCGTCCTTCGCACCGATACGCAGCTTGTCACCCTTGGCGAGCTCGCCGCCCAAAATGCGCGTGGCCAGCTCGTTGATGATGTGCCGCTGCATCAGGCGTTTGAGCGGCCGTGCGCCGAACACCGGATCAAAGCCCTGCTCGGCGAGCAGATTTTTCGCTGCATCTGTCAGCGTTGCTTCAATGCCCTGCCGTTGCAGGACGGACTCCACCAGCCGTTTGAACTGGATGTCGACGATGTCGCGAATGTGCGCTTTGGAGAGCGGATGGAAGATGATGATCTCATCCACGCGGTTGAGGAACTCCGGTCGCAGCCTGCGCCGCACGATCTCCAGCACCTCGTCTTTGGTGTGCCTGTAAATTCTTTCCTGATTGTCGTCGGTGGCGTGTTCGAAGCGCTGCATGATCACATCCGCGCCGATGTTCGAGGTCATGATGATGATCGTGTTCTTGAAATTCACGATGTGACCCTTGCTGTCGGTCAGCCGGCCGTCATCCAGCACCTGCAGGAGAATGTTGAACACGTCGGGATGCGCTTTTTCAATCTCGTCGAGCAGGATCACGGCGTAGGGCCGGCGGCGGATGGCTTCTGTGAGCTGTCCGCCTTCTTCGTAACCCACGTAGCCCGGCGGCGCGCCGATCAGGCGTGAGACGTTGAATTGTTCCATGTATTCCGACATGTCAATGCGCACCACGGCGTTTTCGTCGTCGAACATGAATTCCGCCAGCGCGCGCGCCAGTTCGGTTTTGCCGACGCCGGTGGGGCCGAGAAAGATGAACGAGCCGATGGGCCGGGTTTCCTCACTCAACCCCGCGCGTGAGCGGCGCACCGCAAACGACACCGCCTCAATCGCCTCCTCCTGGCCGACAACGCGCTGGCGCAGGCGGTCGGCCATTTTCAAGATCTTCTCCTTTTCGCTTTCCAGCATGCGCGCCACCGGAATGCCGGTCCAGCGCGCCACCACTTCGGCAATGTCGGCTTCCGTGACTTCTTCATTTAAGAGCGCGCCGTCTTTGTGCAGCGCGGCGAGTTTTTCATTGAGTTGGGCGAGCTGTTTCTCCAGGCCCGGCAGCGTGCCGTAGCGCAGTTCCGCCACTTTGTTCAGGTCACCGGTGCGCTCGGCTTTCTCCGCCTGCAGCTTGGCCTGTTCCATCTGCTCTTTGATGCTGCGAATTTGTTTGATGGTGTCCTTTTCGACCTGCCAGCGCGCCTTGAGCTGCGTTGCCTGCTCCTTGAGATTGCCCAACTCTTCCCTGAGTTTGGCCAGGCGTTCTTTCGAAGGGGCATCGCTTTCCTTTTTCAATGCCACCTGCTCGATTTCGAGTTGCTTGATGCGGCGCTCGATCTCGTCAATCTCTTCCGGCATGGAATCGATTTCGGTGCGCAATTTTGCCGCGGCTTCGTCGATCAGGTCAATCGCCTTGTCCGGCAGGAAGCGTTCGGAGATGTAACGCTGCGACAGCGTCGCCGCCGCCACGATCGCGGAATCGGCGATGCGCACGCCGTGATGCACTTCGTACCGTTCTTTCAAGCCGCGCAAAATCGAAATGGTGTCCTCCACCGAGGGCTCGTCAACCATCACCGGTTGAAAACGGCGCTCCAGCGCCTTGTCTTTTTCGATGTATTTGCGATACTCGTCCAGCGTGGTGGCGCCGATCAGGCGCAACTCGCCGCGCGACAGCATGGGCTTGAGCATGTTGGCGGCATCGACCGCGCCCTCCGCCGCGCCCGCGCCCACCATGGTGTGCAACTCGTCGATGAAAAGGATGATCTCGCCTTCCGCACTCTGGATTTCCTTGAGCACGGCTTTAAGGCGCTCTTCGAATTCGCCGCGGTACTTCGCGCCCGCCACCAGCGTCGCCATTTCGATTTGAATGAGGCGCTTGTTCTTCAGTGATTCCGGCACGTCGCCGTGCGCGATGCGCTGCGCAATGCCTTCGACAATCGCGGTTTTGCCCACGCCGGGATCGCCGACGAGCACGGGATTGTTTTTGGTGCGGCGCGACAACACCTGCACCGCCCGCCGGATTTCCTCATCGCGGCCGATCACCGGATCGAGCTTGCCGCTGCGTGCCAGTTCGGTGACATCGCGACCGTAGCGCTCCAACGCCTGATATTTGCCTTCGGGATTCTGGTCGGTGACGCGCTGCGTGCCGCGAATCTCCTTCAGCACTTTGAAAATGTTGTCACGCGTGACACCCTGCTGCCGCAAAAGCTGGCCGGCCGCGCCTTGTTTTTCCTCCGCAATCGCAATCAGTAAATGCTCGCTGCTGACGTATTCGTCCTTGAGCCGGCGCATTTCGTTTTGCGCCTGATTGAACACATTTGCCAGCCGGTTCGAAACGTAAATGTTGCCGACGGCGCCGGCGCCGGAGACGCGTGGCATGCGCCGCAGCTCATCTTCCAGGCGGCTTTGCACCAGGTTCACGTTCGCGCCCAGCTTCTTTAGAATTGCGACGGCGACGCCTTCGCTGTCTCGCAACATCGCCTGCAACAGGTGTTCAACTTCGATCTGTTGTTGTCCGCCCTCAGCGGCGAGCTGCTGCGCGGCTGCCACAGCTTCCTGCGCTTTGAGCGTAAATTTATCGAGGGTCATGGTCGTCTCTCTGGGTTTCTGTTTTCACGACAATCTTCGCAGGGCAAAGCATGAGTGGTTTGGCAGAATTCTTCTGAATCGCAACTGTCCACCTGGTGATTGACAAAGAGTGTACCACTGCCAAATTCCTGACAGGCTGGCAAAAAAGGAGAATTCCGCCGCAAAATATGGCAAAGGGCCGCCGGACATCATGACAGATGTCCGAAGCGTTTCCAGGGCGCTGCCCTTCGCTATCACCTTTCGCCCCTGTGGGGCTTGGTGGTTTCTGTTGATGACGGCGTTTCCAGGGCGTTGCCCTTCGCTATCGCATTTCGCCCCGCTGGGGCTTGGTGATTTCTGTTGATGACGGCGTTTCCAGGGCGTTGCCCTTCGCTA
>JBBIKM010000328.1:0-3474 GCA_037445455.1 bacterium | reverse complement strand
GCCGGGCAGATACCAGAAGTTGGTCTGCCAGTCCAGCTCCACACCGCGATATTCGGCCTTGTAGGGGTTGTTGATGTAGGTGTAGATCGTCGGGCTGGCACGATCGAGCCAGGAGGTCGGAATGTTCAATCCCGAGGGCAGCGTCTGCAGCAGAAATGTCGGGCTGACCGTGAAGTTGACGGGAATGATCAGGTCCTTGATCGATTTGTAGAATCCGGAGACGGTGAACAAGCCAACTTTGTTGTCATAGACCGAGACGGCGGCATCGTAGTTGGTGGCCTGCGCCGGCTTGAGCAGGGCATTGGCGGCGCGCAGCGTGGAGCGAAAGGCGTCAATGGTGGTGATCGGCGTGTATTGCAAATAATCCGGCCGGGTCAGTGTTTCGGTGCGGGCCAGGCGGACTTTCATCCACTCCAACGGCTTGACTTGCACGTGCACCATCGGCAACCAGAAGGAATGCGTGCGAATATTTTCCAGGCGCTGGAAATCTGCGGGAGGCACGTCGCGCCAGGCGGTGATGATCTCGCGGTAACGCTGCCCATGATACTTGGTGTAGTCATCCTCCCAGCGAATGCCGGGAAGGAGGGTGAGGCGCCGGCCCAAATTGATCTCCGCCATGACATAGGCGGCCTTGTAGCGCTCTTTGCCGTCGTAGTCCCTTCCCAGCGTGCCGATGGAGTTCACGCGATACTCGGAATCCTCCTCCCCCAGCGCCTGCAGGGTGCGCTGCAGCGCCCGGGTCAATTCCATCATTTTGCCTTCGTTGGCCACGAACCCGAGGTCAAAGGGATTGCCGAAGGCGTCTGCCAGAAAATCGCTGCGGGTGTAGTTGTCGCGCACCAGCCCGATGGGAAGAACGCCAAGATCACCGATGATCTCCTCCAGGTTCCAATCCGGAAGTTGTGCGGCGATTTGATCGAAGGGATCATTCAGATTGCCGGCGCCGCTGCCGTATTGCAAACCGGCGCGGCCCCTTTGAAACTCGTCATTGTTGCGGCTCAGCCAGCGCAGTTTGCCACCGGTTTTGAGGTACCCCGAGAGCCAGCCGCCGAGCTGGAAGGGGGCCTGAAGATTCAATTGCGCGGTTGACACGTTCTCTTCGCGGTCGGTGCGATACACCCAGATGTCCTGCAACGCGGTGAGCGAGTCAACTTTGATGCGATCCGGAATCTCGCTGGGGTGGGTGTTTTCATCCACCGGCTTGGCGCCCGGCTTGTAAATGTCACCCTCCTGCCCGAAACGCCAGCGGAAATCTTCGGGATTTTCGCTGCGCGAGGCCGTGCGCGCGAAACCGGCATCGTAGCGCAACCAGTCCAGGTTCTGTTCAAAGCTCAGAGCGCCGGTGAAAATGGAGGTTGTGCCGGTGCGGCGTTCCAAATCGTAATAGTGCCGGCTGCTGTTGACGTTGATATTGTTGATGCGATACAACGCATCGGCTTTCAGCCGGTTATAGAAACCGTTCAGCGAGAGTCTGCCGCGCGGAATGCGATAATCAAGCACGGTGCTGCCGCCAATGCGGCCGCGCGTCACCGTCTCCTCGCGCAACAACACCTCCGACGGCACGATGACCCGCTCCTGCGTGCCGGTTCTGGTGGACTGCCGGTAGTTCGCCGAGAACTTGTCGGCGCTGCGATCATAGTCGTCGGTGTTGAAATTGACAATCACGCCCAGGCGGCTGTTGAAAAACCGGTTGCTCACGCCGCCGGTGAAATTGTAGTTGCCGTAGTAGTCCTGCAGGCGATTGTAGCCGCCTTGCGCGGTGGCGTTGAAGGAGAGATTTTCCGGCGCTTCTTTCAGACGCAAATCCACCGTCCCGCCGATGGCGTCGGCATCCATGTCCGGCGTGATCGCCTTCTTCACCTCGATGCCGTCCAGCATGTTGGAGGAGATCAGCGACAAATCCACGCTGCGGTCTTCCGCGCCGGTGGAGGGCACGCGCACGCCGTTGACCGTGACGGTGTTGTACTTGGGCGAGAGGCCACGAATGCTCACTTTGGTGGCCTCGCCGCCGGAGCGCTGAATGGCAATGCCCGGCAGCCGGCCGATGGACTCGGCGGCATTCACGTCCGGGAGTTCCTTGATGCGCGCCTGCGAGACGATGTTGGCAATGGTGTTGGAGGTGAACTGCTGGTTGATGGCGCCCAATTGCCCCTCCGCCTGCGCCGTCACCGTGACCACCTCGCCTTCGATGATTTGAAAATCCAGCTTGATGGTGCGATTCACCGTTTGGCCGTCTTCGACTTTGATATCAACCGTCTTCTCCCGGTAGCCGATGTAGCGCACCACCAGTTTGTGCTCGCCCGCCGGCACCTGCAGCACGCTGAACCTGCCCTTGAGGTCGGTGGCCGCGCCCAGCCGCGTCCCCTGAATAAAAACGCCGGCTCCCGGTAACGGCTCATTGTTTTGGCTATCAAGGACAACGCCCTCGATTTTGCCCTTGCCCTCGGGATCAGCCTGCAACGACACAGCCAGCATCAATAAAGATCCGAGGACGACCGCCAAGCTCAGAAGATTTCGGCGCATTGCTCACTCTCCCTTTCTCGTAGCCCATACCAGGCCGTTACGGCCTCACTGCCTGCCGCGCCAGCGCCGCAGGCCAGTCTCACCCTGGCTGTGGTCCCTGACCAGTTCCCGCTGATGCCGGGAGTTGGCGGGCGCCAGCGTACAGTTCCCACAAAAAGAAAAACCGTCCCTGCGGTTACGCGTCGAGTTGTGTCAAGGTCAATCAGGAACTGATTGCTTTCTCCTTCTCGGCAACCACACAGACGGTTTTCGAACAAACGGCAGCGTTCTCAGCGCGAGCCGAAAGCGAACGAAGAGGTTTATTTAGATTGCTTTAATGCCAATCGCGCTCGCTTCGCGTTCCTGCTGGAGCGATTTGCCAGGTGTGCATTTACGAAAACGTTTTCGCAATAATACCCCAAGAATTCCTCTTTTGCAAGAATTTTTTGTACTTTTAATTTTTTTTTTGTAGTTTGGGCGCGCAGATCGCGGGATTGCGCCAAGTCGTCATAGGCGAGCCCATGACTTCCTGGCGAAGACGAGGCAGATGAAACACTCACACGACTACGAAACTGGCGAAAACGATTTCGGAAACTCCGCTTCCACCTCGGCTGCGGCCGGCGCCGTAAACCCCCAAGTGCGGACACAGCTCAACGGCATTCCGAGAAGCAGACCTTGACCACGCCACTCAGACTGCTGCGCCAGCCCGGTGCGGCATTTCGCCTGATCTGTCCACAAGGCGAAGCGGCAGCCAGCGCGTTGCGAGACTCGAACGCTTCTGGCGGAGACCTTCACGCGCACGACACCATGGAGAAAACGCAGATGAACGGCACCATTACCATCAAAGACATTGCGAGACTGGCCAAGGTCTCCCAATCCACCGTCTCAAAAGCCCTGAACGATCGCCCCGACGTCGGCCTGGACACCAAGGAGCACATTCTCAGGATTGCCGCGGAACACAACTTTCTGCCC
>JBBIKM010000327.1:0-3504 GCA_037445455.1 bacterium | reverse complement strand
GGCAGCAGTTTGACGGCGGTCCAGCGCGTCAGGATGACGCCCAGCGCCATGATGCCGCCAACGAGCAGCGCGAGCACGCCGGCGACGGCATGGAAGCGCATCAGCTTCTCGGCTTCGGTGTCGAATTGCAGCCCGGAACGCGGGCAGATGCGGTAAGTCGTAGCCATTTACGCGCCCCCTTATTTCACGTAGATGCGCCCGACCATCGTGTGATGGCCGATGCCGCAGTATTCGTTGCAGACGATGGAGTAGGTGCCGGACTGGTTCGGCGTGATCTTGACCACGTGGTCGTAGTTCGGATGCACCTGGATGTTGATGTTCTGCGGCTGCAGCGAGAAGCCGTGCATGTAGTCCATCGCCGAGAGGTGGAGCTTGTAGGTCTTGCCCTTCTCAAGCTCGTAGATCGGCCACCAGTCCCACAGGCGGCCGATCATGTAGATGTCGGAGCCGGCGGGCGGCTTGACGACGGGAACCTGCTTGTCGGTCTCGGTGCGCACTGTGTACTTGTCGACCACGGCCTGCGCCTTGGCAGCGTACATCTCCTTGGTCGTCTTGTAGGTTTCGTTGGCCAGGTTCTGGTTGCCGTAGATATGCCACCAGATCATCATCACGAACATGGTCAGCGACCAGACCAGCGCGATGGCGATCCAGGTGTATTCCAGCTTGTCGATCGGGTGCTTCCACCAGATCCGTTCTGCGGGCGGCAGGATTGCGCTCATCAGTTTCTCCCTGAGAATGATAGGCTGCCGGTCAGTGGGCGACCGGAATGTTGGATACTTCCATCACGCCCCACAGGATGTAGAGCACGGTGGGCAGCGTGATGCCCAGGAAGAGCAGCAGGAACGGGTTGTCCAGGATCTCCTGCATCACGGGAACGCGTTCTTCTTGATCAGCCATGTAAGCCTCCTTTTTTTGCCGCTAACGGCGGTTTTTTCGACAAGACAAACTACGGGGATTTAACGGCCGATAAGCTACGCCCGAGGTTATATGAATAGTTTGATCTAGGTTAAGAAACACCCAAAAACGCAATCACTTGCATGCGGCAGTGCGGCACGTTGTCGCATATAATTTTGCTTCAAATTTCAAGACGTAAAATCGCAGAAAAACATCGGTTTCATCAAATGAATCACGCCGCGCGCCGCCAGATAGCGATATGGCTTTTCCTTTGCTCCGCCATGGTTTTTGCCACTCTCGTCGTCGGCGGCGTGACCCGCCTGACGCACTCGGGGCTTTCTATCGTCGAATGGCAGCCGCTGGTGGGAACCGTGCCGCCGCTCTCCCACGCCGATTGGCTCGAAGTCTTTGAAAAATATAAGCGGACGCCGGAGTATCAGCAGGTCAACCACAGCATGTCCCTCGATGAATTCAAGGGCATCTTCTGGTGGGAGTATTTCCATCGCGTACTGGGTCGCTCCATCGGCTTGGTGTTCTTCCTGCCTTTTCTCTATTTTTTGCTGCGGCGCAAGATTGATCGTCCGCTAGTGCCGAAACTGATCGGCATCTTCATCCTCGGCGGCTTGCAGGGTGCGATGGGCTGGTACATGGTGAAAAGCGGCCTGGTCGACGATCCGCGCGTCAGCCAGTACCGCTTGACCGCACACCTTTCGCTCGCCTTCATCATCTTCATTTCCATGATGTGGGTGGCGTTGGGGCTCATCGAGGAGCGCTCGCACTATTTCGCACACGAGGGCTACCGGCGACTGCAGCGATTCGGATTCTGGCTCTTCGTGCTGGCCTGCTACATGGTCATCACCGGCGGTTTCGTCGCCGGCATCCGGGCGGGCAAGGCGTACAACACCTTTCCCCTGATGAACGGCCATTTCGTGCCACCGGAGATCTTCATGATCGAGCCGTGGTACCTGAACTTCTTCAACAACATGGCCACGGTTCAATTTGATCATCGGCTCGGTGCCTGGCTTTTCGCCTTCCTCGCACCATGGTTCTGGCTCAGGCTGCGCCAGTTTCCCGACCGCCTGCGGGCACAGAAAGTCGCCGGCCTGATGCTGGCGGTGCTGGCCGTGCAGATCGCCCTGGGCATCCTGACGGTGTTGCATGCCGTCCCGGTCGCCCTGGGCGCCGCGCATCAGGGTGGCTCCATGGTGCTCATGGGAATGCTGATTTGGCTTAATCACGAACTCCGGGTGCCGTCCCGGTTGCGGACCGCCTGAGCGTCATGGCGATTGCCACGGACATCGCCCTGCGGGTTCGCAGCCGGCGCATCCGCTCCCTTGCGGTTTTGACGTGTTCGCTTTCCGTCCTGGTCGTGATGGTCAGCGCCTATCTACGCCTGCGCGGTGCAGGGCTCGGCTGCGCCGGTTGGCCCGATTGCTACGGGACTGTCCTGGCCGGCGTGCCATACGCACCGTGGGAAGGTGCGCGACTCGTGCATCGCCTCGTTGCCACCCTGGCGCTGCTGTCCGGCATCCTGCTGGCATGGCGCTGCTGGCGGCCGCAGCCCCTGCAGCCCGCGGCGCGCTATGCAATGCTGCTGCTGGCGCTGATGCTCTTCCTCTCCGTCGTGGGTATCTGGAGCTCGGACCCCCGCCAGGCCGTCGTGAGCTTCATCAACCTCATCGGTGGCCTCGGCCTGGTGACCTTCTCCTGGCGGGTGGCGATTACCGCCGAGTCGTCTCAACTGGTTGAACGCGGGGTGGGCGGGCCGTTTTGCCGGGCAGCCCTGGCGGTGCTGACGCTGACCGTCCTGCTCGGCCTCCTCATCGGGGCGCGCTATGCGGCGCCGGCCTGCGGATCGTTCCCCGATTGCCAGGGCGCCTGGTGGCCGGCTTCAGGGTGGTCCGCGCTCAATCCTTTTGTCACGCTGGCTGGCCCGGCCGGTCCGGGCGAAGCGGGCGGGGTGGCCCTGCACCTGCTGCACCGCTACGCTGCTGCGCTGGCGGTTCCGCTATTCGCCGTCGTATCCCTGCGCCTGCGTGCCGTGCCGCGGGCGCGCAACGCCGCCCTGGCGGTGCTGACTTTGCTGCTGCTGGAAGGCCTGCTCGGCGTGCTGACGGTGGCGAGCGGCTTTTCTCTGTGGCTGGCCGTAGCCCACAATGTCGGCGCGGCACTGCTGCTTGCGGCCGCGGCAAGCCTGATGCACGCCGTCAGGCAATAAAAAGCCCGCGGATCGCGCGGGCTTTGGGTTCCCAACGACCTCGGTCAGGCCAACTGCACGGGAATCTTGTGGCGCTGGTTCATCATGCGATTGCGCGAATCGACGTAAACCAGGTCCGGCTCGAACTTGGCGAGTTCCGCCTCGTCGTACATCGCATAGGTGGCGATGATGAGCAGGTCGCCGGGGGCGGCCTTGCGGGCCGCCGCACCGTTCACCGAAATGATGCCGCTGCCGCGCTCGGCGGAAATGGCGTAGGTGGTGAAACGTTCGCCGTTATTGACGTTGTAGATGTCGATCTGCTGGTACTCGCGGATGTCCGCGGCATCGAGCAGATCCTGGTCGATCGCGCAGGAACCTTCGTAGTGCAGCTCGGAATGCGTGACGGTCGCCCG
>JBBIKM010000326.1:0-3547 GCA_037445455.1 bacterium | reverse complement strand
CAGCGTATTGCTCAGCAACGGTTGCACCGTTGCTTTTGCTTCTTGAAGCCGGGCGCCGTGACATGGCCACGGCCCAGCCGTGGCGGATCATCGCCGGCAATGTTGGTGGCATTGCCAGGCTCACCGCCCAATTTGCCTGTGCCGGCCGGGCGCGCATGGCCGCGGAAATCAGCCCGCAGGCAGCACTTCGACGGTGGCGTTGTAATCCGGAATGCCGCTGGCCGGATCGATCACGCCGCGCCGGATGATCACATTGCCCTCCGGCCAGTGCACTTCCAGGTTGCCGGCCCTGATCGGCGCGAGCTTGACCCGGCCGCGAAATTCACCGAGATGATTCTTGAGCACGGCCCAATCGCCTTCTTGTAAGCCCAGCCGCCGGGCATCCTCGGCATTCATCAGAATGTCTTCGCGCTGCGCGCCGGTGAGCGGATCGCGGCCGGCATGCACCATGCTGTTGAATTGCTTGCCGCGGCGGGTGGTCACCGTGAAGGTGGCGGCCTCGGCCGGCCGCGCGGGCGGCGCGAGCACGGCAAACTGCGCCCGGCCGCTGGCAGTGGGGAATTGCCAGCCTTCACACAGGCGCGGCCCGCCCCACTGCAGCGCGTCGCCTTTTTTGCGCAAATGTTGAATGCCGTCATAAAACGGCACGGCGCGGGCGATTTCCTCGCGAATCTGCCGGGCGTTGTCGAAATGAATTTGCGCCCGGCGTTCGGGATAAACATGCTCGGCGAGTTCCATGAAGATTTGCCATTCGCTTTTGGATTCACCGATGCGGCGGCCGGGGATTTCGGGGGAAAAGTAAATGCGGCGCTCAGTGGAAGTTTCCGTCCCGCCGCCGGCCTGCTCGAAGCGGGTGCGCGCCGGCAGCAGCAGCACCGCCTCTTTGGGTTCCACCAACATCTGCGGCGAGAGCACGATGTCTTGATGCACGCGCAACGGCAGGGCGGCGAGCGCCTCGCGCACGAACGCCGGTTCCGGCAGCGTTTCGAGAAAGTTGCCGCCGGCGGAGTACAGCAACTCCAGGGCGCCGGCATGCGCTGCTTCGATCATTTCCACCGCGGAAAGCCCCTTTTGGGCGGGCACCGCAAAGCCCCACAGCGCCGCGAGCCGCCGTGCGTTCTCCTCATTCACCGGCACGCCGCCGGGCAGCAGATTGGGCACGGCGCCGACTTCCGCGCCCGCCTGCACACCGCTGTGCCCGCGTATCGGCACCAGCCCGCATTTCTCCCGGCCAACCAGGCCCTTGGTGAGCGCGAGATTGATGATCGCTTTCACGTTTTCCACGCCGTGCCGGTGCTGGGTGATGCCCATGCTCCACACGAACACTGCCGTCCGCGCCCGCGCCACCATCTCGGCAAAGGCACGCATTTCCGCCACGCTGGCGCCCGCGGCGCGTTCCAGCTCCTCCCAGCTTTGCTGCGCCAGAGCGGCCTGCAGTTCGTCGAACCCTGCGGTGTGCTGTTGAATGAAATCGCGATCGACCCAGCCGGCGGCGAGCATGTGTTTGATCGTGCCGTTGAGAAAGGCAATGTCACCGCCGATGTGCACGTGAAAGAAGGCGTCGGCGAGCCTGGTGCCGAACAGGGCGCTTTCGAACACCGACGGCACCCAGTAGCGCTCCAGGCCGGGCTCGCGATAGGGATTGATGACGGCGATCCTGGTGCCCTGCTTCTTGGCGTAGTACATGTATTTCGTCGTCACCGGCTGGTTGTTGGGCGTGTCGCTGCCGATGAACACCAGCAGGTCCGTGCCCAGCCAGTCGCGGTAGGAACAGGTCGCAGCGGGAACGCCGAGCATCTGCTTGAGCGCGACGGTGCTGGGCGCATGGCAAATGCGCGCGGAGTTGTCAAGGTTGTTGGTGCCGAGAAAACGCGCCACCTTTTGCGCGACATAGTACACTTCGTTGGTCAGGCCGCGCGAGGTGAGATAGAAGCCGAGGCGGTTCGGATCCGTGGCGCGAATCTTTGCGGCAATGACGCCATACGCTTCCTCCCAGGTCAGCCGCTGGAAACCCTTCTCGCCGGCGCGCCGGATCATGGGGTAGGGCAGGCGGCCGAGCTGGCGCAGCTCGGTGGCGTTCATCTCCTGCAGCGGGCGGTTGCCCCGCCAGGCTGCGGTCACGTCCGCCAGCGCGCGAATATCCAGCGCCGGCGCCGTGTTCAAGCGCATGAGATGCAGGCGCACCATGCAGAGATGCACGCCCGGCAGCGTGAAATCGCGCATGCCGGTGGTGCCAAGCGCGCAACCGTCACACACACCCTCTCTGAGAATGCGCCAGGCAAACGGCAATTGATCGCGATTTTGCCACGCCGCTTTTGCCATTTCCCAATAGTGATTGGGCTTGACCTGGCCCAGCCCGTTGGGAATGAAGGAAACCCAGGTTTCCGGAGAAAAGAGTTTCATGGCGATGCTCCCAGAATGCTCACAGCCGGGGTTTGTGGAGATGGCGATAACGCAATCTCATGATCGACACCGCGGGGACGAGGTGGCGGCAAGTCGCGCTGCAATATGACATCTCACCCGCCTGGACGAGCCACAACCAGGATGAATTCCCCCCCCGCAGAAATAAAGCCCGATGGAGGCGGTATCAATTGGGTGTCTTGATAAGTTGGGCTGAGCCTTTGTTGTTGCGCAACGATGCAACTACAAAGAGAATGCGCCAGCCTTTTAGCTTGACAATGTCAACTTGGAAATGTGCCACACAAAAGTGCTGTTGGTTACACCGCCGCACCGTCCCAAAGGGGCACAATGCATTTAGCATCGGGCAACGCCCTATGAATGGAGTACCTTCTCACATTTTAAAGCCCCAATGGGGCGGAATATGCCTGCGATACACGTCTTGCGAACAACACCTTTAGCCCTTTCAGGGCTTGGTGAGGAGGATGACGCCATTTTCCCAGGGCGATGCCGCTGGGCGAATACCTCTGACCCCCTTGGGGTCGCGCCGCCCCGACTTTCCTTTGGAACCAACAAAAGGAAGTCGGGGCTCACCAAATCGCCGCTGATCCTTTCCTGGGAACTCAACTTAACATTGTCAAGTTAGCGCAAGTCAAAATACCTGCGTCCTGCGCGCAACGATGAGCTTTTCGACCGGCCCATCATCTTGGACAACTCGACTGCCGATCAACGGCAGCATTGCGGTTGCGCAAACTGCGCGTGTCGGGGGAACTCTGAGGACTGGGAAGCTCCGGCCAGGTCGTTTCACGAGCACTTCAGTTCTGGCAGTGTGGAATCGGCAGAGTCCGTCGTCGATCGTGTTCTGCCGAACGATTCCTTTTGAGCATGCGGCGAGTGGCTGAATTCACCCTGGCTCGGCGGCATGCAAAACAAGATGCTTCGGCAGGAGGCGCGGGGCAGAAACCTGCCGCCCGGCCGCTCTCGATTCCAATCAACTTGAGTTGTTGCATCCAATCGTCGAACGGGGTTCAAAAGGTTCCAGGCGCCCGGGGCGGTGCTTCAAATGACCAAGTGCCTGCGCAAGTTTTCTGACAAGCTGAGAACCTGGCCCTGCGGGCAGCACAAAAATTTGCCAACCGATAGAAACAAC
>JBBIKM010000325.1:0-3573 GCA_037445455.1 bacterium | reverse complement strand
CGGTTGGAACCGCTTTACGGTGACGAACCAGCCGGTGGTGGAAAAATCGCCAAAGGTCTGTTCGAGTTGGAAATCGGCATACCAGCCATAGATCGGAAAGATGGGATTGTCGCGCCAGTCAAAGGCGGTGACGAGCAGCAGGGATTGCTCGTTGCCGGGCACCACCGGAAAGGGCGTGCGGCTGTTGGCGGCATAGACTTTGTCCCCGCCAAACAGGCTCCAGTTGCTGTTGCGCCGCACCGGTTCATAGGAGTAGCCGGAGAATTCCAGGCGCAGGGTGTGCGCCTGCAGCAGGCGGTAATCGACGAAGCTGCGCACGCCTTTGCGGCTGAAATAATCCATGAAGTCTTCGTGCAGGAAGATCCCCGCCAGTGAGTTTTCCCACTCGCCCACCAGCCAGTCGTCATTGGTATCGATGCGATTGAAGTAGTCAGCGCCGAAGGTGAGCTGATCGGGCAGCGACAGCCGGTGCGAGAAGCCGGCATTGCCGCGCCAGCGCTTGCCTTCTTCATTCTTGAAGCCGTAGCCCAGATCGCCGAACAGCGTCAGCCCGTTGATTCGGCGCGGGCGATATTTGGCGCCGAGGTTGAGATACAACCCTTCCACGCGATTGAAGTGGGTATTGGTGTAGAAGATGACCTGGCGGGCCTGCTGGCCGAGGAAGAAATCTTCGCGCGCCCGCTCGATTTTGAATTGCGCCGCTGCCGGCAAAGCGGGGAGGCCGGCCAGGAGCAACAAGAGTCCACACAACTTCCGCGGTATCAAGTAAGATCTCCTGCACAGGTGAAGTTTTATGAGCCACAAAGGCACGCAGACGCGCGGCGTTCAACGCCTGTCCACAGGGCGTGCGCCGGGTCTTGGTGCCTTGGGAGCCAAAACAATGCTGTCGGTTGGTTAAAATCGCGCGCAAGGTAGCAAACAGGGTGGGAAGATGCAAGGTTTCTTTTGGCCGGAACGACTGCCATACCGTCGAATCTGGTGAAGCACTCGGCGCCGCGGCCAATTGTTCGCAGGATTCTTGCCAGCACTCGGCGGCGCAGTCAAGCCTTCACAGGCCCCCAGGGTGACAAACGTCGCGCGTCTGCAGGTCAGAGTATTGCGACCCACTAGGTTTCCGCTTACAAAACCAGCGGAGTGCGTTCCGTCCGGCGCACGGCCTCGTGCGGCTCACTCCTGCCGTTCTTGGCGGCGTGCTCGCGTTTCATTCCGGGTTGCTGCCTGAACCAGGCCACGGTCTTTTCCAGGCCTTCGGCCAGACTGGTCCTGGGTTCCCAGCCCAGGATGCGGCGGGCAAGCGAAATGTCGGGCTGCCGCACTTTGGGGTCATCCACCGGCAGCGGCCGCTCGACAATGGTGCTGGAACTGCCGGTCACCCGCACGATCGTCTCGGCCAGCTCCCGAATCGTCATCTCATGGGGATTGCCGATATTCACCGGCTCATGATAATCCGAGATCAACAAGCGATAGATGCCTTCGATGAGATCATCGACATAGCAGAAGCTGCGGGTTTGCGCGCCATCGCCAAACACCGTGAGCGGCTCGTTGCGCAAAGCTTGCGGAATGAAGGCGGGAATGGCACGGCCGTCGTTGGGGCGCATGCGCGGGCCATAGGTGTTGAAGATGCGCACGATCTTGGTGTCCACGCCGTGGGTGCGATGGTAGGCCATGGTCAGGGCTTCGGCAAAGCGTTTGGCTTCATCGTAAACGCCGCGCGGCCCGACGGGATTGACGTGGCCCCAGTAGTCTTCCTTTTGCGGATGCACCAGCGGGTCGCCATACACCTCCGAAGTGGAGGCGAGCAGGAAGGTGGCACCCGTATCTTTGGCCAGGCCCAGGGCTTTGTGCGTGCCCAGCGCGCCGACTTTCATGGTCTGAATCGGCAATTGCAGGTAGTCCATCGGACTGGCGGGTGAAGCAAAATGGAGGATATAGTCCAAACCACCTGCGAGGTAAATGTGCTCGGTGACGTCATGCTTGATGAATTTGAATCTCTCACCGCGCAAATGTTCGATGTTCTCGGTCGTGCCGGTGAGGAGATTGTCCATCGCGATGACTTCATGCCCCGCGTTCAGGAGGTATTCGCACAAATGCGATCCCAAAAAGCCCGCCCCGCCTGTGACAAGTGTTCTCGGCATGATTTCGGTCTCCACAACTCAATCATTCATTGCAACAGGATGCACAGCCTCGGTGCTGGATATGATTTACTCTATTACCTTCATGGCAGCCGATCTGAAGAAGCCGCAGCAAGATTCCCTTCGGCAGCCCGGCTGGAATTTCATGCGCTGGCCAGCCACGCGCTCCCACGCGCGCGATTGCCCGCTTGCTTCCCGAGCCGGGAGCTGCCCAGCGCGGAAGAGTGCCACGGCATGACGCCCCGGACCCAATGCGGCCGCCCGTTCTGCCGCACCCTTCGTGGCCGCGCCCTGCGTGCCGAATGACAAATTGTATACCAGGGCAGGCAATCCGCATCCGTGGGCAAATCACATGGGAATCATGAATGGCAGGACCGTCAAAACGGCAACTTAGGCGGGAGAACCGCAAAGAAAGCTGCCTCGCCGGAAAAGCGAGGCAGCTTCACATGCCGTGAGAATTGTATCAAGTTGCTACCATGCCGGCGCAATTGTACCATCTTCGCGCGCCCACTGTGGCACCCACCCCAATGCCAGCAGCCGCACGGCGATGCCGGTTTTCTTCGGGCGCACGGCGAGGGTTTCCAGCGCTGCGGTTTGCGCCGCGCCTGCTCCCAGCGCCGCCACTTCGGCGTCGAACGCCGCGTTCAAATCAGCCACCTGCTGCTGCAGCATCGCAAGTGTCTCTTGCGCGCTTTGCACGTCTTGCGATTCCCGGCTGGCGCGGCTGACACTGCGCATCGCGGCGCCGGCGCGGTTGACGTTGGTGCGGCTGAGGGTCTTGCGGCCCATGAATGCGCCCAGAATGGTCGCCCCCACGTCCAGCACGGTATTGATCTGCTGGCTGCGCGCCTGCGCCTGCTCGCGCGCCACGCGCTCTTCTGCGCGCCGGATTTTCTCTTCAAGCGCGGCGATCTTGGGGGCAAATTTGCGCCGCAATTGTTCCATCTCCGCGTCGCGCTCCTGCCGCGCGAGCTGGCTCAAGCGCACGCGAAAGTCACGCTCACTTTCTCCCGGCCTGGAAATTTCCTTGTAGCGCGCACTCTTCCACAGTTCCAGCACGCAACTGCGCTGCAACTCCGCCACGAATTCCTTCTGCCACTTGCTGTAATTCGCCGCTTGCGCCGCGGCGGCCGGCAGCCCGGCAAATCCCGCTCCGGCCTCGGCCTCGCTGCGCAGCTCCGCTTCCGTGACTTCCGCCGCAACCGCCTCCTGCCATTTCACCGCCAGCACGTCATCGGTGATCGGCATCAGGCGACTGAGCGTTTGCATCACGTCCACGCCCTTTTTTGCGTCGCTGAACTGCACCTGCGCCAATCCGAACAAAAAAGGTTGATATACCAGCCGGCTGCCTGCCGGCGCTTCCTGCCGCACCGGCAGAAACACTTGCGGAATGGTGTTGGGCAAAATCGGCCGGCTCGCGCTGGTCGCCGGAGCGGCGGCG
>JBBIKM010000324.1:0-3719 GCA_037445455.1 bacterium | reverse complement strand
CGCCCCAGGCGTCATCGCCGTCACTGGCGCCACGCTCGGCGCGCGGCCGCGCATCAGCGCAACCCTCGACCGCCGCGCAGCGCTGGCCGGCGCGGACTACGTCATCACCATGCTGCAAGTCGGCGGCTACCGTCCCAGCACGGTGATCGACTTCGACATTCCCAAAAAATACGGCCTGCGCCAAACCATCGGCGATACGCTTGGCCTCGGCGGCATCATGCGGGCACTGCGCACGATTCCCGTGTTGCTCGACATTGCGCGGGACATGGAGCAGCTTTGTCCGCAGGCGCTGCTGCTGCAATACGTCAATCCCATGGCCATGAACTGCTGGGCGCTGAGCGCGGCCACCGGCATTCGCACGGTCGGGCTCTGCCACAGCGTGCAGGGCACCGCCAGACAGTTGGCGCACGACTTGGGCATTGCCTGCGAGGAAATCAGCTACCTCTGCGCCGGCATCAATCACATGGCGTTTTATCTGCGCTTCGCGCGCCGGGGCGAAGACTTGTATCCGCGGCTGCGCCAGATCGCGCAGGAGGGCCGCATGCCGGAGTGGAACCGCGTGCGCTACGAGATGCTGCTGCGGCTGGGCTATTTTGTCACGGAATCCAGCGAACATTTTGCGGAATATGTGCCCTATTTCATCCGCCGCGACCGGCCGGATTTGATCACGCGCTTCAACATCCCGCTGGATGAATATCCGCGGCGCTGCGAGGAGCAAATCAGCAACTGGGAAAAGCGCCGCCGCGAATTCGAGCAGGCGGAGACCGTGCCGGTGCCGCGCAGTCACGAATATGCCGCTGACATTTTGCACAGCCTGGAAACCGGCGAGCCGGGGGTGATCTACGGCAATGTGCCCAACCGCGGATTGATCGACAACCTGCCCGCGGACTGCTGCGTGGAGGTGCCCTGCCTGGTGGACGGCGCGGGCGTGCAGCCGACCGCGATCGGCAGCCTGCCGCCGCAACTTGCCGCCCTGATGCGCACCAATGTCAACGTGCAGGAACTGGCGGTGCGTGCGGCGCTGGAGCACCGGCGCGAGTATGTTTATCATGCCGCCATGCTCGACCCGCACACTGCCGCGGAATTGACGCTGGATGAAATCTGGGCGCTGGTGGATGACCTGCTCGCCGCGCACGGGGAGTGGATCCCGCCGCTGCATTGAGGTGAAGAAGCTTGACAGGATTCACAGAATGAGTGTTCGTCCCCAAACACCACCGCCCGGGCGCTTCGTCATGAGAAAGAGCGAATTCTCTCTGACTTGTGCACGTTTTGGGGCCAAGCGCCCGGGCGGTTTCTTCATCTCCGGGCAGACACGAAGTAACGGGATTGCTTTGTCCTTTTCACTGGCGCCGGCGCCCGCTGGCCAAACAGCTTTGCAATCATTCTGTCCGCACTGATTCTGCCTTTTAAAGCCTTTCAAGCGCGCTTGTGATTCTCGCGCGTGTGCCGCGATCGTCACCGCAACTTTTCTTGAATGACAGGAGGGGGAGTCTTCCGAGGCGGGTTTGACAGGATCAACCGGATCGACCGGATTTCTGGTGATCGCTGGCGCCGGCGCCCGCTGGTCAAAGAGCTTTGCAATCATTCTGCCCGCACTGATTCTGCCTTCCGGCTCCGCCAATTCTCCCGCTTAACTGCCTGTTCCTGCGAGTGTTTTCCTGCCGGAGACGGACGCCGGGTTCACCGCTGCGAGCGCGGCGAATAATTTTCCGGCGGCCGCAGTTTCCGCTTGACATTCTCATTTTTCGGGTTATTATGTAACCGTTTACATTTCGGCGCGCGCTGCTGCCCTGCCGGCAGGCGGAAAAATGTAAACGTTTACAGCAATGACGGTGTCCGGCGTTCCTGCGGCTGTTCCCGGCGGTAGCAAGAGGAAGATTGCCGTTATGAGCGTGACCATCCGAGAGGTAGCCAGGAAAGCGGGTGTTTCCACCGCCACGGTTTCACGCGTGTTCAACAATGCGGCGGCGGTGGACGCAGACACGCGCCGCCATGTGCAGGCGGTGGCGCGCAAGCTGCACTACAGCCCGCATGCCGCCGGCCGCAGCCTGAGCATGAAGCGCACCGATGCCATCGGCCTGCTGCTGCCCGACGTCTACGGCGAGTTCTTCTCCGAAGTCATTCGCGGCGCCGACCAGGCGGCGCAACAGAACCACTACCACCTGCTCGTCTCCAGTTCGCACACCACGCGCGAGGCCCTGGCCGGCGCGCTGCAAGTGATGCGCGGCCGCGTCGACGGCCTGGTGATCATGTCGCCCCACATCGACGGCCACACCCTCAAGACCAACCTCTCCAAAACCCTGCCGGTGGTTCTGCTCAATTGCCACGTGGCGGACGCGAGTTTCGACTCCTTCAACATCGACAATTTCCACGGCGCCTATGAAATGGTGCGCCACCTGCTCGGCCACGGCTTTCAGCGCATCGCCATCATCAAGGGCACGGAAAAGAACCTGGATGCCGAAGAGCGCTTGCGCGGCTATCGCCAGGCGCTCAGCGATGGCGGCGTGGCCTGTGCCGCGGAGCTGGAGGTGCCGGGCAATTTCTCCGAGGCCTCCGGCTACGAGGCGGCGCGGCAAATCATGAGGCTCTCGCCACGGCCGGCCGCGATTTTCGCCTCGAATGATTCCATGGCGCTCGGCGCGCTCAGCGCCTTGCGCGAGATGGGCGTGGCGTTGCCGCAGGAAATCGCGCTCGCCGGCTTTGACGACATTCCGCTGGCACGCTATCTGTCGCCCGCGCTGACCTCCGTGCATGTCCCGATCAGCGAACTGGGCGCGCAGGCGATCCGCCGGTTGTTTCAAGTCTTGCAGAAGAAGAACCGCCAGCAAAAGCAGCACGCCGCCGTGCCGACGCGGCTGGTGCTGCGCGAGTCGTGCGGCTGTCCGAAACATTCCAACCATGACCAGATACAAAGAACAATGACGCAAGGAGGTGAACGGCATGGCATGACTGAAACGGTCGGTTAAACAGTTCAGCGCGGACTATTCACTCTCAATCTGCGAAGGGAAATCCATGAGAACAAAATTTTCCAGGGTGCTGGCCGCCGGCTTTCTGCTGGCGTTTGCGTTTGCCGCCTTCGGCCAAACGGCGCGCACCGACGTGATCTGGGCGCGCCGGGTGGTCGAGGGCACAATCACGCTGGACGGCAAATTGGATGAGCCGGCGTGGAATAACGCGGAGAGCGTTTCGATCAAGTATGGCCAAAATGCCGGCGATCCCGGCAGCGGCTGGCGCAATGAAGGCGCGGCCGAGCCCACCGACCCGCTGGATGCCACCTTGAAGTTTTTGGTGGTGGACAATCAATTGTATCTGGGCCTGGCGGTGAAGGACAGCTCCGTGGGCGGAGGCCTGTTCAACCGCTTTGATGGCGTGCTGATGAACATTCGCCGCAAGGAATCGCCGGATCGTCCGGCGCCGCCGTTTGAATATTTCTATGGCTGGGTGACGGAACCGTGGGCGGATCCGGCAACCGGAAACATTGGTGCATTGCCGAGTTTCTTTGGCGCAGCCGGCGGCCCGCGCAAT
Source organism: bacterium (assembly GCA_037445455.1). GTDB lineage: Bacteria > Zhuqueibacterota > Zhuqueibacteria > Zhuqueibacterales > Zhuqueibacteraceae > Coneutiohabitans. The sequence goes on along the minus strand of JBBIKM010000324.1, from coordinate 194 downwards.
CCCGACAATCTGGAAATTTGGGATGCGGCAACCACGGTGCAGGGCATTACCAATTCCGACACCGTGCCGGATGTTGGTTACACCATGGAATTCCGGCTGAATTTGACGCCGCGCGGCTATGATGTGACGCGGCCCGAAGGCGACATTGTCAGCTTCAACATCTCGATCTACGACACGGATTGGCAATGGCCGGT
>JBBIKM010000323.1:0-3757 GCA_037445455.1 bacterium | reverse complement strand
GCGTTGGCATCGGGACGCCCTGGTTCCCGCAACGAACGGGTGTGGCCGACTTTTCGACCACCACGACGATCGAACTCGCCGACATGTGCGACGTCACCGTCTATACGACGGCGGACGCCGACGTGGCCGGCAGCGGCGCGTCGCTCTACAACGGCACGGTTGCGATGACCGTGGATCAAGTCTCGAGCTCGAGTTTTCGCCTGCAGGAAAATGGCAACACGGTGCGCGGCGCGGACATTCGCACCTACAATATGAACAACGGCACCAGTTATACCAATGCCACGGATTTCACCTCCACCAGCGCCAATGGCCCGTGGGACGGCGCCGGCGTGAGTGCGCACTGGGGCGCGGAAGCCACCTATGACTACTATTTCCAAAAGCACGGCAGAAACAGCCTGAATAATGCCGGTCTCACCCTGCTCAGTTACGTTCATGCCAATCTCGTTGGCATGGGTTATTCCAACAACGTGAATGCGTTCTGGGACGGCAGCCGCATGACGTATGGCGACGGCGATGGCGTCAACTATTTTCCGCTGGTCTGCCTGGATGTCGTCGGCCATGAGCTGACTCACGGCGTGACGGACTATTCCTCCAATCTGATCTATCAAAACGAATCGGGCGCACTCAATGAATCCTTCAGCGACATTTTCGGCAATGCCGTGGAGTTTTTCAAGGAGAACCCGGGCGTGGAGAGCGGCTTTCCGGTGGCCACGTGGCGCGTGGGCGAGGACATGAGCGCCAGTGGCCTGGGCATCCGCAATATGCGCAACCCCAACGAGTTCAGCGATCCCGATACTTATCAAGGCACCTATTGGTACACCGGCACCGGCGACAACGGCGGTGTGCACACCAACAGCGGCGTGCAGAATTTCTGGTTCTATTTGTTGGTGGAAGGCGGCAGCGGCACCAATGATGTGGGCTACAACTACAACGTGCCTGCTCTGGGCCTCACCAAAGCGGCAGCGATTGCCTACACCAACAACAACTCGTTCCTGACCTCCAGCTCGAATTACAATGCCGCGCGCAGCGGCGCCATCGCAGCCGCGGAAGGATTGTATGGTGCCGGCTCACCGGAGGCGCTCGCCACCGCCGAAGCCTGGCTGGCGGTCGGCGTCGGAACGATTCCGCAGCCGCCGGCAGAATATGCCACCCTGCCATACTACACGGGCTTCGAGAGCGGGGCGCTGGACAATCACTGGAACACGTACAAATCCAACGCCGCCGGCCGCATTCGCGTGCTCAATACCAACGGGCCTTATGCCGGCAGCTATCACCTGGTCATGGATGTGAGCAGCAGCGGCGTGCTCAATCAAAACGAAGCCTGGCTGCATTTGAATCTTGCCGGCCAGTCGCAAGTGAATCTGGCTTTTCAGTGGAAGGAGTTCAGCGACGAGACGCACACGCAGGACGGTGTCTATTTCTCCAATAACGGCGGCACCAGCTTCGTCAAAGTGCAAAGCCTGAGCGGCAGCAGCACCGCCTGGCAAAGCTTCAATCTTGATTTGGATGCGCTGGCGGCAGCCAACGGCCTGAGCCTGACCAGCACATTCATTGTCAAGTTCCAGCAGTATGACGACTACCCGATCACCACGGACGGTTTTGCCTTCGATGAGATCAGCGTGACCGTGCCGGGCAACAATCCACCGTCGTTCACCAGCGATCCACTCAGCAAGCTGAGTGCGACCGAAGGGGTGGCCTACAGCGAATCACTTGCCGGCGATGCCACCGATCCGGACAACGATCCCCTGACTTTTTCAAAGGTGAGCGGCCCGGCCTGGCTGAGCGTGGCGGGCAACGGCGCGCTCTCCGGCACACCGGGCAGTGGCGACGTGGGCACGAATCAGTTCACGGTGCGCGTTGAGGACGGCCGCGGCGGCAGCGATCAGGCAATCATGAACATCACGGTGAACCCGGCTGGCAGCGGCTGGGTGGTCATCACCTCCGACAACTTCGAAACCGGCATGGGCAGCTACACCGACGGCGGTTCGGACATGTCGCGCTATACCGGCGGCACCTATGCCTATCAGGGCAATGCCGCGGCCGACATCCAGGACAACAGCGGCACGGCGTCGTCATTCTATCATACCGGAACCTACAACGTCACCGGCTACAACACGCTGGAAGTTGATTTCTATTTCATCATGGTCAGCATGGAATTGAATGAAGACTTCTGGGTGCAATATTACAACGGCTCCGCCTGGCAAACCGTGGCCACCATTGCGCGGTCGGGCAGCGTGCAGAACAATGTGTTCTATCACGCCGTGGTGACGATCCCGCGCAGCACCTACAACTTCCCGAGCAATGCGCGCCTTCGCTTCCTGTGTGATGCCAGTGCCGACAATGATGATGTCTATATCGACCAGATCGAGTTCCGGGGAACAACGGCCTCCGCGGGATTGACGCTTGCGAAAATCAGCGAGGCGGTGCAGGTGACCGAGGCTGCGACCGCGTTGCCGGCACGTTTCGAACTCATGCAGAACTATCCCAATCCCTTCAATCCCACCACCACCATCGGCTTTGCCCTGCCGGCAGCAGGTGAGGTGACCCTGGCGATCTACAACATGAGCGGCCAGCTCGTGAAGCGGCTGGTAGCGGGTGAACTGAGCGCCGGACGGCACGATCTCGTGTGGGATGCGACCGATGAACGCGGCAGCCGTGTGGCGAGCGGCGTGTATGTGTATGTTTTGCAGGCAGGCGAATTGGTGGCACAGCGCAAGCTCGTCTTGATGAAGTAGCGCCGTTGTTTGATCGCGCCAGCGTCCTTCTGACAACCTTTGCCGAAGGACGCCGGCGCGACGCCTTGTCGAAAATGATTCCTCCCAAACACCAGGCGTGCGGCTGCCAACGGCCGCGCGCCCAGTATCTCGCCTGGTTCATTCAGACAGACTCCCGGGGAACCTTCTCCTGATTGCTGGCGCATCACGCGCGGCCAACTGACCTGAATGCAGTCTTCTTCCCTCTCCGCTCAGTTGTGACGATGATCAAGAAGCGCGACGCCTCGCCATGGCTAATCTCTTCCCGAAGGATTGCACCGTCATTCCTGCCATTGCTTGCGCGGGTTCTGCATTTCGCCGAACTTGTCTGTATTTGAAACGCAAACCGCCTGCTGTGATTCACACCTTTCACATTCCGAATCTGCCCGGAAAGAACAATCGCAACCGGCAAGATGTTGTCGTGCACGCTTCCAGCTCGCCTTCGTTGGCAGGCTGGCAGCCTTCTCCACGAGAGTATCTCGAAACGAGTCGGCCATGAGGAACCGTAGCGTGGCACTGGCACTGGCCCCCAGCTTGCTTGCGTTCTCCACTCCGTATTCCTGCCACCAGGATCCCCCGACTCTGGCCTGGGTCCAGGTGGTCAGCACAGGCTCGGTTTGGGGGATGGGGAGCATCTGGCTTATCAAGACGATGAAACACTCGACAGCGGCGGACGGGCCCCAGCCCCTCAGACAGCGCGTCGCGCCCGCCGTCGCCTATTTCGGTGATTCGGCGGAGCGCAAAGCCTTCAAGCAGATTCATGCCGCAGAAGAACTGCAGCGACTCGCGGCGGAGTTTTGGAGCAAACGCGACCCTGATGCGACCACGCCAGGAAACAAAGCGAAGGACGCGTATGAGCAGCGGCTGAAGCATGCCAGCGAGAATCTTCGCGCAGGCCGGCGCGCCGACTTGGAAACCGCACGCGGCCGGGCTGATCTTCCCTACAGTCCGCCGGATGAGATCTTGCAGGAGCACGGGATCGATCTTCTGCTGCCGGGCGCTGC
>JBBIKM010000322.1:0-3762 GCA_037445455.1 bacterium | reverse complement strand
GCGATGCCGGTGGCCAGCGCGATACGCAGCAGGGCGGCAAAAGCCGCGGCTTTGGAGCCGGTCGCCATGAAAGCCGCAATCGGCGTGGGCGCGCCCTGATAAACATCCGGCGCCCAGGTGTGAAACGGCGCGAGCGCGATCTTGAAGCCGAGCCCCACCGCCATCAGGGCCAACCCCGCGGTGAGCAGGGGCGAGTCGAGCAGGTGGCGCGCCTTCACCGCTTCGGCCAGCGCCGTCAGGCTGGCGCTGCCGACGCTGCCGTAGATCAAGGCAATGCCGTAGAGCAGGAAGCCGCTGGCAAAAGCGCCCAGCAGGAAATATTTGAAGGACGCTTCGATGCTGTGCTTGTCGTTGCGCCGGAAGCCGGCCAGAACGTACAGTGACACCGAGAGCAGCTCCAGACCCAGGAACAGCGTGAGCAGATGCGTGCTCGCGGCCATCAGCAGCATGCCCACCGTGGCAAAGATGATGAGCGCGAAGAATTCACTCACCAGCAGCGAAGTGTTTTCCAGGGCGTTGATCGAAAGCAGCAGGGTGAGACCGGCGGCAATCACGAACAGGCAGGCAAACCCGTTGGAGAATTTGTCGACGACGATCATGCCGTGAAACAGGCGCACGGATTCGCTCCAGTTTTGCACCGCAAAGAACACCGCGATGCCGAAGCCGAACAGCACCACCGCCGCCAGCGTCTCGCGATACATGCGCGGAAACAGCATGCCGAGGATCAGCACCAGCAGCCCGACCACGACCAGGGTCAGCGTCGGCGCGAAGTAATAAGCAATCTGGGAGAGCGTCAAGGTATCCGTCATCGTAGGTTGAGAGATTAGGCCGTCCTTCCATTCCAGCGTCAAACATACACCTGCCAGCCGGGCCGGGTGTGGCACGCTCCCGGCTTTATTCCGCGGCCACTGCCGCCGGCGGCTCTTTGGTCCATCCCAAATCGAGCGGGGCCAGGCCGGGAGCATCGTTCACTTTGGCGGCGCGATAATGCACTGTGCGAATCAAGGCGTCCACCGAGGTTTCCATTCTGCCCAGAAACGGCTGGGCCCACACGCCGATCAGCACCATCATCGCGGTCACCGGCACCAGCACGGCGATTTCCCGTTTCGACAGGTCAACGAGGTGGCGGTTCTCCTCCTTGTCGAGCTTGCCGAACATCACCCGCTGAAACATCCACAACATGTAGACGGCCGCGAAAATCACGCCGGTGGCGGCCAGCGCCGCATAGACTTTGTTGGTGAGGAACGTGCCGAGCAAAACCAGAAATTCGCCCACAAAGCCGTTCAAGCCAGGCAGGCCGATGGAAGCCAGCGTGGCGATCATGAAGAAGGTGGTGAGGATCGGCAGCGGGCGCGCCAGACCACCAAAGTCCGCGATGGCGCGGGTGTGGCGGCGCTCGTAGAGCATGCCGACAATCAAGAACAGCGCGCCGGTGGACAGGCCGTGATTGACCATCTGAATCAAGCCGCCCTGCAAGCCCTGCTGGGTGAAGGTGAAGATGCCGAGCATGACGAAGCCGAGGTGGCTCACCGAGGAATAGGCCACCAGTTTTTTGACATCCGGCTGCACCATCGCCACCCAGGCGCCATAGATGATGCCGATGATCGCGAGCACGGACAGCAACGGCGTGAATTGCAGGGAGGCATTGGGAAAAAGCGGCAGGCAAAAACGCAGAAAGCCGTAGGTTCCCATTTTCAGCAGCACACCCGCCAGAATCACCGAGCCGGCGGTGGGCGCCTCGACGTGGGCATCGGGCAGCCAGGTGTGAAAGGGAAACATTGGCACTTTGATCGCAAAGGAAAGCCCGAAGGCCAGGAACAGCCAGACCTGATAGTTTTCCGGAAACAGCAACTCGCGAATTTGCACGTAATCAAAAGTAAGGGTGCCCGTCACTTTACCGTAGTAGAAATAGATGAAGAGAATGGCGACGAGCATCAACAGACTGCCGACCATGGTGTAGATGAAGAACTTCACGGCGGCGTAGATCCTGCGCTGCCCGCCCCACACACCGATGATGAAATACATCGGAATCAGCATCACTTCCCAGAAGACGTAGAAGAGCAGCAAATCGAGCGCGACGAACACGCCGATCATGCCGGCTTCCAGCATCAACATCGAGACGAGATAGCCTTTGACGCTGGTCTTGATGTCATTCCAGGAGGAGAGAATCACCAGGGGCGAAAGGAAGGTGGTGAGCAGAACCATCAGCACGCTGATGCCGTCCACGCCGAGGTGATAGGTCGCACGCATCGCGGGGATCCACTCCAGCCGTTCTTCGAATTGGAAGGCGATGCGGCTGCTGTCGAAGCTGAAAAACAAGGGCAGGCTGATCACAAAAACGAGCAGGGTGACGCCGAGCGTGAGGCCGCGCATCAGGCCGGTTTGCTGCCGCGGCGTCAGGCTGACGAGCAACGCGCCGGCGAGCGGCAAAAAGATCAAAAGCGAGAGGAGGGGCAGATTATCGAACATGGATGAATGCTGGTACGTGCCAGGGTGAATGGTGGCGCCGCGCCGGCCGCCGCCGGGCGGCATCAGCCGCTACTTGATCAACAAATAACCCAACACCAGGATCAGGCCGATCATGATGGAAACCGCGTAGTTTTGCACGATGCCGGTTTGCCAGCGCCGCAGGCTGGAGGCGGCAGCGGCAAACACGCGCGGCAGAAAATTCACGAAGCCGTCGATGCCCTTGACATCGAGAATCTTCCACAGAAAGCCGTCCGCGAGGCGATGCAGCGGGCGCACGAACAGGGCGTCATAGATTTCATCGACGTAGTATTTGCGGCTGAGCAGCGTGTGCAGCGCGCGAAAACGCGCCGCCAGGCGATCGGCCAGCGCCGGTTGCTGCAGGTACATCCGCCGCGCCAGCGCAATGCCGGCCAGCGCCACCGCCACCGAGGCCGCCATCAGCAGCAATTCCGTGGAGAGCGCGCCCTCGGCATGCGCTTCCGCCGCGCGATAGCGCGTAAACACCGGCTCGAGAAAATGCCCGATTTGATTGAATACATGCGGAATGCCGATGTACCCGCCGATCACCGCCAGCACGGCCAGCACCATCAACGGCACGGTCATGACCCTGGGCGACTCGTGCACGTGGTTCATGACTTCGGGGTCAACCCGGTCGCTGCCGTAGAAAGCGAGATAGATCAGCCGAAACATGTAGAACGCGGTGAGACCGGCGGTCGCCAGGGCGATGAGATAAAGCACCACTGAGCCGTGCGCGCTGCTGAACGTCTCCCACAGAATCTCATCCTTGGAAAAGAAGCCGGAGAAGCCGGGAATGCCGGCAATGGCGAGGCCGGCAATCAGAAAGGTCACATGGGTGACCGGCAGATGCTTCTTGAGGCCGCCCATCTTCATGATGTTGGTTTCGCCGCTGAGGGCGTGCATCACGCTGCCGGCGCCGAGAAAGAGCAACGCCTTGAAAAAGGCGTGGGTGACGAGGTGAAAAATTCCGGCGGCAAACGCGCCCACGCCGCAGGCGAGAAACATGTAGCCCAACTGGCTCACGGTCGAGTAAGCCAGCACTTTTTTGATGTCCGTGGCGGTGAGCGCCATGGTGCCGGCGAAGGCGGCGGTTGCCACGCCGATAACGGCCACCACTTCGAGCGCGACGGGAGATTGCACGAACAGAACGCTGCAGCGCGCCACCATGTACACGCCGGCCGTCACCATGGTGGCGGCATGAATCAAAGCCGAAACCGGCGTGGGGCCGGCCATGGCATCGGGCAGCCAGACGTGCAGGGGAATTTGCGCGGACTT
>JBBIKM010000321.1:1251-3767 GCA_037445455.1 bacterium | reverse complement strand
GAATGGTGTTGATCACGGAAACGGAACAGCCGCTGCACGTGGAAGCTTGCAGCCAGATGATGGGATATTCCCTGACGGCTTCATCGAGAGCCGCAGCGAGCCTGGGGAGAAACTCATCTGCCATGCTCATCGCCGCGGGCGCGGCCACGGCCCAACGCATGAAATCCCGTCGCGAGATGGGGGTTTTGAGTGACATGACGCTTTTGCTCCTTTCAATCTCATAGCGTGAACTTCCATACAAAAGCCTTGCACCACATGAAGCCGGTTTATTTATTCTTACCGCAACAGCAAGAGCTTTTTCGTTTGCACCAACCCCTGCCCTGCCTGTCCCGACTTACTCGGGAAGTTTGTCGAAGGCTCACCCGCTGCGATGCGATACAGATACATCCCGCCCGCCAAGCCCTTTGCCTCCCACACGCGCTGGTGCCTGCCCGCCGGCAGCTTTTCCGCCACCAGCGTGGCGACTTCATTGCCGAGCACATCATAAATCTTCAGCGTGACAAAGCTCGTTTTCGGCAGCGCGAATGCGATCGTTGTGGATGGATTAAAGGGATTGGGATAATTCTGATACAGCGCATATTCAGCGGGCGTGGCAGTAGTGGACAGCTCATGCACCTCGACCGCAATCTCTCCGCGCATCGCCAGGGCCGAGACGCGCTGATATCCCGTGTCACCGATGATCCGGTCATTGGCGCCGGTGGTGACGAGTGCGGTATCCAGCAAGGCCAAGTTGGCATTGGAGCAACGCTCGGGATTGAACAAGCCGAAGAGCTGTCCACCCGCGTCGAATGCCAGCCCATGGGGCGCGAGGAAACAGATTCTCTCCCACGTTCGCTGTGCCGTGTTCCGGTTCAGGATATACAATTTCATGTTGCCGGTGCTGGTGGCCCACAGCCTTTTGGTCACCGGATTGAACGCCAGCCCGGATAAGTTGGAGATTCCGGTCTGGCCGACGAATTTGGTCACACCAGTTTGCAGATCGATCTTGAACAATTTGCCGGCGTAACTCGCCGCCCATAGGGTGTCACCCTCGAATGTCATCGCCCGGACATCCGACTCCGGAATGGTCAGTATCTGCTGAGCAAGCCCGGTTTGCGTATCGATCTTGATGAAGGTGCTGAAATTGATGTCAGGAACGAGGCCAAACAAATGACCGGTGACCGGCTGCACCGCCAACCCACGAGCGGAATTGCAGCCAGTGGAACCGACCAAGCTGGCCTTGCCCGAATCTGCCGCGTTGAGCGTCGCCAGAAAAGTGCGATTCGAGATGTCGGCGACGGCATAGATGGTACTGGGTGCGGCGCTGCGCAGCGCGACGCCCTGTAAGATCACTTTCTGCACCGGCTGCCGCGGGTCGTTGCTGACCAGAACGAGAGAATCCGTTTTGATGACGTTATCAGCCGGGATGAACACGATGCCAAGCTCATGCTTTTGATCCTTTCCCAAAGCCAGCGGCAGATCCAGGCTTGCGGCCAGATGGAAATGGCTGGCTGGAGACTGCATGCTCGCGATGCGCAGGCTATCCAGCCCTTTATTGCTTATGACAAACTTCAAGGTATCGCGTTGATCCAGCTCGGAAACAAAGCGCAGTGAATCGGTGGTGATTGTCAAGGTGGGATCGAGGGAGAGGCCGGCGGCATAATCAAAAAGCGCGCTTACGATTTTTGCAACGCTCTCCCATCCATATTGATTCGTCAACACGATTACGCCTGATTTCTCAGGTTCACAATAAAACATTGCGGTACAAGCTCCGGCACGCCGACCACCTGAGTGTCCCCCGGCTAATCGATTCCCGAAGTACTGTTGGTACCAGATGAGACCCTGCGAGAGAATCCCAGAAGATAATGGTATCCTCGGATAGTGCGCTGTTGTCAGCAATGCCACCGTTGAGCTGTCAAGTATCCTGATGTCTCCCAATTTTCCTTTTTGCATTAAGGCGTTTAGAAAACGGGCAAGCTGCAGCGAGCTGCTGCGAAGGAAACCGCCGGGATACCAGGGATTCCCCTGGTGTGGAGAGGATTGATATCCGGAGAAGGTCCAGCTATACGGTCTTGCGATATGACTGGTATCCAGATTGGCAAGGAACCAGGAGGTTTCATTCATGCGGAGCGGCGTAAGAATGTGTTTCTGGCAATATTCAGCGAAAGCCGTGCCGGTGATTGCCTCAACAATGTAACCAAGCAAGGCGATGGCAGTGCCGCAATAGTTATAAGTGGTTCCAGGATGAAATGCGCCATAACTCGCCCTGGTATAATAGGCGCCGCCAGGCACCAAATAACTCTTTGGATAATCATACAACGTCATCGGCGAGTCGCCTGCCACAATCAATGGCTGGAGAACGTCCCAAGCCTGATTGATACTTGATACATGCGAAAGAATCACCCTGAAGGTGATGGGATCGTTCGGGCAGGAGGGATTGACGACCTGCAAATCCAGGGGAAGATAATCATTGACATGATCGTCCAAATGAAAAAGGCCTCGTTCATATAATTGCATGATTGCCGTGCCGGTGATGG
>JBBIKM010000321.1:0-1241 GCA_037445455.1 bacterium | reverse complement strand
TCTTTGAAACGGAGGCCAGCAAGAACAGCGTCGAATCAGTCACCGGGATATTTCGCTCGATATCCGCGTAGCCATAGGCATGATGCCAAACCAGCCGGCCCTGCTTGACAAGGCAGGCAGACAAACCGGGGATGTGATAGGCAGACATTGTCGCAGTGATGAAAGAATCGAGCGCCGTTGCAGTGAGCACCACTGCCTTGCCGTTTTCTTGGAACCGGGCCTCGCCCCTGCTCTCGCGCAGAGCCACCCCTCTTTCCGATGGCGAATACACCGGGGTCAAGACCGGGAAGGAAAAAACCAGGGCGAGGACAACGATTTGTTTTACTCTCATGGGATGCCCCTCCTCCAAATCTTTGACATTGCCTGCCGCAGTGATCGCCGAAATCCGTTCTTGTTGATAGACGGCCCCATGGCGGTTTTTGTGCGCTTTCGCGCCCGCGGTGAAGCGCGTTCTCAACCTTCAACAATCCCGCCGGCATTCAGATGGAGCAATCTCCCGGTGCCGCGGCTGCGTTGGAGAAATTTCCTGATTCCCGCCGGCGAGGCCGCACCCCGCCCCTCCCCTGGCGGAGCATGAGAAAGCAAGATTGCAGTCGCCTTGCGGCAATCTCTTCCGTCAGCCTGCCGTTGAGAAGAAAAGGCTGAACCAAAACTGCACGCAGTGGCGTGTTTGATCACAGGATGTCAATGGACCTGACGTCGGGCTTGGGCAGATTGGGCTGGATATGGTCCCAGGAGGGAGGCACTGCTCGTATTTGCGGGCGCTGGAGAGTTCACGCCAAACCTATTGCGGGTTTGGGGATTGCGTGTTTCCTAATTCTTGGCTTTTCTGACTGGGCGCTCTCCAAGGTCTAAGTGCAGCCCGCAAAACCGCTCGGGCGTCGTTGCGAGTTAACAGAGTTCATCTCGCAAGCAATGTGCCACGAAGGCCGCGTACCGGAGACGCAACTTTGCAATGGTTTAGCGGCTGCTCAACCCCAAGTCAGCAAAGTGCCTTTGGCAAAATTGACAAGAAGAACATGGATTTTCTCACTATTGAGAATCTATTCACCGGACAGCAGACTACGCAAGTCTTCAGGCAAGCTGTCATTGGGCACTTGAAAACCGGCCAGTCGTGGGCACTTCTCAAGTGGTCGGTGGTCGGTAGTCGGTGGGCGGTGTGCTCACGTTTCAATGCACTTCGTGCTTTGGGGTACTTCTCAAGCTGGCAGAATACTCTCGAAGAGGCGAAGCTGTACAAG
>JBBIKM010000320.1:0-3817 GCA_037445455.1 bacterium | reverse complement strand
CCAAGGGAATTCATCGCCGCTTTGTTTGCCTGAAAGCGGCGGAGGTCGGCAAGCCGCCGTGGCCGGCGGGCTGGGCGAAATGCCGTTGCTGTTGCATAACCTTTCTTCGCTGGGATACACTTGAAAGTCAATCTCATCACCCTGGGTTGTCCCAAGAATCTCGTTGACTCCGAATTCCTGCAAGGCGGCCTGCGGCTGCGCGGCGTCGAGTTCGTTACCGAAGCAGCGGCCGCGGAGGCCATCATTGTCAACACCTGCGGCTTTATCGAGTCCGCCAAGGAAGAATCCCTCGACACGATTCTGCAGGCGCTCGAACTGAAGAAGCAGGGCGCCTGCCGGCAAGTGTTTGTGACCGGTTGCCTGTCGGAGCGTTATGCCCCCGAACTGCGCCGCGAGTTGCCGGAAGTCGACGGTTTTTACGGCAACCGGAATTTGCGCCAAATCGTCAATGGCTTGGCGCTGCAGATGCGGCTGAAACACCATCTGCTCGGCGAGGGCGTGCCCGCGGTTGCGCGTGAGCAGTTGACGCCTCGTCACTTCGCCTATCTCAAAATCTCCGAAGGTTGCGAGCATCCCTGCACCTTTTGCGCGATTCCGCAAATTCGCGGCGCTTTCCGCAGCACGCCGATTCCGGAACTGGTGGCGGAGGCGCAGCGACTCGCGGCCCACGGCGTGAAGGAGTTGATTCTCGTCGCGCAGGATTCCACTCAATACGGCCTGGATTTGAACGGCCGGCAGCAGCTCGCCCCACTGCTGCACGCGCTCGACGCGGTCGCCGGCCTGGAGTGGATTCGCGTGATGTATGCCTATCCCTATCATGTCAGCAACGAGATCATCGCAGCGATCGCGACCCTGCCCAAGGTGGTCAAGTATCTCGACCTGCCGATTCAGCATGTCAGCGACCGCATGCTCAAGCGCATGGCCCGCCGCGTCAACCGCCAATTCACCGAAGATTTGATCGGCCGCCTGCATGCCGGCATTCCAAACCTGGTGCTGCGCACTTCGCTGATCACCGGCTTTCCGGGCGAAACGGAGGAGGATTTTCAGAGCCTCTATGACTTCGTCTGCGCCGGCCATTTTGCGCGCCTGGGTGTTTTTACTTATTCCCACGAAGAAAACACCCCGGCTTACACCTTTACAGAGCAAGTGCCCGACGAAGTCAAGCGCGAACGTTATGACTTGCTGGTCGAGGCGCAGCGACAAGTGGCGCTGGAGTGGAATCGCCGGCAGATCGGGCGTGAGTTGCGGGTATTGATCGAGGATTACCACGAACAGGAACAAGCCTACTCCGGCCGCACGCAATGGGATTGCCCGGAGATCGATCACACGGTGTTGGTGCCGGCTGGCCGCGGCGAATTGCCGATTGGCGAGTTCTGCCCGGTGCACATCACTGCCGCCGGCGATTTTGAGCTGACCGGCCGTGTCGTTGGCTCGCGATTCGCGCCGCCGGCGCAGCGCCGTTTGCCGGTGTTGAGTCAGTGATCGCTGGCCCTGCAACGTTCAAGCTGTCATCAGTTGTCATCCCGCGGTTATCCCGCTGGGACCTTGCGAATCACCTCGAGCTGTAGCGAGTTTCTCGTTGAATCCCTGCGGGAAGGCTGCTGCAGCAGGAATGAGACCGGAGAACAACCTTGCCCCGCATCATCAAACCGGCGCGGCTGCGTCCTGGTGAGGTCATCGGCGTGGTGGCGCCCGCCAGTCCCATGAAGCCCGAGTTGCTCGAACAGGGCGTGCGCCATTTGGAAGGGTTGGGCTATCGCGTCAAGCTCGGCCGGTTTGTGTATCGCGAGCACGGCTATCTTGCCGGCAGTGATCGCGAGCGCAGCCGCGATCTCAACGCGATGTTCCGTGACCGGCAGGTGCGGGCGATCATCTGTGTGCGCGGGGGCTACGGCACGCCCCGGCTGCTGCACCTGCTCGATTATGACGCCATCCGCCGCCATCCGAAAATCTTCGTTGGCTACAGCGACATCACGGCGCTGCAGCTCGCGATCTTTCGGCGCACTGGATTGATCACTTTCTCCGGGCCGATGGTGGCAGCCGACATGGGCCGGGGCCTCGATCCCTTTACCGCAGCGCAGTTTTGGCGGATGATCACCGAACCGGTTCCCAGCGGCGATTTGCAGCCGCAACAGGACCGGCCGTTTGCCGCGATCACCGCGGGACGCGTGCGCGGCCGTCTGCTTGGCGGCTGTCTCTCGCTGGTGGCCACGGTGGCGGGCACCGCCTACATGCCGGCGGTGCAAAGGAGCATTTTCTTCCTCGAGGAAATCGGCGAGGAGATTTATCGCATTGATCGTTATTTCGTGCATCTGCGGGAACTGGGTGTGTTCGCCAAAATCGGCGGCTTTGTGTTGGGCCAGATGATCGATTGCGAGGCGAAAAACGGCGCCCCCTCGCTGCGCCTGGAGGATCTGATGCAGGATTTCATCCGCCCGTTGCGCGTGCCCGCTTTGATGAATTTGGAATACGGCCACGCCGGCCGCACACACACCATGCCGATCGGCGCCCGCGCCGAGCTGTTGGTGATCGGCCGGCAGCGGCGCTTGACGATTACCGAAGCCGCGGTGGTTTAGAACGAGTGTCCGTCTGAAATCGCGAGCTTTTGGGAAGAGGTTCGCGCAATGGTCTGGCCACGGCATCAAAACGCTCAGATCTTCCGCGAGATGTGAAGCTCTGGAAACCCCGGCTCCGCCAGGGTTGGAACAGGTTCGGACCGTGACGAACTTCACGGTGATCCACGCCGGCTGGCCGGCGAGTTGGGCAGAGCGCCATTGTGGTTGCGCATGTGTTCGAGGGCAAATGGATCTTCACCTTGCAGTTTTTGCCAGCGGCCGCGGCTCGAATTTCCAGGCCATCGTCGCGGCGATTCGCAGCGGCAGGCTGGCTGCGCGGGTGGCATTGTTGCTCACCGACCAGCCGGCGGCTGGTGCGCGGCAGATTGCACGCGACGCCGGAATCGCAGAATGCGTGCTCGCGCCGCGCAGCTTTGCTGCGCCGCAGGACTATGAACGCGCGCTGCTGCAGGCCTTGTCCCAGCACGGCTGCAATTTCATCGTGCTGGCCGGCTATCTGCACAAGATTCCCGCGGCGGTGGTGCGCGCTTTTGCCGGCCGCATGATCAACATTCATCCCGCCCTGCTGCCGAGTTTCGGCGGCAAGGGCATGTATGGCAGCCGCGTGCATGCGGCCGTGCTCGCCTATGGTTGCAAAGTGAGCGGCGCCACGGTTCATCTGGTGGATGAAGAATACGACAGCGGCGGCCCGGTGGTGCAGCGCTGCGTGCCGGTGCACGATGATGACACCGCGGCGACGCTGGCCGCGCGCGTGCTCGCAGTCGAGCATGAGATTTTACCGGAAGCGCTGCAGCTTTTTGCGGAAGACCGGGTGGTGATCAGTGGCAGACAGGTTCGCATCCTGCCGAAATCCTGAACTTGAAACGCGAGAGAGACAACGTGTCAGCCATCAAGCGCGCCCTGCTCAGCGTCCATGACAAAACCGGCCTGCTGGAGCTGGCGCAAACCCTGGCCGCGCACCGCATCGAGTTGATTGCCACCGGCGGCACGGCCCGGCTGTTGAAGCAGCATGGTTTCTCAGTCACGCCGGTCGAGGCGATTACCGGCTTTCCCGAGATCCTGGAGGGGCGGGTAAAGACGCTGCACCCGAAAATCCTGGGCGGACTGCTGGCGAAACGCGATCAGCCTGCGCAGCTTGTGGAGGCGGCGCATCATGGCCTTGGGCTGATCGATCTCGTTGTGGTCAATCTCTATCCGTTTGCGGAAGTGGTCGCACGTCCGCAGACCACCCTCAGCGAAGC
>JBBIKM010000319.1:0-3846 GCA_037445455.1 bacterium | reverse complement strand
GCGGTGATGCCGGCAGAGCGCAGTACTGCGCCGGCGAACTAGTGGTCTGTTACCTGGAAATTTACAGCCATCATCCCTGTCATCCTGTAAGGGTCCTGCAAAGCTTTGAGCACGGTGCCAGGTGTCTCGCAAGGTTCCTTCTGAATGATGCTCAGAATCACTCATACAAATCAAAGTGACCGAGCACTAGAATGCCGGATTGCCAATTGCGCAGAGGCAACGGACGCTGACCGATTTGTCATGCTGTTCTCCGGAGGCTTTGTTGCAGGTGTGCTGCTGCCCGGCCAAATCCCTGCAGCGTTGCGGCGTCACCTGCCGGCGTACGCGGGGATCATCTCAACTTTTGATGGCATCGTATGACTGTTGCGAGAATCGGAATCACCTTGCGGTTGCTGCTGGCCGGCGTTTTTCTGCTCTCGGCCCTTTCCAAATTGCCGGAGGCCGGCTTGTTTGAAATTGCGATCGTCGAGCAAGGTCTGGCTGCCACGCGCAGCCAGGCGGCATATCCCGCGCGGCTGTTGATCGCCTTTGAGCTGTTTCTCGGCGCGGCGCTGCTGTTGCCGTATTATCTGAAACGCGCCATTCTCCCCCTGGCCATCGCGATGCTGGTTGCGTTCACGGCGCTGCAAGCTTACCAGTTGACGCTGGGCGAGCAGACGCCTGATTGTGGCTGCTTTGGCGCGCTCCTGCCCATGTCGTCGGCGGAGTCCCTGGTGAAGAACATTCTCTTGCTGGCGCTGAGCCTCTGGCTGTTCAAAATCGCGCCCGCCGACAGGCACCGGCCTGCTGTTCCCGCCCTGTTGGCCGCGGGCAGCTTGCTTGCCGTCTTGCTGCTTGCGCCGGTGCGCCGGGATTATGAAGCGAGATTTGCGCAGTACACACAATTCGAGCATGGCGGCCGCGTTGATCTCACCAGCGGCGAGCGTTTCGTGGCGGTGTTTAGCGCGGATTGCGACCATTGCCGGGACACGGCGCGCAGCCTCAATGAGCTGGCGGCGCAGCATGCGAATTTCCCGCAACTCCATGCCTTGATCTTTGCCGAAAGTCCGGCCGCGGTTTCTGCCTTCTTGCAGGAAACCAATTCCAATTATCCCTATCACCTCATCTCCGAACAGGAACTGGTGGCGCTCATCGGCGACAGTGCGCCGCGCATTTACTGGCTGCGGGACGGCAAGATTGCGGCCTACTGGGACGATGATTTTGGCCGGCATTTGCTGGCCGCCACCCAGGCACGGCATTCGGGCGGACGAGTCGGGGCCGCCAATTGATGCCGCCGACAGCGAGGTGGCGATGAACGATCCCCGGAAATATTTCCTCACCACCAGCCGGCTGGGCTTTCGTTGTTGGCGGGAAGACGATCTTCCGCTGGCGCTCGAATTGTGGGGAGATTATGAGGTGATGAGGTACATCGACGCGCGCGGCCGCCTCACCACGCAGCAGGTTTTGGATCGTCTTGGAAAAGAAATGGCAACCGCGAAAGAATACGGGGTGCAGTACTGGCCGCTGTTTCTGCTCGCAACGGATGAGCATCTCGGCTGCTGTGGGCTGCGGCCTTATGACTCGTCAAATGCCATCTATGAGATCGGCTCTCATATCCGCTCAGCTCATTGGCGCCGCGGGTATGCTGCCGAGGCGGCCGGCGCCATTATCCAGTACGCTTTCGCTCAGCTCGGGGCCAGCGCCCTGTTCGCCGGACATCATCCACAAAATGAAGCCTCGCGGCTGCTGCTGCAGAAGCTGGGATTTCATTTCACGCATCATGAATTCTATCCGCCAACCGGCCTCGAACATCCTTCGTACCTGCTGAAGGCTGAGGAGTTTGCCGCTGCCAGGCGTGCGGCGCAAACCGGCGCAAACTGAGGGCAAGCACAGCAAGCTGGGAAGCAAGTCAGAACCCAAGTCAACACGGCCACACATGCAGATGCCGGTCGAAGGTCGCACAGACGATTACTTCGCAGCCCAACGGGGGTGCTGTTCAATCACCGTGTCGCTCACCTGCGCTGCCGGTGTGCGAGCACAATGACGGTTTCCACTGCGGCGTGTCCAAACGCAGGTATTTGCACCAGCGCGCTACCGTCACTGATGCGCTGATCGGTGAAGTGCCAGGTCCTGGCGGGAGCATCACTTTCGGCACCAGTGCCGTGCTCAAGGTGAAATGTCTCTTTCCAGTCTGACATCGTAATGCAGTTGGTCGAACAAATCTCATCATCGCGTTCAAGCGCTTGACCATTACCATGAGCCAGCCAATGAAAAACTCCGTTCACGGTATTCATCATCTCACCGCCATTGCCGGCGACGCGCAGGAGAATCTCGACTTCTACGTGGGCGTGATGGGCATGCGGCTGGTGAAAAAGAGCGTCAATCAAGACGTTCCCGATACCTATCACTTGTTTTATGCCGACGGCGCGGGCACGCCGGGAACGGACCTCACGTTTTTCCCCTGGCCGAGCATGGGGCCGGGGCGAGCAGGAACCGGCTTGGTGGTGGAAGTCCCTTTTGCCGTGCCGAAAGGGAGCTTGCAATACTGGCGTGCGCGTTTCGACCAGATGGGCGTGAAATACGGTGCGGTGGAAACCCGCTTCGGCGAAACGACACTGCCGTTCAAGGATCCCCACGGCTTGCAACTGGCGTTGGTGGAGAGCGATGACCCGCGCGAATTTGTGCCGTGGGAGAAAAACGCGGTTCCGGTTGAGCAGCAATTGCGCGGCATGCACAGTGTGCGGCTGTGGGTACGCCGGCTTGCCCCGACGGCGGAGGCGCTCACGCAGTGCATGGGCTTTGCCCGGTTGGGAACTGAAAACGGCTGGTCCCGCTTTGCTGTGGAAGGCGGCCGCTCCGGCAAGATCATCGAGGTCAAAGAGCTGCCGCAAGAGAGCCGCGGCCGCTGGGGAACCGGTGCCGTGCATCACGTCGCCTGGCGCATGAAAGATTCCGCGGAAGAGATGGCCATGCGCGAGTTGCTCTTCGATGCAGGTCTTTTCCCCACCGAGCAAATTGATCGTTTCTGGTTCAAATCGGTTTATTTTCGCGAACCGGGTGAAGTGCTGTTCGAACTGGCCACCGATGGCCCCGGTTTCGATCGCGACGAAGACATGGATCGCTTGGGCGAGCAACTCATTCTGCCGCCGTGGCTGGAGGCGCAACGGCCGCAGATCGAGGCCGCGCTGCCGCGTTTGGAGATGCCAAGGACGACAGCGTGAAGCCGTGCGAACACTCTTTTCTTCACTCGCCTACTAATGAGTTAAGATTTCGTGTCAAGCATTGAAATGGCCAAGGACGGAGGAGCCAACTGATGATGCTGCTTTTTCTATTGCTGCTTCTCGTTGTTCCGTATGTGATACTCACTCTGGCGGAACGATGGCGCGCCGGCTGGGAAATCGCGCCAGCCGTACGCGCCAGAGTTGGACTCTCGCTCTTCTTCATTTTCACGGCAATCGGCCATTTCGTAAAAACCGAAGAGATGGCGGCCATGCTGCCGGCGTTCGTTCCAAACCGTGTTGCGATTATAATCTTGACAGGGATATTGGAATTGCTCGCTGCTATCGGTGTGTGGATTTCTCGTCTAAAGAGAATCACGGGTTTGTGTATCATGCTGATGCTCATCGGGTTTCTACCCGCCAACATCTATTCGGCGATTAATCGCGTTGATTTTGGCGGTCACGACAGCGGGCCGGTTTATTTGCTGGTGAGGATACCATTTCAATTCTTTGTAATTTGGTGGGCATATTATGCCACGGAACAACAGTGGCTCAGCAAGCGGAGACAGCGATGAAATTTGCCAAATGGGTCTTTCTCATCGCCGGCATTTACGGCGTTCTCGCGGTCGCGCCGATGTACTTTTCCGAA
>JBBIKM010000318.1:0-3851 GCA_037445455.1 bacterium | reverse complement strand
GAATATTCCGGTTGAATATCACCGACCGGCATGCCATCAGGCAAGGCGCATGCCATGCGGGGAATTCTCCCGTCTCCTCATTCCCGCCGAGCACTGCGGGATTCCTGCCTCACGAACACACTGCGATCCTGACACGCAACCACTGATTTTCAAGAGTTAAGCCGAATTCATGAGAAGGCTTCCAACCGAGGCGGAGACCAGAGGTTTACCACGTGATTTTTGCAATGACTGATGGCGAGCAACCCCTCTGCCGGTTTGTGGCGATCTTACCCAACAGTTGGCAATCCGCTTGGCACACGGCATTCTCAGCGTCTGGCCGCAGCGTTTTGCATCAACGCTGCGACGACGTCATAGGGCGAGAGGCTGTGTTCAGGAAAATTGTGCAAGTGCTCTTGCAACAGTTGCTCGGCGCGTTCATCCCAGAATTCCTGCTGCAAGCGCCGCGCGACCAGCTCGCGAATCATGGATTCGCGGCGGTGGCGGCGTTTGCGGTGAAGCTGCCCGTGCCGCTCCAGAAATTCGCGATGCGCGGCGACTTGCTGCCAAATCTCCTCCAGGCCCTTGCCTTGAGAAGCCGTGGCTGGCACCACCGGCGGCTGCCATGGCGCCGGCGGACGCAGATGCAGAATCGCCGACAACTCGTGCAGCGCGCGTGCGGCACCGGCGCGATCGGATTTGTTCATCACAAAAACATCGGCGATTTCCATCAAGCCGGCCTTCATGGCCTGCACGGCATCGCCGCTCTCCGGCACCAGCACCACGATCACGGTGTCCGCGGTTTCGACGATGTCAAGCTCGGACTGGCCGACACCGACGGTTTCGTAGATGACGAAATCCTTGCCGAAGGCATCCAGCACATCGCCGGCTTCCTGCGCTTTTTGGGAGAGGCCGCCGAGCGAGCCGCGCGTTGCCATGCTGCGGATGAACACGCCGGGATCGACGCTGATGTCGGCCATGCGTACACGATCGCCGAGCAAGGCGCCGCCGGTAAACGGGCTGGAGGGATCCACGGCCACGATGCCGACGCTGTAGTCTTGGCGGCGCAGCAGCTTGGTGAGTTCATCGACAATCGTGGATTTACCGGCGCCGGGCGGGCCGGTAATCCCCAGGCGATAGGCTTTGCCGACGCGGCCGTAGATCGCGTGCAGCAGCGCCGGCGTCTCCGAGGCTTCGTTTTCCACCGCCGTAATGACTTTGGCCAGCGCCCGGCGCGAGCCGGCAAAAAATGATGCAAGCAAGTCAGAAGAATTCATGCGCGTCTGATTCCAACCTGATGAGCCGCGCCTCAGCGCGCGGCTGCGTTTTTTTCAAGCTCCCACAGTTTCGCATATTTTGTGAACACATACGCACTCGACAGGCAGGCGAGAATGAAGCCGGGCAGGCCGTCGAGGAACCCGGTTTTGAACAAATACATGCGCAGGAACATCCACGGTGGCCGGAACAGTAAATCCCACCAATGGAAGCGCCGGCCGCTTTGCTGCAGCTCCTCGGCGGCGAGGGAGGTGTAGCGGTTGAATTTTTCGAAATAGTGCCGCAGGTCACGATCGGTGTAGTGCAGGAGGTGGTTCTGCAGCCGTCCGATCTGGCCGCGCACTTCGACGCCTTCGTGAATGCGGCGGTGGTTGAAGCCGGCCAGCTCGCGGCGGAACAGCCGCACGACATGCCCGGGATACCAGCCGCCGTGCATCATCCAGCGCCCGAGGAAATTCGCCAGGCGCGGCAGCTCGTAGGCCGCACACGCCGGTGTGCCGGAGAGCAGGGCACAAATCTCTTCGCGCAGCTCCGCGGGCACGCGCTCATCGGCGTCGATCCACAACACCCACTCGCCGCGGCATTGCGCCAGCGCAAACTGCTTGGCGGCGGCATAGCCTTCCCAGCGGCGCACAAAGACCTTGTCGGTGAACTCGCGCGCCAGCGCCGCGGTGTTGTCTGCGCTTTCGGCGTCAACCACGATGATTTCCTGCACCCAATGCAAGGAAGCCAGGCAGTCATGAATATTGCCGGCCTCGTTCTTGGTAATCACCAGGGCCGAAAGGCGAATGCGGTCGTCGCCGAGTGTGATCGGCAACAACCGGCTTGCGGGTTGAGGCGCGGCCGTTTCCGCGATGGTTGTGCTCATGTGGTCGGTAAATGCTGGTCACTTGCCGGAATCATCTTCGCTCTGCCGGCGATCGCTGCAATTCGGAGTCGAGTTAAGCCGTCGTCGACGCCACGCAATTTACAGTTGTGATTTTGGCTGCGTAATTTGTATCCATCCAAAAACATCACCGCCCGGGCGCTTCGTGATGAGCAAAAACGAGTTCTATTTGACTTGTGCACGCTTTGGAGTTAAGCACAGGAGGCGCTCAAAGGCAGAACAAAATTTTGAGAGATTCCAGACCACAAAGCAGCCGCTTGCACCGCGGGGCCGCGGAGAGCACAGAGTCTGAAAATCAAAAGAGTGCTTCTGCGCGTTCTTCGCGTCTCGGCGGTGAGCTTTCAATGTGAAGAACTCTTCGCAAGAATCCTTGCTGGATGACTGTGGCGGTGAATCCCTCTTGCGGGACAAAAGTGTCCAAATCGGGCTTGTTGCTGCTCTTTTCTTTGCGTGGCTTTGCGTCCTTGCGGTCGCCTTTGCCTTCTTTGGTTCCGGCTCGTTCGGGCTCCACGGGTGCTTCAATTCTGGACAGGCACTTTCAAAGACTTGCGAATTTGGACAGGCATTGATTCGCCTCACGGAACGGTCAGAGGCGCCGGTTGGCTGACTTGCCAGCCCGCCGCCGCACGATTGGCGAGCTGGCGCCGCGCCTCGTGCACGGCAGCCACAATCCACTCCGGCTTGAACTCCGTTACGCAAATCGGGCCGTGCGGCAGATCACAGGCTTTTTTCCAGCACGGCGCGCAGGCCAGCTCGCGGATGATTTTGACGCCACGATCATAGAGATCGATTTCCGCCGCGCAGGACAACCCGAACCACGCGACCACGTGCTTCCGCAAGCCGATCGCCAGGTGCATGCCCAAACTGTCGCCGCTCACTACGATGTCCGCGAGATTCGTCAGCACTATGCCCTGGCGCAAACCGAGCGTCGTGGGCGTGGGCAGGGCCAGCCCCTCGCACAGCGCCGCGAGACGTTGATTGCGCTCGGTGTCTTCCCGGCCGCCCAGCAGAATGATTTTGGCCTCGGGCAGTTCCGCTGCGAGCTGCCGAATGGCGGCGGCCTGGGTTTCGAGCTCCAGTTTCTTCAAGGGAAAGAGCGTCGAGCAGCCGGTGTTGAAACCGATGACCAGCGCGGCTTCCGGCACACCCAGCTCCCGCCGCCAGCGTTGCGTGGCGGCCTGCTCTTCGGCCGTCAAAGACAGAACATATTCGTCGCGGCGGTATTCGATCTCCCACGCCTCCGCCAGGATGTCATTGCCGGTGCGCTGGTTCACCCGAAATTTGAAGTGATCGTCGACGCCCAGGCGAAAGCTGTACTCGGCGCCTGCATTGAGCGGTACAATGGCGCCGTTTTCATTCAACCCGAAGCCGCGCTTGCCGGCCGCTGGCACCGCGTTCATGAATGCCGCGGCTGGCCGGCTCTTGTCGGCGTTCAAGGCAAGCTCGAAGCGCTGTTGCAGCAGCACCATGCGGTTTTCGTCATTCCATTCGACAAGATGATCAATGTAGGGATTGTGCTGCAGCAGCGGCATGGCATTCGCCCGGGTGAGCCAGGTGAGATGACAGTCCGGATAGGCGCGCTTGATGGCGGGCAATTGCGCGGTGGTGGCCAGCACCGTGCCGAGCGCGTCGAGATTCACGAGCAACACCCGCGTGCCCATGGCGAGGCGATCCTGGCAGCCGCGCAGTCGCTCGGCAGCGACCTGTTGATCAA
>JBBIKM010000317.1:0-3950 GCA_037445455.1 bacterium | reverse complement strand
GCATTTTCGCGCCCGCGCTGTGCGCGATTTTGCCTGGGCCACGAGTGAGCGCTTTCGCTGGGATGCCACGCGCGCCCTCGCCGGGCCCAGCGGGCAACAGCGCACCATCGCCATTCACTGTTTCTACCGCGAAAAGCCCGAGGCGAGCGCCTGGATTCATGGCGCACGTTACAGCCGGCTGGCAACGGAATTTCTCTCGCGCTTTCTGTGGCCCTATCCTTATCCCCACATGACGGCCGTTGAAGGCATTCTTGACGGCGGCGGCATGGAATATCCCATGATGACGGTGATTCAGAGTTATCAGGACACGCTGCGCCTGGCCGGCAACTTGATGCATGAGATCGGCCACATGTGGTTCCCCATGCACGTCGGCTCCAATGAAACCCGCCACCCCTGGCAGGATGAAGGCCTGACGCAATTCAACAGTGCGGCGGGCGTGAAACAGCTTTTTGGTTTTGACCGCTCCATCATCGGGCGCGAATCCTATCTCGCCGCCGCGCGCGCCGGCCGCGAAGTCGAGCTGATGCGGCACGGTGATCTCTTTCCGGCGGCGGAGCTCTATTACGCGCTGCCCTACAACAAAACCGCGCAGGTGTTGTTTGCCCTGCAGGCAATTCTCGGTGAAGAAACCTTCCTGCGCGCCTATCGCGAATACGGCAAGCGCTGGCAGAACAAGCATCCCCAGCCGTATGATTTCTTCAACACTTTCAATGAGGTCAGCGGCCGGGATCTCTCCTGGTTCTGGCGCATTTGGTTCTATGAGACCTGGACGCTCGATCAGGCGATTGCAACCGTGCAAGCGGCGGGCGATTCGCTCGAGATTGTCATTGAAGATCGCGGTCTGGCGGCCATGCCGGTGCCGGTCACGATCACACGCGCGGATGGCACGGTCGAAGAGCACCTGCTGCCGGAGTCGGTCTGGCTGGCGGGCGGCCGGCGGCAAACCCTGCGCGTGGCAGGCCGGCCCGCCGTGCAGCGCGTGGAGATCGACGCCCGTAACGATTTTCCGGACCTCGACCGCAGCAATCAAGTGTGGCAGCCGTGAGCAGCGTGCCGCGATTCGCCATTGCCCGCTTGACCTCGACGCGGATTTTCGTCAATGCTCCCGGCTTCGCATTTTGCCTGGCCAAACGCGCGTCGAGCAGCGCGCGCTTTCAGCAATTCCCTGACCTTGAACAAATCCCGCCACGTTTCGCCCCGCACCGTTGGCACATTTTCTTGAGGAATCAGCCATGACGAAAACTGCCGGCAAAATTCTGTGCTTGACGCCCACGCCGGGCAAGCAGGGCACCCGCATCGATCGCTGGAAGTATGAAACGCTGCGCCGGGCCATCCGCCGTGCCGTTCCCAGGAACAAAACCGGCGTCGAGTTCCGCAGGCTGGCTGCGCTGGTGCGGCAGCAGCTTGCCGCAGACGAGCTGCAGGCGATTGGCTCGCTGCCGTGGTACACCACCACGGTCAAATTGCATCTGGAAGTGATCGGCGAGATCGAGCGCGTGCCCGGCGCACAGCCCCAACGCCTGCGGCGCGTGAATTAGCCCGGGCCGAGAGGGCCGGTACGATCAGTTACCCACCGTCTCATGCCGTCTTTTCGAAGAAGCGCTGCAGCGTCTGCAGGAAAATCCGCGGCGGCCGTACCGGTCTGCCGCCGGTATTGATGAAGACATGCGTGGTGTAGCCGGTGGCCAGCAGCTCATCGTTTTGGTTGAAGATTTCATACTCGATGCGCAAGCTGGCGCGCGGGAATTCGCGCAGCCGGCTGACGATGCGCAGGAGGTCGTCGTAGTAGGCCGGTTTGCGATACGAACAATAGGCCTCCGTGACGGGCAACGCCACGCCCATCTGCTCGATTTCGGCATAGGGCAGGCCGGTGGCGCGCAGCATTTCCGTACGGCTGGCTTCGAACCACTTGAGATAGTTGGCATAGTACGCCACGCCCATTTTGTCGGTGTCGGCGTAGCGCACACGCAATTGCAGAGCGTTTTCGAGCATGTTCAGTTGGTTGGTCTGGCAAGAGTGAGGGCAAAAGCCGCTGCGATATTGATCAACCCGGAAACGACCCGGGCTCCGGCCCGGGTTTACCGCAACAACCGGCGCAGAGCGGGATAATCCACTTCCCGCAGGGCCTGCGCCAACTCGTCCCACAGCGACTGATCATTGGCAAACACATTCACCACGATGAGCTGAATGCGCCGGCTGAGGTTCTCGCCCTGGCTGAGCGCGGGATTGAGGCGCACAATCTTGCCGCGCTCGAGAGTCCCGCCCGCCGCAAGATCGAAGCGGCCGTCTCCCAGCCGCGCCGCTGCGCTCCGTTCGGCTGCCGTCAAATTGGACCGATATGCGGCAATCTCCGCAATCAGTTTCTGCTGCTCCTGAATCAACTCGGCGTATTGTTTCCTGCCGGCACTCGCGTTTTCTTCCCAGATTCTGCGGGTTTCGTCGATCGTCTGCTGCAGTTGTTCCGCCTGCGCCGGATCAGTGTTCCGGAATGCCGCGAGCAGCTCCAGGCTTTCAGGCGTGGGCGCGAATGGCCGGGAGATTTCGGCCAGCGTCGCCTCCAACCCGGCCAGCCTCTGCTCCGCCTCCTCTGTCTTGAATTGCAGATACTCTGCCACCGTGATGGGCACCCAGGGCGGCTGCCGATTCGGCGTGAGCACCACGACCCAATTCTCTCCGGCATGATAAAGCGTTTCATCGCCGAGGCGCGCCGCGGCCGGCGGTTCGAAATACGCCTCCAATTCCCGCACGGCATAAGGTTGATGTTCGAAGATGAGGCGCGGATCATTGCAGGTGATATTCACGTGGCCGCTGTTGAAATAGTCTGCGCCTTTGCCGAGGCCGCATTCGCCTTCCGCCCACGCCGCCGGCGGATAGAGCATGGCACTCACGCGGGCGAAATGGCCAAAGCCGGCAATGAAATGACCGAGAAAGAGGTTGTTGCGCAGGCGTTTTTCCGGAATGCGGCGCAGGGTGGGCAGTTGTTTGAGGAGACTTCCGGCGAATTCGAGATCTTCCTGCCACTCCGTCACCGGTGTGGCGCGGGCAATGCCGGCTTCCACCGGTTGCATCTTGTCCGGTGCCCAGCAGTTTTCCGGTTGCGGCTGTGCGGGAAGTGCAAGCCCGGCGAAGCATGCCAGGGCCAGCCAGGCGACGGGCCGGCGGTTCACAGGAGGAGAGTGCATTTGCCTGTCATGGGTTGTCGAGAATGGTTCACTCCTCATCGCGATGCACGCTTTCGGGAGAGAATGCCGGCAGGCACACGGCGAGATTATGCCGCTGGCACGATTGCGGCCTGCAACATCTTCCCTTGCACGGACTCCAGAATCGCATCGCGAAGGAAGGTGCTGGCATGGAGGATTTCAATGCCGATGAGCTCTCCGCTGGCATTCAGCTCTGCGGTAATGTGGGGGCTGATCTCGATGCTTCCGCTTTCCGGTTCATCTGAGATCGCCAGGTGGAGGATGTCCTCGTGTTCAAAGTATGTCAGTTTGGTCTTGTTCATGGATAAATCTCCCGGTCCTGATTCGAAAATTGATTTGCTGACGTTTTATGGCATGAATGGTTATCGGTACGATGACCTCTTCATTCGCCTCGTAGGGCACGATGACCAGCTTGTCATTATGACGCCCGACCGCG
Organism: bacterium; assembly: GCA_037445455.1. Lineage (GTDB taxonomy): Bacteria > Zhuqueibacterota > Zhuqueibacteria > Zhuqueibacterales > Zhuqueibacteraceae > Coneutiohabitans. The sequence goes on along the minus strand of JBBIKM010000317.1, from coordinate 314 downwards.
GCCCGTCGCCCCGTTGCTGAATCGAAATAGCGTTCCGGCGAATACTTCAGGATGCTTTCGATGATGTCAAGATCAAACCCCCGCAGTGTCGCTTTGTACCTGAGATAATCTGTCCATTCTATCTTCATCAGTCAAAATCCTTGCCGCAGCCAGCCTGAAAGAGTCGGCGCGGCAGTTCTTGCCAATTTCGGTTGAATCTCTTCGCGCCGACAGCGCGGCGATTTCTGCCCCTCGAACCGCCAGCCACAGTTGACGACGCTCACTCCTCATCGCGATGCACGCTTTCGGGAGAGAATGCCGGCAGGCACACGGCG
>JBBIKM010000316.1:0-3977 GCA_037445455.1 bacterium | reverse complement strand
AGAGACGGTGGTTTGCCGTCATTCGGTTCGCGCTGGGTAAAATCGCCGGCCCATTCCAGTTTTTCCCAGACCGGATCATCCAGGCGGCCGTCGATGACCGGCGCATGCGGATTGATGTGTTTGGTGTGATACGTCTTCTTGGCGGCGGGCTGGGTGGCCGCGGCGAGTGCCACGGCCGTCAGCAACAGCACAGCAGTGAGTAACTTGCTGGTCATGCGGAAGCTCCTGCGAAAGAGAGAGGCGGTACGGCAAGGGTGGGAGCGGAGGCCATTCCCACCTTTGCGCCCGTGGCTTGCTGGCCCTTAAGACAGCGCAAATCTGAAAAAGTTACCAGGGGAAGGGAAAAAAATCTGCGACTTCGACGAAGGCGGAGAGGGAAAGGTTGCCGGCTATCTGATGAATGGCTGCTGCCGGCAGGGGTCATCGGGCCTGGTGGCAGGTGCACCGCCACAACGGTTGGCGATCAGCTCTTCAAACTTGGAAAGAAATACAACTTTTTTCCAAACTGATAAGCATGCCCCATCAGTTGGGTTCTTCTATCGGCGGGAGAATTTTTGTGCTGCCCGAAGGGCAGCAATTGTCAGCGAAGCTGGTAATTGGCGCAGGCGATTAGCTTTTCAGACATGGAATAAAATTCTAACTTTCCACCAACAGATAGATTAAGGTCAATGGACGAAAAAGCTCTTATCAGTTGGCTTGTTTCTATCGGTTGGAAAACTCCTGTGCTGCCTGCGGGGCCAGGTTCTCAGCTTGTCAGAAAATCTGCCCAGACGATGAATCTACCTGGCCCGGAACAAAACTTGAGAATCTTCGGCATGATAATGATCTGAAATCACTCCGTCGCTCCATCATGCTGCCAAGAATCTTTGTGCCTCCCCAGACTCCGATTTTCGACCGATACAGTTCTCAAGAGAACTGCTCTTCAACCGGATTGCAGGATTGGCAAGATTTTCGAGAAATCATGTTGATGCGACAACGTTCAGTATGCACTCTCATCGCAATTGCAGGCAAGCTTGACCCCGAAGTGGTTGCATGTCATGGCCCCCGGCAGCGCCCTGGGAACTGATCATCACGTTTCAAGTGATATCTTTGCGAATAAAGCAATGACTTTTCCAACTGATGGGAAAACTCAGCAGATCAGGCCCATCAATTGGGTTCTTCCATCAGTTGGGGATTGTCTTTTTGGTTGCGGCTTGTCCGCGTTGGGATTTGTCACAGCCAGCCCTGCAGGCGTGGGATTTCTGATGTGGTTCCATGTCGCCCCGGTGGGGCCTGTGACTTCTCCTGATTGCGGTTTTTTCCCAGGGCGTTGCTCTGCGCTGCTGCCTTTCACCCTCCCGGGGCTGTTTGTCTGCGCAGTAGAATTCGACTCAACGTTGTAGTGCCGAGGGCAGGACAGGTGAATCACTCCTGCAAATCATCGAGCGCCTGCGCCAATCGCTGCAAACCGCCGGCGACCATTTCCACCGGCCCGCCCAGGGCAAGGCGAAAATGCTGCGACATGCCGAAGAAGTGGCCGGGCACCACCGTGGTGTCATACTTCTCGCGCAGCCGCGTGCACAACTCCTCGACGCTGCCCTGCCGCAGCCGTGGGAAACTGATCATGCCGAACGCGGCCGGTACGGCCTGCAAATCGGGCCGGGAATCGAGAAAGGCCTGCCAGGCGCTGCGGTTTGCCTGCAGGATGGATTGCGCGCGGCGGGTAATGCCCGCGAGTTGCGCCAGCGCCAGCACGCTCAGGCGCTCGGCCACATGCGGGTGATTGACGCCGAAGAGATCGTTCAAACGCCAGATCTGCTTCGCGAAGTCCGGTGCAGCCAGAATCCACCCGCAGCGCAGGCCGCTCAGGCCGTAGGCTTTGGTGAGACTGCTGGTGACGATGAACTGCTCGCCGAGATGAATCGCGCTGGGCGGCCGGGCCTCGAACATCGCTTCGCGATAGACTTCATCAACGAGCACGCGGCTGCCCACCCGCTGCGCCAGTTCGCCGAGGCGCCGCAGCGTATTATTGTCCGTATACACGCCGCTGGGATTGTGCAGATTCGAAATCACAATGAGTCTGGTGGCCGGCGTGAGCGCACGTTCGACCTCGGCGGGATCGACGCGAAACCCATCCTCCCAATTGCGGTTGAAATGCCGCACGCGGCCGCCGAGAAATTGCGCGGTGGAAGTCAACAATTCATAGGTCGGATGCTCGATCAAGATTTCCTCGCCGGGCGCAAACGCCGCCGCCATCGCCAGGTGATTGGCCATGGAAGTGCCGTTGGCGACCACCACGCAGGCGGGATCGACTCCGCAATGGCGCGCCAGCGCCTGCTGCAGCGGCTCGTAGCCGTAGCCGGCCGGTCCGGTCAATTCAAGATCCGCCAGCGTCACCTGCAATTCCGCCAGCGGATAGTTCACCAAGCCGCTGGAGGCGAGATTGTAACGGCTGCCGGAATGCAGCTTGGCCCACTCCATGTAGGGCGAGTTCATGACGCGGTTCATGATGGCACCTGCTTGCGTTGGGGAATGATTCTTTCACTGCCGTTTTCTCGCCGCCACCAGAAAAACGCCGGAATGCCGGCGAGCAAAATCGCCAGGCCGATCAAGGTGTTTTGCGGATAGGCAATGAAGGTGTTGAGCACGATCAGCCAGCACGCGGCCACGAAGAACACCGTGCTCCAGGGATGGCCCGGCATGCGATAGCCGGCGGAAGACGTCCGCGTTTTCTCCCGCCGGCGCAACCCGAACAGACAGGTGGCGGTCAATCCGAAGAAAATGAAATCGACTGACACGACGTAGTTGAGAATCTGTTCGTAGCGTCCGGAGAAGGCGATGACGATGGCGAACAGTCCCTGCAACGCAATCGCGGTCACCGGCACGTGCGTCCTGGGATGCAGCCGCGCCACGGCTTTGAAGAACACGCCGTCTTCCGCCATCGCAAAATATACGCGCGGCGCGGTGAGAATGCCCTGGCTCAGGAAGCCGAGGGTGGAAATGGCAATGCCGATCGCGATCACCGCCGCGCCTTTTTCGCCGAGCACCGCGCGCATGACTTGCGAGGCGGGCGCGTTGGTTTGCGCGAGTCCCGCCGCGCCCAGCACATGCACGCACACGAGATTGACCGCGAGATACAGCACGATCACGCCCGCGACGCCGAGCAGCAAGCCGCGCGGCAAATCTCTGCCGGGGTCGCGCATTTCGCCGGCCACAAAACTCGAAGTTTGCCAGCCGCCGTAAGCAAAGAACACCGGAATGATGGCGGCCGCGATTGCCGACAGCAACGGCAGGCCCGGCGGGCGGTCCAGCAGGGGCTGCCAGGTGAGGTGGGATTCGCCCGCCAGCCAGAAGCCGCACGACACCAAGCCGAGGATCGCGGCGATTTTCAGCAGCATCAGCATGCTCTGCACCGTGCTGCCCGGCCGCACGCCCAGGCAGTTGACCAGCGTCAGCACCGCCAGTGCCGCGGCCGCGACCTGCCAGTCCGTGAGCGCCAAACCGGTGAGCTCGAGAAAGTAGCGGCCAAAGGTGACGGCCACCGCGGCCATGCCGCCGGTTTGCACCACCAGCAACAGGCACCAGCCGTAAAGAAAGGCCACCAGCGGGTGGTAGGCTTCACGCAGATAGGCATATTGCCCGCCCACCTGGGGCAGGCGCGCGGCCAGCTCGGCATAGATGAACGCGCCGAGCAATGCAATCACGCCGCCGAACAGCCACGCGCCCAGAATGAGAAACGGCGTGTGCACCTGCTGCGCGACGACGTAGGGATTCATGAAAATGCCGGAGCCGATGATGCCGCCCATGACCAGCATGGTGGCGTCGAACAAGCCGAGCCGCCGGGAGAGTTGCGGCGGGGCAGCAGAAGAAGTGCGTGCGGGGGCATCGTGTGAAGGGTTCAAGGGTCTTCCTTGGAATGGGAGGTGGAAACGGTATCAGATCGACGCGGACAAAGGTGACAGCGAAGGGCATCGCCCTGGAAAACGCCATGGGTCCTT
>JBBIKM010000315.1:0-4037 GCA_037445455.1 bacterium | reverse complement strand
GTCGAGATCGCCGTGGCGATGAGCAGCAGAATGACGAGCACGACATTGAGCTGCGCGAAGAATTTTCTCCATGCCGGATCGGACCGCTCTGCCGTCAATTCAGTCCTGCCCTACTTCTGCAGCCGGGACTGCGCTTCCGCCTGCGTCAAGCCGCTGTGCGCCTGCACACCGAGCGCCGCCCAAACCTCTGCGGCAGGCAACTGATAAAGAATGATGCTTGCCAGCCTGCTCATGGTTCGTTTCCGCCTGAAAATGACATGCCCGGATTGTGCAAAGCATCTGCGCCCCCAGCATCAGCGGCTGGCATTGGCACGTGTGGGCCGGCAGATTCCGGGGCAAAAGAAAATGCCAAAGAAAAATGCCAAGCGCAACTGCGGCACTCCGGCGGCTATGGCAGGGTAAGACGGATCCGCCGGTTGCCGTACACCACTTTTTGGGGCCAGAACCTGTAAGGTTGCAGCAGGAAAAACGACTATTCTCCAGCAGCGCAAGACAAACAATACCCCCAGGGTCCTGCAGTCGTGTTCCAGTTTCATGAATGGAGAAAAAATGAAAGCCATAGCCGTTATTCCCGGAAAGCCCAATTCCATGCACTTGCGGGAAGTGCCCAAGCCGAAGGTATCGGACGTGCCGAATGGCCGCGGCGTGCTGGTGAAAGTGCTGCGCGTCGGCGTCGATGGTACGGACAAGGAGATCAATGCGGCAGAATATGGCGCCGCGCCGCCGGGTGACGATTATCTTATCACCGGCCACGAATCCTTTGGCGTCGTTGCAGAGGTGGGGCCGAATGTGACCGGGCTGAAAGTGGGCGACTATGTCGTGGCAACCGTGCGGCGTCCCGGCAGCTCGCTTTATGATCAGATCGGCACCTACGACATGACCACCGACGACCTGTACTACGAGCGCGGGATCAATCTGCGTCACGGCTTCTTGTCCGAATACTTCGTCGAGGATCCCGAGTATCTCGTCAAATTTCCGCGCGGCTTGAAGGAAGTCGGCGTTTTGCTGGAGCCCACCACCGTGGTGGAGAAAGGCATTGCGCAGGCTTATGAGATCCAGCGCCGGTTGCGTGTCTGGCGCCCGCGCAAGGCCGCCGTGATGGGCGCAGGCACCGTCGGTTTGCTGGCGACGCTGGTCTTGCGCCTGCGCGGACTCGAAGTCGTGACGTTCGGGCGAACACCCAGGCCCTATCTCAATTCCGACTTGCTCGAGACCCTGGGCGCGCGTTACGAATCGACCACCAGTCTCTCGATTCTGGAAGGCGCACGGCAGTATGGTCCTTTTGACCTCATCTTTGAAGCCACCGGCTCATCCGCTGTGGTTTTCGAGAGCATGCAGGCGCTGGGCAAAAACGGTGTGCTGGTGCTCGCCAGCGTTACTGGCGGCGGCAGGAGCCTCGAAGTGCCGGCGGACAAAATCAATCTCGAATACGTGCTGGGCAACAAGGTCACCGTCGGCACGGTCAATGCCAATCGTGAGTATTTTGAAATGGGCGTGAAAGACATGGCGCATGCCGAGGCCGAATACCGCGGCTGGCTCAGGCGCCTGCTCACTCATCCGGTCAAAGGGCTGGAAAACTACCAGGAAATGCTCGACAAACTCACCACTGCCAGGGGCGCCATCAAGGTCTTTTGCGAGGTGGCGGATTTGTAACCGGATTGAGAGCGACAACTTCGCCAGTGGCACCCAAGCCCCGAGTGATCCTTCCGGATTCGCCGGGGCTTTTCGGTTCGCGTTCAGGCTGCCGGCCGTACACCACAGCGGCAAGCCGGCGATTTTTTTTCTTTCTCCATGTAAGTTTTCCGGCCTTCGCCCGACCAAGCTCCAGGCGAATTGACTCTGGCCGGAGGCCTGCCGGTTACGCCGCTCGAATACCGCCCAGGCGGAATGCTGCCGCCGAATGCGACACGAACGATTGTTTGGGATGAGCGCTCATGTCTTTGAAGAAGAAGCTGGTGATTTGGCTGGCGCATAGACTGCCGCCGTGCCAGGAGGTGACACGCCTGGCCTCCGAGGCCATGGACCGCAGGCTGCCGGTGCAGCAGTGGATCAAGATGAAATTGCATTTTCTGACTTGCAGTCTGTGTCTGCGCTACTTTCAGCAGTTACTGCTCATGCGGGAGTTGGCCCACCGGCTCGGCGCTCAAGCCGATGATGACAAGCCTTCAGCAAATGCCGCCCTCTCGCCGGCCGCGCGTGAGCGGCTCAAACGCATGCTCGACTCCGCCTCACCGGAATAGGGCCGCAACCGCTCGACGCGGCTGAAGGGGCGGCGTTCCGCAGGACGATGGCGGTACGCCGTTCCCGTTCAGCAAAATTCACCGGCCCAGGCGAATCACCCTGCCACGACACGCCTCCCAAGCACACTGCCTTCCCGCACTTCACGCTGTAAGGATTATCCCCGGCACCCGACCAACCGGAGAAGAAATCAACCCAGGCAGTGAATGCTCGAAACACGAGGGTTTCACCGTGGCCACCATTCTGCTCAACGAATCCAATTCCCGCCGCCGGCAATGGCTGCGCGCGCGGCTGCAGCGCCAGGGGCATGTCGTCTGGCCGGCACATCACCTCAATGACATCATTGCCACGCTGCATGACGTTGCCATCGATCTCATGATTCTTGATCTCGACCTGCAGAATCTCGACGAGCTGATTGCATTTGCCGGCCGCTGGCGGGGCGTCAAGATTCTGTTTCAGAGCATTGCACCGGCGCCCGCGCACGATTTCCGTTCCTGGATGGCGGATTTGTTTGTCCACAAATCCTGCAACGGTGAAGATGTCGTTCGCGCCGTCACGCTGCTTTGCAGAAGCATCCCGCGCCGCTGAGTCTCTCAGCGGAGGGGGATGGCGACCGCGCCGCCCGGCAACTGCTGGCGGCATGAACCTGCTCACGAGTTGCGCAAACCGGCGGCGGGAGTGCGCGCGACAACGCCGGCAATCCTGATTAAGCAACCCGCGACGATCCAACGGAAACGGACATGGCTATCATTTTCGAGAAAGACCGCACGCAGGATTTTGCCGTGGCCTCGTGCCGCGAATGGCTCGAGACCAATGGCTTGGGAGGGTGGGCCAGCTCGACGATTGCCGGCGCACACACCCGGCGCTATCATGGCTTGCTGGTCGCGGCGACCCAGCCGCCGGTGGGTCGCATGGTGCTGTTGTCCAAGCTGGACGAGACGATTGTGGTCGCCGGGCAGCGCTACGAACTGGGCTGCAACCGCTATCCCGGGGCAATTCATCCCCGCGGCTTTGAACGCTTGCAGCGTTTCGAGAAGAATCCGTTTCCGGTTTTCGAGTTTGCCGCCGGCGGCGTGCGGCTGCGCAAAACCATCGCCGCAGTGCATGGGGAAAACACGACCTTGCTTCTCTTTGAAGTTCTGGCAGCGGCCACGGCGTTTTCATTGGAACTGCAGCCGTTCATCGCCTTCCGCGACTACCACAGCCTGGCGCATGCCAACGATGCCCTCCGGCGCGAGGCGAATTTTGCGGACGGCGTTCTGCACCTGGCGCCTTATGAAGGCGCGCCGGATTTGTTCATCGCCGTTCCCGGCAGCCGCTTCGCAGCGCAACCGGACTGGTATCACCGTTTCGAATACGCGCTGGAGCAGGAGCGCGGCCTGGATGCTCACGAGGATCTTTTCACTCACGGCCGGTTCACGCTCGAATTGCAAGCCGGTGACCGCCTCGGGGTCATTGTTTCAACCAACCGGCCCGTTCGCCGCGACGCCTTCGCGCTGTTCGAGAAGGAAAGGCGCCGCCGTGTACGACTCTGCGCAAACCTCCCCAGCCAGGATGAGCTTTTCAAAACGCTGGCGCTCGCCGCCGATCAATTCGTGGTCAGGCGCGGGGAGGCGTTGCGCACGCTCATCGCCGGCTATCATTGGTTTTCCGATTGGGGCCGGGATACCATGATCGCGCTGCCGGGCATTTGCCTGGTTACCGGCCGGTGCGACGATGCCAAAAAAATCCTGCGCGCCTTCGCGGGCAGCACAAGCCAGGGCATGTTGCCCAATCGCTTCCCGGACGCCGGCGAGCAA
>JBBIKM010000314.1:3672-4060 GCA_037445455.1 bacterium | reverse complement strand
AGCCCCACCGGGGCGAAAGGTGACAGCGAAAGGCAACGCCCTGGAAAGGCCGTCATCAAAAGAAATCATCAAGCCCCACCGGGGTGTGAGAGAGCTGAATCTTTTTGGCTGTGTACCAGGCGCCGAAGCAGCCCCTGTGGCATGCCCGGCGTGGCGTTGTCGTGATGGATCACGTGTTTTGCTGCACGTTTGTTGGTATGCCAATCCTTTCGGAGGAACTCATGTGCCGTTTTCGTTTGCTGACCCTGACCGCCGCCTTTCTGTTGTTGCTGTCGCCCGCCGGCCGCGCCCAATCCGACAGCGTTGATGTCTTCTTCTTTTACAAATCCACCGGCAATCCCACCACGGTCTTTCTGCCGGGCGAATTCAACAACTGGGGGCCCAACAA
>JBBIKM010000314.1:0-3651 GCA_037445455.1 bacterium | reverse complement strand
CAACAACGGCGGCAACATCTCCGCCAACGCGCCCTCCCGCATGACTTTCAACGCCGCCACCGGCCAATGGGAAAAAACCGTGCGCTTGCGCGTGGGCGGACCAGTGAGCGGCCGCGTGCCGGGCGCCTATCAATACAAATTCAACGAAAACGGCGTCAGCTCGGGATGGCGGCCGGATCCACTCAACCCGCGGCAGAATCCTTCCGACAACAACAACTCGATTCTCTACACCAAAAGCCCAACGATTCACTACCTCCTGCCCAATTCGGTGTCCAGCGTGGTCAAAGCGCAATTGCCGCGCATCACGGCGTACATTTTTCCCTCGCAACAGCAGGCCATCGATCTCGCCAGCCTGCGCGTGGAGATTGACGGCACGGCTTACACCAACCTCGAATCCTTCTACGATCCCAACACCAAGCTCCTGAGTTTCACACCGGCCACGCCGCGCAGCAACGGCCGGCATACGCTGAAACTCTCGGTGCGTAATGCCGCCGGCAGCCTCTCGGCCGACAGCACGACTTTCGAGGTGCAGGGCGATCCGGTGCAGATTCTCACGCAGCCGGCGACCACGCGCAAAGCAAGCTGGCGCGTGCGTGGCGAAGTCTACAAGTCCGATGGCACGCTCGACAACACGCTGACCAGCGGCGTGTTGCGGCAGAATGAGCTTACCTGGCGTGTGCGCGTGAACGCCGGCAAGTTCGACACCACCCTGGCATTGGTGGAAGGAGAGAACAGCTTCCGCTTCGAGGCCACGCCGGGCGGTGTCACCCAAGTCTCAAGCCCGGTGTTGATCAAGCGCGTGGTCGATCACAATCCCGTGGCGGTGATCACCTTTGACACCAGCCGCACCGACCTGCGGTTGCAAGGTTTTCAAAGCGTGGATCCGGACCCCGGCCAAGCCGCGCTGCTGCAATTCACCTGGCAGGAAGATGCCGGCAATCCGGCGCAGCTTGGCGCCAACGGCCAAACCGGCGCAGTGGTCACCGTGGCCCGGCCAGTGCTGCCGGGCGAATACTTCTTCACCCTCGCGGCGCGCGACCCCGACGGCAATCAGGATTGGAGCCGGCAGTTCGTTACAGTGGCGCCTTCCGGCGAAATTACGCTGAACACGGTGCGCAACAACCCCGCCTGGGTGCGCGACGCCCGCATCTACATCATGTTCTTCAAAGGCCTCACGGCCGCCGGCACGATCAAGGCGGCCCTGCCGTTTCTCGAAAGGATCAAAGCCCTGGGCTTCAGCGTGCTCTGGATTCTGCCGGTGATGGACAATGCCTTTCCCATCGACAATCGCTACGGCATCGGCTACAACATCGTGGACTTTTACAACGTCGCGCCGGAATACGGCAGCAATCAGGATTTCAAAGATTTCATTGCCCGCGCGCACGAGCTGGGCCTGAAAGTCATTCTCGACTTCACCCCCAATCACAGCAGCCGCTTTCATCCCTTTGCCGAGCATGCGCGGCTGCACGGCATCGATTCCCCCTACTGGCCGTTCTATCAGCACAGCAACATTCCGCACAACACCAACGGCCTGGGGCAGTCGGCCGATGCCTTCGGCTTCTACTACTACAGCGGTTTCAGCGAACAGTTGTTGAATTGGGATTGGACCGACATCGATGCACGCACCTACATGCTGGAGGTGATGCAGCACTGGCTGCTGGAGTTTGGGCTGGATGGCTACCGCCTCGATGTGTACTGGGGGCCGCATCGCCGTTACGGGGAAGCCTTTTTCGACCGGCCGGTGCGCGCCGCGCTCAAGAAAATCAAACCGGACATTCTGCTGCTCGGTGAAGACGACGGCACCGGCTCGGGCACCGAAGTGATCTACGCCGATCGTGACGGCGGCGTGGACGCGGCTTATGACTTCAAGCTCTATTTCAACCAAATCCGCAATTTCGGCTTCAGCGCCACCGCCGTCACCAATCTGCACAACGAACTGATCAACGGCGAGTTCTATCCCGGCACCAACTCCCACTATTTCCGTTTCATGGAAACCCAGGACGAGGATCGCATCACCTACCGCTACGATTCCTTCGAGAAAACCCTGCCGATGGCGAGTGTCCTGTTCACCGCGCCCGGCGTTCCCGGCATTATGCAGGGACAGGAAGTGGGCTACGGCAAGGGCATCTCCGGCGACAAGGAAGATCGCGTGCGGCGCGTGGTGGATTTCAACTTCAGCGGCCGCGCCCTGCTGCTGCCGCATTATCAAAAGATCGTGCAAATCCGCGCGCAATTTCCCGCCTTTCGCCAGCACAAGCAGGACAGCAACCGCGATTTCAACGTCAATGCCAGTGACGAACCGGATTTCATTCGCGTGAACACCGGCGACGGCCTGGTGTATGCCTTCGTGCGTCCCTATCCCGACCACAACGGCCTCACCGTGGTCAACTTCGCCGCCTCACCAAAGTCCGTGACCCTGGACTTGACCGCCGCCAATTTGCTCAAATTTACCGGCGGGCTGGCCGGCGATCAAACTTATTTCGTGAACGATCTCTACAACGATGTTTACCAAACCGTGCCGGGCGCGGCCTTGAATGCCGTGGCCGTCACGCTGCCGGCATACGGCTCGGCGATTTTCGTGATCTCAAAGGAACGGGAGCGGCTGCAGTTGCCGCCGATTACCGCGGTGGCGGAGAATCCCGGCAGCGCCCTGCCGCTGGTGTTTGCCTTGCAGCAAAATTTTCCCAATCCCTTCAATCCCGCGACCAGGATCGTTTATGATCTGCCGCAGCCCGAGCGCGTGATCATCCGCATTTTCGATGTGCTGGGCCGCGAAGTTGCGACACTGTTTGACGGCTTGCAGCCGGCCGGCACCCACACGCTGCTGTGGGAGGGCAAGGATGCCGCCGGCCGCCGGGCAAGCACCGGCATTTATCTGCTGCGCGTGGAAGCCGGCGAAGAGGTGGCGGTGAGGAAGATGTTGCTGGCGAAGTGATCCCATTGCGTCTGCTGCCGTGAACCATCTGCGCTTCGGTGATGATGCCGGCGCAGTCAGCATGCGTTGAAATCCGCTGGCGCAATGGCGATTGACAACCAGAGGTGATCAAATCAAGCGACGCAAACGCAAGGACTGAAGGGCGGAAAGCGCTGCTGCTTTTCCGTCCTTCAGGTTTTGCCATTGCATCTGATTCGAACCTGATCTCGGGAACGAAAATCTTGTTGGCTTGCGCGATACGGTCAGTAATTCTGATCAAGACTGCAACGCGACGACCGGTTTGGGCATGCACGATGCGACTGCCGCCTTTGGTGGCAGACGCCTGCTGGAACATCAGCCCTCACGAGCAATTGTCCTTGTACCCAAAAATCCTGCTTCACGCGACGTTCCTGCATGAGCCTGCCACAGAGCTCACCTTCGCCCTAGCCGCAGTTTTCACGCCTCATGTTCTCCCTCCGCATGAGCGGTATTCGTACAACAACGTCAAGTCGTATTCTGCTGCCCAGCCAACCAGTCCCACAGGGGCGAAAGGTGATAGCGAAGGGCAACGCCCTGGAAACGCCATCATCATTAGAAATCATCAAGCCCCACCGGGGCGCGAGAGAATCACGTTTGGAATACCGCTGCCCAGCCAACCAGCCCCACCGGGGCGAAAGGTGACAGCGAAGGGCAACGCCCTGGAAACGCCGTCATCAACAGAAATCACCAAGCCCCAC
>JBBIKM010000313.1:3413-4074 GCA_037445455.1 bacterium | reverse complement strand
ATGGTTGTTGCCGAAGCCACCTCTGCCGCCTTCATTATCACCACCCTGGATGCCAAATTTGTACACCTGGCCGACCTGGCCTTTGCTACCGATGCCGAAGCTGTCGGGCGAGGCCAGTACCTGGCGCGTGAAGATGGAATCGCCGGCCACGCGATCGCCATTGGTGCCGTCGTCATACATCTTCTTGCTCAGGTTGTTCTGCAGGCCCAGGCCCCAGTCGCCGCCGGGGTTGCTCCAGCCGCCGACTGCCGGGCCATTCATCCACACGCCCGCCGCCAGGATATTGGTGGCCTTGGTGATGTGAAAGTCGCCTTGAATATCGAACAACGTATCGCCGGCCATCACCTGATAAATCGCCGGGCGCAGATCGACTTCCCAGGTAACCAGCACGTTGCGCGCCAGCCGCGATTGATTCGGAAACGTGGGTTGGCGCCGCGCTGTGACTTCACTGGCTTCGACGTCATCGACTTGGAACGTCGCACCGGGCACGTTGAGGCGGCGGCGCTCCGCGCGCGAGGCCGGGCTGCCGGTGAAGTTGAAATCGTAGTAATTCTCACGCACCTCGACACCGTTCTTGGTGACGTAATACTGGTAATCGAGATCCTTGCCGATCGTGCTCACCAGGTTGAGCTGGCCCTGGTAGAAGTTGGTGAATCCCTGC
>JBBIKM010000313.1:2382-3367 GCA_037445455.1 bacterium | reverse complement strand
CCGCCACCACTTCGATGGTGTCGCCATGCGCAAATCCGCGCTCCCGGATGGCCTTGGTCACGTCGGTGCGGAAGGTCACGGTGATGGCATCCCTGTTGTTGGTGGGCAGCGGCGGGATGTCACCGAGCCACTTCCAGTAGAGCGTGGTGTCCGGCGTCGCGGCGTTTAGCAACAACTGGCGGTTGCCGCCGAAACCACCGAGCTGGTTTTCCCACAGCACGACGTTGTCGGTGCCCTTCTCGAGCACGACGAATTGATACGGCACATCTGCGGCCGCTTTCGGGAACTGCGCCACGCCGCTCCAGAAATTTGCCGCCGGATAGTTCAACTGGCCGGCATTCTGGGTGTCTTGTTCCGGGGCCAGTTTGAAGCTGGTACCCCAGTCAAACGGCGCGACGCCACCGCGGATGCCGATCTCACGGGTCGCGGGATTCCAATCCTGATAGCCCGCCACATTGACGCGGAACAGCACGTCGATCTTGTCGGCATCGGTGAAGGGGCTATAGAACTGATCGCGACCGTTGACCGTGTTGTAGAACAGCAGCGGCAATGTTTGATCGGCAGTGCCGACGGTCCATTCGCGATTGCCGGAACCGGTACCGAGATTTGCCTCCCAGCCGCTGTTGCCGTCATTCTCGGAATCGGCAAAGAGCTTGAAGCGCAATTCCGTTCCGGATTCGAACTCCAGCGTCGTGGTCCAATAGTCGCCGGAAACATAGTTCAACTTCCCACCCGTGGCATTGTCCCAGGTCAACGGCGCTTCGTTGCCGCGGATTTGGATGTTGGCCCGGCTGGTGATGGTGTCGGGCACGGTGGCGGTATTCACCCAGAAGGTCACCTTCACCTTGGTCGAGATCGAGGTCTTGTTGTTGAAGTAGACCTTGTCCAGCACCTGGCCGCCGGCCGCCAGCGTGAACTTGCGGTTGTCGGTGTTCTCCCAGTTGCCGCTCTGAGTGGTACTGTCGCCACGCGCGGTCAGGTTCTC
>JBBIKM010000313.1:1290-2372 GCA_037445455.1 bacterium | reverse complement strand
ATGACATACTTGAACTCGAATTCCGAGCCCGCAGCGCTGGCCGGGAAGCCGACGGTAAGGGTGTAAACATCAGGATTGGCGGCGCTGGCGAATGCTTCAAAACGGTTGCCCTTCCATTCCTCCAGGCCGGGATTGGCTTCGTTGATAAAATTGCCGCGAATGACGACAATTTGGGAATCCGGCTTGAAGGTGCCCAACTGCTTCTGGATGCCCATGTCAATCTGGAAGGTCACGGGCACGCGCGTCACCGCCTCCGCCAGGCTGTAGGAACCAATCACGTTGTTGGAGAGCAGGACGATCAACGCATTGCGCACGGGATCATAAGCAAAGGCGCCCGTGCCATTGAGATTGGCATTGGTGCCGACAATCGCTGTTTCACCCACGGCAAACGCACGCTCCGGGCCATTGCTGACATTGATCAACCGGCTCCATTTCGGCAGACCGGCAGAAATGTTTTGATTGACGGCGATGAACTCAGAAGTGGTCTTGAAATATTTGATGCCGCAGGACTGGAAGCCGGCAACGGCTTCGGCAACGCCGCCGAGCAGCGTGCCCGTTTGATCGAACAGCGCCGGCCGCACGGCGTAGGCATTGCCCCAAATGTTGCCGGCAGGCGCAGTAGCATCAATGCCCAAGCGCGCCCGCGTGCCCACGCGAATGGTGTCGTTGACCACATAGGTCACGCCATCCGCCGTGGTGAGCAGGCCGGCATGCAGCGTGTTGCCGCCGCCCGCCGCATAGATTTCCGTGGTGGCGCCGGTGCCAACCACGGCGAAGGCATCACCATAGCGATGCGGCGTGGTGGGGAACAACGCATCGAATGCCACGGTGGGCTGGGCGGCCTCATTCTGCCAGCGATAGACCTTGAAGTTGGCACTGTTGCTGACGGTGAGATTGCAGGCATAGATGACACCGTTCTCATCCACATCAATGAGATTGATGGGGAACGTGCCACCGCCGACATTGGTCAGGTCCATCGTGCCCAGGCTGTCGCCATTGGCCGCATTGAGAATGACGACACGCGGGGCGCCCGTTCTGGCAACGACCAGCACGTGATCCGTGGCTGGATTGTAGGCCAGGCC
>JBBIKM010000313.1:0-1271 GCA_037445455.1 bacterium | reverse complement strand
AACCATGAGACGGCATCGGCCTTGATCTCCCAGTTGGGTGCCAGCTTCACCTGGGCAAAGGCGGCTGCCGCCATCAGGAACAGAGACAACATCCCTATACCTAGACGTCTCATACTAACCTCCGCTTGAGTTTTGGGTGGTACGGCGTTGAGTTTGTTTACCCTATTGACCCGTTGTCGCGTCATCGGCCATCCATCTACCTCCCTGCGTTTGGGTGAATAAAAGCCCGGCTCACCGGGATGCGCTGCGCTGGCGCTCCGGATTTCAGAAGGCCAGGCCGAGTGAAAACATCCTGACATTGTCGAGCAGGCCGTAATCGGCATAGGCAAAGTCGAAATGGAGCATGCCGGCGGCACCCATGTTGTATTTCAATCCGGCGCCCAGCGTCAGCCCCTCTTCACTGTCGTCGCGGAAGAGCGACTTGTAGCCGCCGCGCAGAAACAGCGTGTTGTACAACTCGACTTCCGTGCCGAGATTGAGCACGCCGGTGTTGTCGCTTGGCCGCAGAGCATCGGCGGCGAGCGTGACGCGCGTGTTCTGCACGCGCAGCAAATCATACGCGAGCCCCACCCGGAAAAACAGTGGCAGCGGCCAGCGCTCCGTGCGCAATTCGGAAGCCAGCGTTTCATTGTTGCCGGAGTTGACCGGATCGATATCGACGCGCTTGAGCAGATCCTTGCCGCCGAATTTCATATCCGCTCCGAAATTCGAAATGCTCATGCCCAGCCGCATGTCGTTAAACTGGGTGACGAACAGCAGGCCGACATCGAAGGCAAACGAGCTGGCCGTCTCGTTCCAGATTTTTTGCTGGATATATTTGGCATTGCCGCCGATGGCAAAACGATCGGTGAAGCGACGCGCGTAGCTGGCAGCCACCGCCAGATCGTTCGCCGACCAGCGCGCGCCGGTGCCGGTTTGATTGTATTCATCGACCACTTCTTCCTCGCCGTAATCCAGCAGGGTCACGCTCAAGCCCAGCGCGTTGCCCTCCCCCACCTGCAACACCAGGCCGGCCCAGTTGAAATCCGTGTCGACCAGCCATTGCGTGTGCGAAACCAGCAATTGTGACTTCTCCAACATGGCAATGCCGCCGGGATTCCAGTACAGCGTGGTGACATCATTACCCAGGGCGGCGAAGGCGCCGCCCATGGCCGCGGCGCGCGGCCCCACCGCGATGCCGAGAAACGGCGCACTCGCCGTTCCCACTTTCGCCTGTGCCCGCAGCTCGCCCGCACCCAGGCAAAGAATGAGCAGCGCCAGGCTCAGCGCCA
>JBBIKM010000312.1:0-4080 GCA_037445455.1 bacterium | reverse complement strand
GCTGCGCGTGTTGATCGCGGGCGAGATGCCTGCCGGTGCGCATCATCTCAAGTTCAATGCCCGCGGCCTGGCTGCCGGGATTTATTTCTGTCGTTTGCAAAGCGAAGGCTTCAGCGCGACGCGCAAGGTGGCGGTGGTCAGGTAGTGTCTCCGAAGAGGTTCCAATCTCGACGGGCACTTTGTGTCATACGCAGGAAAAGCGCCGCCAAAATGCGCTGCGCCCTCAGGCGGACGGCTGTACCAGCCATTGCTCCTGCAGCCAGCTTCGCCGTTGCGCCAGCAGGCGCCAGCCGCTGCGCGCGAGATGCGCGGCCACCTCGGCACTGCGCAAAAAATGAAGCGGCTCACCCAATAACTGCCGTGCGTAATTGCCGGGCTTGGGCGGCGCCGTCGTGAACAGGAAAAAGCCCTCCGGCGTGAGCACGCGCCGGCTCTCGCGGAAAAATGCCGCGACATCCGCAACGTACTCGCTCACGCCGATGGCAGTGATGAGATCAAAAGACTGGCCGCGAAAGGGCAAATGCTCGGCGCGCGCCGCCAGCTTCGGCGCAGCGCGCAATTGCGCCAGCATCGCCAGCGAGGCGTCCACGCACACGCGCCAGCCGGCAGACGGCAACAGCGCCAGCGCATCGCCGGTGCCGCTGCCCACATCCAAATGCCGGCGCAGGGGAAGTGCGATCTGCTGCAGCAGCGCGGTGAGCTGCCGGCTTTCCTGTTGCAGAATGAAGTGCAGCGGCGGCAGGCGGCGCAGGCGGGAGTAGACCGGCGCCTTGATGCGCCACAGACTCATGGCAGGTTGTACAGTTTTTCGTTATAGAAGGGCGCCAGCGCGGCATACAGCGCCAGCTCGAAAGCCTGCTGGCGGTTGAGAAAGCCGCGGCTGAGCACGCCAAAAGCGCCGTCTTGATTGCGCACGCCGCTGCGGCCGGCATAGCGGTCGATCACCGCGCTGAGATCCTCTTTTTTCTCGATCACCGCGCGAGTGACCGCCGGGGGCACGGGCATGCTCATTGAGCTGCCGTAGTGGCCGAGGCCGCCGCGCTCGGCAAAGGCCCAGCTCTGCAAATGCACGCGCTCGATGCGCGCGGTGCTGAGGATGAACAGCCCGCCCTCCAGGCCGATGGCAAAGTCCACCGGGCCGAATTCACTTTCGACCAGCTTGCGCACCGCCTCGGCGCGATTGCGTGCCCCGCGGCGAATCTCATGAATCGAAAGCGGCACCTCGGACACGCCGCTTTCCACCTCGCGCGCAATGTAGTTGATTCGGCCCGGCCGGTGGCCGAGCAGCGGCGCGACCTGGCTCATCACCTCGCGCACGGCTTCCAGTTTCGGCGGCCGCAGCGATCCGATCGCCACCCGCAATTCCCCGTCGTTCATAAAGCCACTCGCAGCAGTAATTGCCGCCACTCTTCCCGTGCCTGGGCGATGGTCCGCGCGAGATCGAGTTCGGGAATCTCACCGCTTTCATAGCACACGCGGCCATCCACCATGGTGAGCCGGACATCGCCGGCGGTGGCGGCATAGACGATTTGTGAATAGACATCACCCAGATGGGGCGGGGTTTGATGCACCCGCTCGAGCTGCAGCAAGGTCAAGTCCGCCTTTTTGCCCGCCTCCAGGCTGCCGATTTCGCGGCGCAATCCCAGAGCAGCGGCGCCCTCGATGGTGGCCATTGCGACCACGGCCTCGGCGGAGAGCGCCTGCGGGCCATGGCGAATCTTTTGAATCAAACCCGCCAATTGCATTTCCTTGAAAATGTCGAGACGGTTGTTGCAAGGCGCACCGTCAGCGCCCAAGCCCACAGTGACGCCCGCGCGCCGCAGCTCGACCACGGGCGCGAGGCCGCTGGCCAGCTTCAAATTTGAGCCGGGACAATGCGCGACTGCGGTGCCGTCGCGCGCCAGCATTTGAATATCCTCCGGCTTTGCCTGCACCGCGTGCGCAAAACAGCAATGCCGGCCGGCAATGCCCACATCATGAAAAAAAGCCACGCTGCTGCGCCGTTTTTGCGCCTGCAGGATGGCCTCTTCCTCCACCGTCTCAGCCGCATGCGTGTGAACCATGCAGCCTTGTGCGGCCGCCGCTTCCGCCACCGCGCGCAACAAGCCTTCGGAACAGGAAAGCGCAAAGCGCGGGGCATAGGCGTAGCGCAAGCGGCCGGCGGCAGCGCCGTGCCAGTGTTGCCGCAGGCGCTCACTTTCCCGCAGGGAATCGGCGGTGCGTTCGCGCAAGCCCGCCGGCGTTTGGTCACTGAGATCCATCATGCATTTGCCGCCCACCAAGCGCAAACCCCAACGCCCGGCTTCGGCAAAGACTTCATCATAATGATGCACGCTGCCCATGTCCAGAATCGTGGTCGTGCCGCCGGCCAGCAATTCCACGATGCCCAGCCGCGCCGACAGGCGCATTGAGCCGGCATGGTGCGCCGCCTCGAACGGCCAGATTTTCTGCTGCAGCCAGTCGAGCAAACGCAAGTCCTCGGCATGATTGCGAAACAGGGTCTGGCACAGATGAACGTGGCTTTGCACGAAACCCGGCAGCAGGGCACAGCCGGTGGCATCGATCACACGCGCGTCCGTCGCGGCCGGCAAAACAGCGTTGTCCGGCTCATCTGCCCGCACCAGGCGCGCGATGCGATCGTCTTGCACCAGCAGATCGCCGTGAAAAACCTCGCGGGCCGGATTCATGGTCACGAGCAATGCGTTTTTGAAGAGGATACCTGGCATCTCTTAACCGGCTGCTTTCGAGGCTCTGATTTCGCCGTGATGAAGTGATTGGCGCTGAACTTAATATTTCGGGTGTGAAATCGCAAAGGACTTTTCGAGAACACTACCGCATGGGCACATTGTCATGAACAAGGCCGTGTTCGGTTCAACTCACGCGCGATTCAAACGAGGCTGCGGGGCGGTTTCTTCAATTCTGCATAAACACGAGAGAACAGCCACTCTCCCATGTGAACAAAAATACAAACATTGCACTTGCAAGTTGCCTTCTTGGAGGGTATTTTGGTGAACAAAGAAAACTTATATGAACCAAGAGTACACCATCAAAGGCCGAGGCACCACGCTCAATCCCGGCAATCGTTTCGAAAAGCTCAGAGTTGAAATCGACCCGGAGTGGCTCGCACAGGAGGGCTTGCCAGCCGCGCCAACGACATACTTCGTCGACAACAGCAACTCGATCCTCTCGAAGAACGACAGCCCGGATGTTCCTTTCACCTATGGCCTCAATCCCTATCGCGGCTGCGAGCACGGTTGCATCTATTGCTATGCGCGGCCCTCCCATGAATATTTCGGCTGGTCCGCCGGACTGGATTTCGAAACCAAAATTCTGGTGAAGCCACGGGCGCCGGCGCTGCTGGAGCAGGAGTTGCGCAAACCCGGCTGGCGGCCGCAAGTCATCGCGCTCTCCGGCAACACCGACTGTTACCAAATCGCGGAACGGCGGCTGCGCCTGACGCGCGGCTGCCTGGAGGTGCTGCTGCGCTTTCGCAATCCCACCGGCATCATCACCAAAAACGCCCTCCTGCTGCGCGATCTCGATCTGCTGAGTGAGTTGGCGCGCCGCAATCTGGTCGCGGTCACGATTTCAATCACCACGCTGGACAATCAGCTTTGCCGCAAAATGGAGCCGCGCACATCGGCACCGGAAAAACGGCTGGCGGCGATTGCCCGGCTTGCGGCTGCGGGCATCCCCGTGGGTGTCAACTTCGCGCCGGTGATTCCGGGACTCAACGATCATGAAATGGCGGCGGTGCTGGCCGCGGCAGCGGAACGCGGCGCCACTAGCGCGAGCTACATCATGCTGCGGCTGCCCCATGCGGTCAAAGAGTTGTTCACCAACTGGCTGGCTCTGCATTACCCCGAGCGATCCGCCAAAGTGCTGAATGCGCTGACCGAGATGCGCCAGGCAAACTCAATGACCACTGCTTCGGCTCGCGCATGACCGGCGCCGGCGAGCGCGCCGGCATGATCGCCAGGTTGTTCGAAATCTGCTGCCAGAAGTACGGACTCAACCAGAACAACTCGCCACTTGCCACCAGCCATTTTCGCCGTCCCTCGGCGCAAGCAGACCTATTCG
>JBBIKM010000311.1:0-4104 GCA_037445455.1 bacterium | reverse complement strand
GCAGGCAGGCAACGCAAGCATGGCTTTTCCCGGCCATGCCCGGCGATTCACCCGTTGCGCTGTCCGGTGAAACCAGCCGCACGCCGGCCGGCAGACTGCCGTGCCGGTGCGCCAGCTCCGCCGAGACCGTGAGCAGGAACAACACTCCGCTCAAGATGGCGGCAATGCGGGATCTCCATAGTTTCGTCATGCTCGAACTCGGATTTTGGGTGAGGCTGACTTTCTTGCAAACCTGCAACGGAAAACCCCAACCGTTTATTCCGTGCAGGCGCGGCCAGCATACGCAAGAAGGCAATCAAAAGTCAAGTGAAATCTCTATACAAGGGTGGGGCGTCCACAATAAATACACGCCGTGACCATCCCGATCGCAGCGAGGCCGCCCCGGGCGCCCTCAGGGCACCGCGTGACGCGGAGGCGGATTCCTCCCGCCGGGCCGGCCGTACTTGCGATCGTTCTTTGTGCTTGCTTGCCGGAGGGGATTTCCTTATTTTCCGCTCCCCTTTTTTGAACAGGAAACAAGCTGACGGAGGCATAATGAAGCAAATCGATCCACTGGAATTGCACCAACGCCGGCTGCAAGGCGAAGCCATCGTCCTGCTGGATGTCCGCGAGCAGTCCGAAGTCGACCACTGCAAAATCGAAGGCGCCCTCCATATTCCCATGCGCGCCATACCTCATCGTTTGGTGGAAATGAATCCGGAAGACACCATTGTCGTCTACTGCCATCACGGCGGCCGCAGCATGCAGGTCTGCCGTTTTCTTGAACAGAAGGGCTTCAAGAACGTGATGAATTTGCGCGGCGGCATCGCGCTGTGGTCGCAAACCGTTGACCCCTCGGTGCCGACGTATTGAAAACCGCAATGAGGAGGCCGTGCCATTCCGCTTCACGCCCGCGATGCAAAAACGCCTGAGCCGGCGCCTGGTGCACATGCTGCAGAATGCCCTGCATCATTTTCCCGAACTGCAGGGCCAAATCATCACCGTGGGCTACACCCGCGCGCATCTCGGCGCCGCCATTCGTGAGCAATGCTTGATTCGCTTGCGCGCCCGCAAGGTGAGCTACAACACCATCGGCCATGAGTTGACGCATTTGGTCCAGGGCCAGAACGGCATCCCCGAGGGTGAGAAACAATGCGACATCTGGACGCTGGCGCGCAGCCCGCTGTTCTGCGATGAGGCGCCGACCTATTTGCGCCTGCCCGCGGCGGTGCGGCGGGATTGGCCGGCCTTCGCGCCGGCCGTGCGTGCGCTGTGTCTGCGCGCCCTCGAAATTAGAAAGACGCACCGGCAGTACATCCGCTGGTTGGAGCAGGAGTTGCTCGAGTTGAGCCACCGCAGCGCAGCTTCTGCCGCAACACAGCTTTCGTTGTTCGAACCTGCCGGCCAGGAAAATCCGGAGGCATGATGATCGCAAGCCTTCGTTTGAGGTTGCTGGTGGCAGCAGGCGCAGTGTTGAATCTGCCGCCGCTCGCGGCCCACGCGCAAACTCCCAAGTTCGGCAGCCGTGTCGATCGCGGCGTGGTGGCGTGCCGGCCGCTCACGGAAGCCTCCGGCCTGGCGGCCAGCCGGAAAAATCCCGGCGTGCTGTGGACGCACAATGATTCCGGCGATGAGAGCCGGCTGTTTGCGCTCAGCACCACCGGCAAACATCTCGGCACCTTCACGCTCGCCGGCGTGACCGCGCGGGATTGGGAAGATCTCGCGCTCGGCCCGGGCCCGATGCCGGGAGTAGATTACCTCTACATCGGCGATCTCGGCAACAACTATTCCCCTCATCCCCTCAAACACATTCATCGCATCCGGGAGCCGCGCGTGCGGCCACAGCAATCACCCCTCGACACCACCCTCACCGGCGGGGAAACGATCACGGTGCAATATCCCGACGGCAGCCGTGACGCCGAGACGCTCATGCTTGATCCACTCACCAAAGATCTCTACCTCGTCTCCAAGCAAGACACTGTGGGTCAGGTCTATCGCGCCGCGTACCCGCAGCCGACCTCTGGTACGCTCACCCTCGAGCACGTCGCGACCCTGCGTCGGGGTGGTGTGGTTGCCGGCGACATCTCGCCGTCCGGCGACGGCATTTTGATCAAAACCTATGTCGCAATCTACTTTTGGCCACGGCAGCCGGGCCAGGATCTGTGGCAAGCCTTCGCACAACCGGCCACGCCGGTGCCCTACATTCTCGAACCGCAAGGCGAAGCGGTGGCCTGGCAGGCGCAGGGCAAAGGCTATTACACGTTGAGCGAATCAGTTCGCGGCCTGCCAGTGCATTTGTATTACTATCCCAAACTCGGCGCGTCGCCGCGGCAATGAGCGGCAGTTCGCGCCTCCTCCCGAATCACCTCCGGCCAACGCCAATTCACCCTGACGCTTCAATCAAGGTCTTCACCGGCTCGCGCAGCCTTGCAGCGTGCTCAGGCCCAACCATTGACGGTCTCCGGTGCAAAGCCGCGTCCATTGTCCCGAAAAAAAATTTCGAGCCTATGATTGCGAGCCCGGCATCGCAAAAAGACTGGGTCGTGGGAATTTCTATGTGATTGTGGAGAACCCCGTTGCAAGGTTGTGCTTGCAGCAGTGACTATACCGGCTAGGCCGGCAGAGTGGCGAGAGAGGACTGTCCCCAACCGGAGCGAGGCGAATGTCACGCGCAAGGGACAAGCAGGAGAGGTAAGCGCCGGATCAAAACCTCAGGCGCGCGCATGAGATACCGGCGCAGGCTGGCTGAATTCAATGATTGGGGAAGCTCGCGGCCTTTGCGCGGCGGCGATCCCAAATCACCAGAAGCAAAACCGTCGCCATGGTCACGCCGGAAAGGCCGGGAACGGCCCAGCCGAGGTAGCCGAGCGCTTCCATGACATCGATGGCGAAAGCCGCGAGAATGGGACCGAACAGCGAGGCATAGCCGTAGAGCATCGAGAAACGCGCGTTGGTCACCGGCAACTTGCCCGGCGGCGTGCGGTCGCCCAGGATTTTCAGGCTGACGGGATAAACGCCGCCGACGCCCACGCCAATGCCGACGAACGCCAGCGTCGCCCAGATTTTTTCTCCGGCCAGGACTTTCTGACTCATGATTCCGGCTGCCAGGCAGCAGGCCATGCCGAATACACCGATGCCCGCCATGGTGAGCCGCACGCCGAATTTGTCCGCCAGCCACCCGCAAATCGGCTGGGTGAACACCATGCCGAATGCGGTGAAGCCCACGATTTGCATGGTTTCACTGCGGCTCAAGCCCAGGCGCTGCCCCTCGACGGGATAGGTGCCGGCAATGGCCATGTCGAGCGCGCCGAAAACAATTGCGCCGAACAATCCCAACCACAGGCTTTGCCAATCGATGCCAGCGGCGCTCTGCTGCTCGAAGTGGGATTCCGGTTTGGGCGCGGGCCGGCCAATTTCACCGCGCAGGCCCCACCAGGCCAGCGGCGCGATGAACAGCGCGGCCGCGGCAACCAGTCCAAAACACCACAGGCCGATCCAATCGTACGCCCAGTCGCTCACGAAGACACCGGCGGTGAACCCGGAGGCCAGCGAGGCGCCATAGGCCGCCATGACCCGACCGCGCACATGGGCCGGAACGCCTCGCAGCAGCGAGACCTCGGCAGCGACGAAGGTCATGGTGGCGGCGGCACCCAGCGCAAAGCGGACAAGAAAGAGCGCCGGTTCGTAAAATGCCAGCGCCACGCCCAATCCGGCGAAGCCGAGGGCCTGGCCCACCAGGCCCAGGAAGTTGATGCGTCGCGTGCCGTGGCGTTCGACCAAGCCACCGACGCGCGTGCTCAACAGCGCGACGGCAACCGCCAGCATGGCGGAAACGCCGCCGGTGAAATACTCGCTGAAACCGCGCTGCTCCAGCAACGCCGAAACCAGCGGCGCGACTGCGCCAAAGCTGGTGCCCACGAGCAGCATGGAACTGATGAGCGCGATCACTTCCGCAGGGCGAAGAGGAGAGTCGGGAGAAGGTTGGAGGTTTGGCATGAGGTGATTCGGCAATGGGACCGCAAGAAACACGAAGCCGGCGGTAGCGGCGCCAAACACGAAAGGGAAATGAAGCCGATGAAGATCAAGTGGTTCTGGATGCGGCTCAACTCCGCCATGATGACGCGG
>JBBIKM010000310.1:3966-4203 GCA_037445455.1 bacterium | reverse complement strand
CCCGGAAAGGCCTTGCTCGGCACCCTGGCGCACGGCTTGTTTGTGTATGACGGCCGTGCGATTACTCCCTTCCCCACCGCGGCGGAAGCCTTCCTGCGTGAGCAGCAACTCTATCACGCCGCGGTTTTGCCGGAAGGCTTCATTGCGCTGGCCACGCTGCGCGGCGGCGTGGCAATCATCGACCGCCAGGGCAATCTCTGCCAGGTGGTGAACAAAGCCGCGGGCTTGCGCGATGAG
>JBBIKM010000310.1:0-3952 GCA_037445455.1 bacterium | reverse complement strand
CCATTTTGTTCACGCGGACCGGCGCGGCGGGCTGTGGCTGGCATTGAACAATGGCCTCGCCCACGTGGAAGTGCCCAGTCCGTTTTCACGCTTTGCCGCCGGCGCGAATCTGGCAAGCACAGTCGAGCATCTGCTGCGGCATGCGGGCAGCCTTTATGCCGCCACGCATCGCGGGGTGTCGCGCTTGCTGCCGGCCGGCGAGACTGCGACGGCTGCGCCGCGTTTTGCAGAAGTGCCGGGCATTGCAGCGCATTCCTGGTATTTGTTGGACGCCGGCGAAGATCTGCTGGCGGCCACTGACGATGGCGTCTACCAAATTCAACCGGGCGGCGCCACCTTGCTTAAGACCAAATGGTCAGGCGCCACCTGTTTGTGGCGATCGCAGCAGGACAGCTCGCTGGTTTGGGTCGGTCTCTATGAAGGCCTTGCCGCCTTGCGCCGCAGCGCCGGACAATGGCATGATCTCGGCCGGTTGCAAGGCATCAACGAGATGATTGTCAGCATCACCGGAACCGGCGAGGGCGAGTTGTGGCTGGGCACGCAATTCGAAGGCGTGCTGCGCATTGATCTGAATGCGGCCGCTGCCGCGTTGCAGTCCGGAGCCTTTCAGGCGCCGGTGACGCGTTATGGTCAGGCACACGGCCTGCCCAACACCCGCGTCAGCGCGGCGCGCATTGCCGGCCGAATCTTGTTTGCCACGCAAAAAGGGCTGCGCCGCTTCGAGGCAGAAACACAGCGCTTCCTGCCGGATTCCACTTTCGGCGCCGCCTTTGCAGATACCTCTTGCTGGATCTTTCGCATGCAGGAAGATGCCAGTGCCGCGGTTTGGCTCATCGCCGGCCGTGGGAACCAGGCCCTGAACGGCCGCGCCCTGCCGCATGCCGACGGCTCTTATCGCTGGCAGGGACAACCGTTCGCGCGCCTGCATGATCTGGGCGATATGTTCAGCATCTATCCCGAGGCGGACGGCACCGTCTGGTTTGGCGGAGCCGAAGGGGTCGCGCGCTATGCGCCGCAGATCGCGGTGACCGCCGCCGGCGACTTCCCCGCCTTGATTCGCCGCGTTTCCACGATTTCGCCGCAGACTGATTCGATTTTCTTCCACGGCGGCCGGCCGCCGGATTTTCCGCCGAGGCTGGCTTATCCCCTCAACTCGTTGCGCTTTGATTGTGCCGCTGCCAGCTTCGAAGCCGGCGCCACCAATCAATTTCAGTTCTTGCTCGAAGGGTTCGATCGGGCCTGGTCGAATTGGACCAATGATACAAAGAAAGACTACACCGGTCTGCGCGAGGGTGATTACGTGTTCCGGGTGCGCGCTCGCAATCTCTACGGCCGGGAAAGTCGGGAAGCGCGCTTTGCCTTCACCGTGCTGCCGCCCTGGTACCGGAGCTGGTGGGCCTATGGTGGCTATCTGGCGTTGCTGACTGCCGGCGTCTTCATGGTGGATCGCACCCAGCGTGCGCGCCTGATCAACAGGGAACAGCAAAAGGCAGCCCTGCGCGAAGCGGAAATCACCCTGCAAAAAAACTTCGAGCTGCATCAAAAGAATGAGCAGTTGCAGCGTGTGCTGCAGGATCTGCAGCAGGCGCAAAACCATCTCAGCCGCTCCGAATCGCGCTTTCGCTCGGTGGCCGAGTCGGCCAACGATGCCATCATCACCACCGACCGCACCGGCAGGATCAGGTACTGGAACCGCCGCGCCCAGACGATCTTCGGTTACTCCGAGAGCGAGGCGCTGGGCCAGTCGCTGGCGATGCTGATGCCCGAGCGCTATCGCGCGCCGCACAACCGGGGCATGCATCGGTTCTTCACCACCGGCGAGCGCAATATCATCGGCCGCGTGGTGGAGATGCACGCCATTCGCAAGGACGGCAGGGAGTTCCCCATCGAGCTGTCGGTTGCCGACTGGCAAACCGACGAGGGCCAGTTTGTCACCGGCATCATTCGCGACATCACCAAACGCCGGCAGGCGGAAGCAGAGCTGGAACGCACCCAGGCGCTGCTCGCCGAAGAAAACTGGCGCAAGAGCGAAGAGTTGGAAAAAGCCCGGCAACTGCAGCTTGCCATGCTGCCGCAGGAAATTCCGCAACTGCCGCACCTGGAAATCGATGCCTACATGAAAACCGCCACCGAAGTCGGCGGCGACTACTATGACTTTCATGTAGACGCAGACGGCACGCTCACCGCCGTGATCGGCGACGCCACCGGCCATGGCCTCAATGCCGGCATGATGGTGACCGCCACCAAAAGCATTTTGACCACGCTCCGCCACGAGACCGACCTTGTCAGCGTGTTCAAGCAACTGAATGCCGGCCTCAAGCGCGTGAACCTCCCCCGGCATTACATGGCGCTGCAGATTCTGCGCTGCACGAATTCTCACTTCGAAGTCTGTTCCGCCGGCATGCCGCCGGTGTTGCACTACCGTGCGGCAACCGGCGAGATCGAGGAAATCTCGCTCAAAGCCATGCCGCTGGGCAGCAGCCATGAGTTTCCCTATCAACAGCGAACCGTGCCGCTCGCACCCGGCGACACCATTCTGCTCATGAGTGACGGCTTTCCGGAGCTGTTCAATCCCGCCGGCGAGCTGTTTGAATATGAACGTGTGAAAGCGACGTTCGCCGGGGTGGCAACGCGCTCGCCGGCGCAGATCATCGCGCACTTCGTACGCACCGGTGAGCAGTGGGCCGGGCGCAGCCAGCAGCACGATGATGTGACTTTCATCGCGCTCAAGGCCCGGGGTTAGCCCATTGCAGCCGGCGTTGCGTGTTCTGAAATATCAGCGCCCTGCCGGAATTTCGGCAATCAGGCGGAGACAAAGGTCGTTTGCCGGCAAGCTTCTCGCGGAAATGAATTTGCCGCAGGGCTCCCGTCACGTTGCGAGGCTGGCCCGCCTTTGGCATCCGCCGGCCGCGAACCTTAACCGGGACGGGAATATGTTTCGCATCAACCGGACTTCTGAAAACAGTCTCACCCTGCTGGTCAAAGTGGTCGGAGCGATCGGCGCTCAAGACCTGCAGCATTGGGGCGACTCACTGCAGGCGATTCTGCAGCATGAGCAACGACAGGTCATATTCGATTTCTGTGACATCACACGCATGCGCACGGCCGCGATCGAGAAGCTGCAGGAGGCAATCACCAACCGGGTATCTCTGCTCAACGGCGCGGTGGCGCTGCAAAACATCATGCGCGCCTCCGGACATTCGGCACAGATCCTGGATTGCGGCGCATCAATCTCCGCTTTGACTGCAGGACCTGGGCGAGGGCGATCCCCTCGCCGGCCCAAGCAAGCAAACCTTTTGAGAGACAGGATTCGGCCATGACTCGCATCTGCCCGCATTGCTGCAAGCGTTTCGAAGGGACCGGACCGTTTTGTTCGGCGCGCTGCCGGCGCGCCGTACGCCGGCACCGGCAATCGGTGATCTGGAGTTCGCTGCTGGCGGTGCTGGTGTTGGGAATGGCGCTGCGCTCTGCGCCGCGGCACGAGTATCGGCCGCAACCGAACCACCGCATCTCGCTGCAGGAGATCAACGCACTGGCGGTGAATGAAGACTGCCCGATTTGCGCCGGCAAAGGCCGGCTCGATTGCGGCGCCTGCCTCCAGGGCAGGATCTTCTACCTGGGCACGACAGCGGCATGCCCGCGCTGCCAGGGCCGGGGCTGGGCCGCGTGCCAGATCTGCAGCGGAACGGGCGAACTGGCCGAAGCACTTTCTGCTTTTGCGCCGGCCGGGGATGACGTGGCCACGGGTATTCCAGATCAGAGAAGATGAAAAGCATGAGGCAAATTTTCACGATTCAAAGACCAGTTACACCTTGTTCAAAGAGAGGAGCGCACGATGTCTGAATACAAAACATCCCAAACGTGGCTGCCGATGTCGCGGCGCAAGATGCTCGGCGGGTTGTTGTTCGGCGCGGGCACGATGCTCGCCGGATTGAAAATGAACTCGCTCGCC
>JBBIKM010000309.1:0-4226 GCA_037445455.1 bacterium | reverse complement strand
CCAGCTCCGTGTCCACGGTCACGAGCGAGAACATTGCGACCTTGCCGGTGCAGGAGTTGAATGACGTGGTGAATCTGCAGGCCGGCGTGGTGGATGGCCATTTTCGCGGTGGCCGCCTGGGCGAGGTGCAATACCAGATCAACGGCGTGACGGTCAACAATCCCTATGATAACAGCTCGACGTTGCGCATCGACCGCTCGCTGTTGCAGGAAGTGCAGGTGATCAGCGGCACGTTCGACGCGGAATACGGCCAGGCGATGAGCGGCGTGGTCAATGCCGTGCTCAAAACCGGCTCGGAACGATTTGACTGGAGCGCCGAAGCGTTTGTGAGCGACTATGTGTTCGGCAGCGGCGAGCGCCGCCGGGTTGATGACAAGTTTCGCCCGCTCTCTTTGCAAAACTATCAAGTCAGCGTGAGCGGCCCGACCGGCTTGCCGAAAACCTCTTTTATCATGAGCGGGCGGCGCTATGTTGATGACGGTTACATCTATGGCATTCGGGCCTTCAATCCCACTGATCGCGCGGATTTTGAAAACCGGGTGTTCACGCCCACCGGCGACAGCGCCGAGGTGCCGCTGGCCTACACGCGCGAGTGGTCGGGCCTGGTGAAGATCACCAATCGCGCATGGAACAATCTTGAACTGTCCTATCAAGCCCTGGGCAACTGGATCGACAACAAGCGTTACAATTTCGGCTTTTTTTACAACCCGGACGGGGCCTCCAAGCAGCGCACCTACTCGCTGGTTCATGGTTTCGATGTGACGCAGACGGTTTCCAGGAACACGTTTTACAATTTGAGCTTCCGGCAAAACCTGTTTGACTATCATGATTTCGTGTATGAGGATTTCGATGATCCGCGCTATGATGCGGCCGGCCCGGCGCAGGGCGATGCCAACTACAACCTGGGTTTGACGGTGCAGGGCGTCGAACTGACGCGCTTCAAACAACGCACCAACAGCTTTGTTTTCAAGGGCAGCCTGACCAGCCAGGTGCGGCGCGATCATTTGCTCAAACTCGGCGCCGAATTCCAATACTCGGAGCTGAGCTTCGGCGTGCCGGGGCTGATTTTCAGCCCGGGCGGCACCTTGATCGAGCGCCGGCTGTTCAGCACGCCGCTGTATTCGTTTCAAGAGCTGGAAACCTACCATCCGATCTCGGTGGCGGCTTATGCGCAGGATCAAATCGAGTGGCAGGATTTGATCGTGCGTGCGGGCGCGCGCTGGGAATATTTCGACGCGCGCGCCACGCTGCCCAGCGATTTGCAGAATCCCGCGAACGCGATTCAAGGCGCGCCGCAATCCGTGCCGCGACCGACCACGGCGAAATCCTCGCTGGCGCCGCGCATCGGCGTGTCGTATCCCATCTCCACCACGGCGGCGCTGTTCTTTGCGTATGGCCATTTCTATCAATATCCCGGCCTCGGCCAGCTCTTCAACAATTCCGATTACTCGCTGTTGAGCGATCTGCAGGCGGGCGCGAGCAACTACAGCGTATTCGGCAATCCCGACATCAAGCCCGAGCGCACGGTGCAATATGAATTCGGCTACAAGCACGCGCTTACGGATTTCCTCGGCCTGGATTTCAGCATCTTCTACAAGGATATTCGCGACTTGCTGGGCGTGGAGTTCATTTCAACCTATGCGGCCGCGGAGTATGCGCGCCTGACCAATGTTGATTTCGGCAACGTGCTCGGTTTCACCATCGCGCTGGATCAGCGCCGCCTGGGCCTGATCAGCACCATGCTTGATTACACCTGGCAGCGCGCGCAGGGCAACTCCAGCGATCCGCGCGAAACCGCGACGCGCGCCGCGGCCGGCGAAGATCCGCGTCCGCGGCAAGTGCCGCTGAATTGGGATCAACGCCACACCCTCAACGCGACGATCACGATGGATCAGCCGAACAATTTTGCGATCAGCACGATTATTCGCTACGGCGGCGGCCAGCCCTATACGCCGGAAATCGGCTCCGGCTTCGGCGCGGACTTGGAAGCCAATTCCGACCGCAAGCCCGCGTTCGTGTTGATCGACGTGCGCGCGGAAAAATTTTTCAAGCTCGCGGGCATGGAGATGAGCGCATTCGGCCGCGTGTTTAATTTGCTCGATGGCCGCTTCTCCAACGGCTTCGTCTTCGCGAACACCGGCAGCCCGGACTATTCTTTGAATCCCGAAACCGATCGCACGACGCTCGCCGATCCGAACCGCTACTATCCGCCGCGCCGCTTCGAAGTGGGGTTGACGGTGAGCGCCCGCTAGGCCTGTTGGCCGCGACACGCAGCGCTGCTTGGCCTTTCGTTCAGTCAAGGAGACTCAAGTTATGAAATGCAGACTTATGTTGTGTATCTCGTGGTTGGCGCTAGTTGCCGCCGCTCATGCCCAGCTCCAGCCGGTGGTGCCGCCGGAAAAACGCGGGCGTGTCGATGCCGAGCGCCAAGGCACGCATGATGCCGCCAGCATCCGCACCTTTTTCTATAATTATGGCATGGTCGGCGATTATCCGCCCGATCCCATCGGCGTCGACCTCAGTGTGTTTCATTCCGCCGAAGTGCCCAAAGGCAGCGGCTTGAACTACACCGACGGCATTACGCCGTTCGTGCTGGCGCGCATTCAGGAAAACAACGGCAAGACCTCACACATTATGGAAACCGGCTTTCGCGAGCGGCAACAAGCCAGTCCCTATCGCAATCGCATCATGCGTTTCGAGCCGCGGCCGGGTTTCTTTCAGCCCGATCCTTCCATCAACAAAGGCCGCTCGCCCGCGATCAGCAACGATCCGCGCACCTGGCCTGAATTCTGGCCGGACAAGGAAAATGATCCCGATGATCCCGGCTGGGCCGGCAGTTGGAACGGTTATTTCGGCAAGCGGCCCAATGCCGATCAGGAAAGCTTCACGGTGATGGACGATGATTTTTACGATGCCTGGGATTTCTATCCCGACAAGCGTGATTCCACGCGCCGCGGCCTGGGCTTGCGCATCGAGGTGCGCGGCTTCCAATGGGCCAATCCGCAAGCGTCCAATGTCATCTTTTGGCACTATGACATCACCAACGAAGGCACCACCGACTACAACGAGAACATCATCTTCGGGTTGTACATGGATTCCGGCGTCGGCGGGTCGTCGATTTCATGCGACGGCATCGCGGAATCGGATGACGACAACGCCTTTTACACCAAGCGCGGCAATCTCAATCTCGTTTACACCTGGGACAAAGGCGGCCACGGCGATGCCCTGGGCACCAATTGCTACCCCACCGGCTATTTGGGCTATGGTTATTTGGAAACGCCGGGCAAACCGCTCGACGGCATCGACAACGACAATGACGGCATCATCGATGAAAAACGCGACGGCGGACCGGGACAACTCCTCACCGGGCAGGACAACATCAAAGCCTATTTCCTGGCGAATTACAACCTGGCGGATTTCGAGCGCGAGCACGGCACCCTCGAAAGCCGTTCGGCTTATCGCGCCGGCCGCTGGTGGACCGGGGATGAAGATTTTGACTGGGTGGCGGAGTTGCATGACACCGGCGCCGATGGCGTGTTCGGCACCAAGGACACCGGCGAGGGCGACGGCAAGCCCACTAATGGCGAGCCGAATTTCGACCGCACCGATTTGCACGAGTCGGATCAAATCGGCCTGACGGGTTTCAAATTCAATCGCATTCGCGCGGGCGCCGGCAATCCCAGCCAGGAAGTCGACGGCATCGTGTTTTTTGATGACGGCAAGAACTGGCCCAAGCGTTTGTATGATCAATTCACCGACCCCGATCCGGCGAAACGTTTCGATCCGCCGCTCGCTTTGAACTACAACATCGGTTTTGTGTTTGCCTCCGGACCGTTCACGCTGCAGGCCGGGAAGACGGAGCGCTTCAGCCTGGCGCTGGCCTTTGGCGCGGATTTGGAAGAGCTGGAAAATACCGTCAAGATCGTGCAGCTCATCTACAACGCCAACTATCAATTCGCGGTGCCGCCGCCGATGCCCACGCTGACCGCGGAAGCCGGCGACGGCTACGTGCGCCTGTCGTGGGATGATTTTGCCGAGCGCGGCATCGACCCGGTCACGCTGGAAAACGACTTCGAAGGCTATCGCGTGTACCGCGCCACCGATCCGGAATTTCGCGACACCAAGGTCATCAGCACCGGCCGCGGCACCGGGCCGCTGGGCAACGGCAAGCCGCTGGCGCAGTTCGATTTGGTCAATGACAAAAAAGGCTTCTCCTCGCAAGTGGT
>JBBIKM010000308.1:0-4302 GCA_037445455.1 bacterium | reverse complement strand
GACAGGATGTGAATCAGGCTTCAGGCTTCAACTTGTCTGAAATCTGGCGTGGAACATTGGGTCGAATTCTGATTCACAGCCAACCAGCCCCAAGCGGGCGATAGGTGATAGCGAAGGGCAACGCCCTGGAAACGCTTCATTCCGCTGCAGCCCCGCCACCTTGCGCCTCGGCCGCGCCCCGGCGCGATGACAGACATCTCTGCACCGCCGCCAGCACCTGTTCCACCTCCAGCTTTTGCATGCAATCATGCGTCTTGATCCGGCAGGTCACGCCGTTGCAGCCGAGACAATCCAAACCTTCCCTCCGCACAATTTGATGGCCTTCACCCCAGGGACCTTGCAAATCCGGGCGCGTGGGGCCATAGAGGCCCACCACCGGCGTCTGCATGGCAGCGGCCAAATGCAGCGGCCCGGAGTCATTGGAAACGAGCAGGCTCAAGCGCGCCAGCAGCGCGGCGGATTGCATCAAACTCGTCGGCGGCGCCAGCAAAGCCGGCGATTGCATCATCTCCAAAATCGCCGCGGCCTCCTCGCGTTCCTGCCGGCTGCCCCACAACAGGATGATCTGTGCCGCACTCGCGGTTGCCAAACGGTCGCCGAGCGCCGCGAATGCCGCCAGCGGCCAGCGCTTCGTGTACCATCCGCCGGAAGCGTTCAAACCGATCACCGGCCGGGCGCGATCGAATTCCTGCTTGTGCCACCACGCGTTGATTTCTTCCTGTGCGCCGGCCGCCACCTCCACGCGCAACGCCTTGGTGACGAGGGGAAGCCCCAGACTGCGCAACGCATCGAGATTGAATTCGACTTCATGCACCTGATCCCCGCGCGGGGTGACGAGATGATTGTAGGCGAAGCGGCGTACGCGAAAATTGTAGCCCACCCGTACTGCCGCGCGCGTGCCAAATGCCAGCAGTGCGCTGCGCGGATTGCCGAACAGGTCGATCACCAGGTCATAACGCCGCCGGCGCAAATCGCGCAGCAGGGCCAGTTGCTTGCGCCAGCCCGGCGGGTTGCGCTCGAGCACGATCAAATCATGCACGGCCGGATGATGCTGCACCAGGGGCGCGGCCGGCGGTTCGGTGAGAAAATCGATCACGGCGCCGGGCAGTGCCGCGGCCAGATTATCCAGCACCGGTGTGGCCAGAATCACGTCGCCGATGGCGCGCAGCTTGATGACCAGAATTTTTTTGAAGCCGCCGGTGGGTGGCATGCGCAAAGGATGAACTCCGAATCCGTGAGCTGTCAGGTTTGCCTGGTCGCTTGAGATTGAATTCCTTGTCCGAACAGCACTCATTTCCTCCAACAGAGGGAAAGCACCCAACTGAAAATGAGCTTTTGCATCTGCTGGGTTGTTTTTATCTGTTGGCGATTTTCCATGAGTAGCGATTTAGCCGCGTTGGGCAGTGGCCGTGCGAAAGCGCAGCGTGACAGCGGCGCTTGCAGCTCGAAAACCTCGTCGCAGCCGAGGCCGGAACATTTTCGGGCCGGCACGGGCTGGCGAACACGCCGGGATCCGGGCCACCGGCTCGCGGCGGGAAGGTAGAAAAAGAAAAGGCAGGACACAACGAGATTGTGCCTTGCCCTTCACCGTGCCTGATCAGGCGCAAAACGCTGACTACCTGGCAAGCACGAGCTTCTTTGTTCTCACCATACCCGCGACTTCCATGCGATAGAGATACACGCCCGTCGCGACAAACTCGCCGCATTCGTTCCTTCAATCCCAAACAACCGAATGCTTGCCTGCGGCAACTTCGCGATCAACCAACGTGGTCACGAGCTGGCCGAGCATGTCGTAAAGGCGCAACCTCACACGGCCGGCCTCGGGAATTTGATAGCTGATCGTTGTGGACGGATTGAAGGGATTGGGAAAGGCAGTCCCCAGATTAATTTGTGTTGGCAGTTGATCCTCTGCCGGCTCGGCCTCATTTCGTTTTTCAAATTCATCCAATTCCACGTCTTCTCCGGCAAGGATTCGCGCGAACGCAGTCAATTTATCCTTGGGATAAGCGCCAATCATCCTTGCCAGCAATACCTTGGCGTTTTCAAGGTCACTTTCAATCTCAACATAATACGCGATTTGGTCGTAGAGCGAGGTCAATTCGTGAACCGAGTTGGGATAATCCCGCATGATCAATGTATGATAGTCGCTCATGCGCTTGAAGTCTCGCGAGAATCCGGCCTCGCGGGCGGAAAGTTTCAGGCCAAACGGTCGCAAGGAATCGGCTTTATCTCTGTTCTCCAGATTGGTCAGAAAGTCGACAAGCTCACCGTCAACCGTCTCAGTCGTCCTGCCGGAGTTCCCGTCGCGCAATTCCATTCGATTGAACTCGTAGTACATGAGTATCGCCAGCGGCGGAAATTTCGAACCGGAGTTATTTGCGATAAGAGCTTGCAGGATTGACTTTGCCTGCTCGTATTCCCCGCCAAAACCGGCGTCAAGGGCTTGTTGAAACAGTTTCTCTTCGTCGTCCAAAGTTGCGACGCTTTGATCGGCGCACGGAGAATACGACGTGATACCGGCCTTTGCTAACGGATTGGGATTGGAAGCCAAAGGATTCCGCGCCAATGCCCATGAAGTCCCGTCAACTTGGTTTGCAGCCTCGCCTCCTCCCCAATAGTTGTTATCGGCGTAGACGCCCGAATGATTTTCCACGTGCATGTGAGGAAAATCGGTGTCGTACAAACTGTTGTATCCGCCATCGGAGCTATAGCCAAAATATGGCATGGCGTAATTTTGCGCCTGTAAAAGCGGCGATACGGCATTGGCTATGGTATTATAGCCGCGCAATTGTTCTCCTTCCTCAAAGTCTGCAAAATTGGGAGTGCCGGAATTGACCATCACGCGTGTTTCGGTCATGACGTTTTGCATGACCCATGGAGAGGAGGAATTCAGATACATTCCATAACTGCTGTTCGAAATCGTGTTGCCGCGATATTCCGCCGAGGTAGTGACGTTGTCGGATTGGATGCCGTAGTAACCGCTATTCGCTATCGTATTGCCAATGAGGTCTGCGTTGGAAGAGTAGCACCGGATTCCGACGCGGCACGAAGTGAAAGTATTTCCGGTGACGGTCACGTTGGGTCCCGTATTCGTGGCGTACACGCCCATGCCGTTTAAACCGGAACCGGTGAAGCTGCTATTGCTGATCGCAATCGTGCCGGTGGCATAATATACCGAGATCGCCTTCGAATCTGTCGTGTAGCCGAAGTTGGTGAAAGCGCAGTTTTGCACGGTGACCGCGCCGGAGTTTTGCCAACAGGTCAATTCGTACGCGGCATTCCTGAAATCCGCATACTGGATATTGGCCGTTCCGCCGCTTTGAACGACAATCATCGCATTGTCCATGCTCGCGCGAGAATGGCTTTGGCCGTCAAATATCACATGCTGCCCGGAAGAGCCCGAGACCGTCAATACGCCATTCACTTGAAGTTTATAGCTGCCCGTGAAATTTATGGTCGCTCCGGCATTCACTTGCAAAGTTACGCCGCTGGCAACGGTGAGATTGCTGCCGATGGTATGCGTGCCCGAGGCCACAATGATCGTTTGCCCGGAAACAACGTTGGCAATTGCCGAAGCGACACTGGGATATTGGCCTTTGATGACAGTGCCGGAGGTAATGCTGATATCGGACGGCGAGAAAGTAGCCGCCCCCTGCTTAATGATCTGACCGCTGCCCTGGCATTTCACGTAGTAGCCATTCAGATTGATCGTCGCTCCGCTTCCAATAGTGAGAATCATGTTGTCGGGCACGGTGACGTTGCCGGTGAGGGTGTGGCCATTGGGCCAGGTTTGGTCGAAAGCCATTGTCCCGCTCGTTGTCAAAGGTTTGGGCGTTGGATCGGCGAGATACGTTTTCTTACTCCAGTTGAATCTGTCTTTGGCTGGGATATTCTGGCTGATGACAGTGGAGGATATCTTAGGTCCGACCGCTGGCCATGTATAATACGTCGTTAGGAAATCCGGCCTTTGTGAATAGTAGTAGGAAATATCCAGCAATTCTGCGGTCTCCTCATCTTGCATTTGGATCGCGACACTGTGAGTCCTGTAGATGGTGTAGCCATAATAGTATCCAAATCTGTCCATAATAGCAGGTTCATCATAGAAATGACGAAGCGCACGTAATCGATCGACTGTTCTGATATTTCCCAATGTCGACCAATATTCCATGGTTTTGAAATTTGCATCTCCATCATAAGCGTAGTTTCGGACGAATGCGTTATAAGGCCCGTTGTCACCGTGGTAATCGTCGGACGCCATCACTTGGATGACGTTGTGTTCAAAAAGATGGCCGAATGGATATT
>JBBIKM010000307.1:0-4336 GCA_037445455.1 bacterium | reverse complement strand
TGGATTTGAGTACGCTGCCGGCCGGACGCGAAACCACTCTGGATGATGATGGCGTGTGGGGCGAAGATCCGCGCCGCGCCAGCAGCGCTGAGGGTGCGCAGATGCTGCAAGTCTTTTTGAAGAACGCCGCGCCAAAAATCCGCATGCTGCTCGAGGACTATACGCGATGAAATACCGCACTCTGGGCCGCACCGGCCTGCGTTGCAGCGAAATCGGCCTGGGCACGTGGGCCTTTGCCTCTCAGATTTACGGCGCCGTCACCGAGCGCGAAGCGCTGAACACCATTGCCGCGGCGCTGGACAGCGGCATCAATTTCTTCGATACTGCGCCGTTGTACGGCACGCCGGCGCAGGACGGCGTCGCGGAAGTGATCCTGGGCAAGGGCCTGGGCGCAAAACGCAACGACGTTCTCATCTCCAGCAAATTCGGACGAAACGCCACCGAGGGCAACCTCCCCAGTTTCCACGGCAAACGGGCGCGCACCTCCGTGGAAGCGAGCTTGCGGCGCCTGCAGCGCGATCACCTCGACGTGCTGTTCTTTCATTCTCCATTCAGCGCGGACGAAATTCACGACGATGTTTGGGAAGCCCTGGACCAGCTCAAGAGCGCAGGCAAAATTCGATTCGTCGGGCATTCGATTTCCAAATTTGAAAACACGCAACAAATGGCGCGCGACTGGGCGGCGGAGAGAAAGATCGATGTGATTCAAGTTGTCTTCAGTTTGATGAATCGCGAAGCGCGGCAGCTCATCCGCGATTTGGGGCGTGACAACCTCGGCATCGTCGCGCGCGAAGCGCTGGCAAACGGCTTTCTCTCCGGCACGATCACGCGCGACACTGTTTTCCAGCCCGCGAGCCTGAACGCCAGGTACTCGCGCGAGGAGATTGCGGCGCGGGTGGATTACGCCGAACGCCTGCGCTTTCTCGTGCGCGGTGACATCGGCACGCTGCCCCAGGCCGCGCTGCGCTGGGTGCTGGATCATGCGGAAATTTCACTCGTGCTCTCCGGCGCGAGCAAGCCCGGTGAGATTTTGGATTGCGCCGCCGCCAGCGCGGCTGCCCCCTACTCTTCCGGAGAAATGCAACGCGCTGAGGAAATTCACGCGCGGGATTTTCAGGCCGCGTGACGCCAGTCTCGCCGGTGCCGGCGTATCGTTCAAAGAGAAGCTGGTGAGGTACTCACCCACTGGCCAGGGCGCCGGGATTTTCAGGTACACGGCAATCGCAGGTCCCAAACACCGAACCAACAAAAGAGGAAACGTCCATGAACGCTTCTCCGTCCCAAACCATCAGCAGCAAATCCCATTTTGATCACGAAGGCTATGCCATCTTCCGCAACGTGCTCGATGCGGATTTGGTTGGCGAAGCCCGCCAGCACGTCGACTGGCTGCTGGAGAAAAATCCGGGCACGCGGCCGGAACAACTCCACCACACGTTGATGACCGACGACCCCTTTTGGGTGCGCCTCATCAGCGACGACCGTCTGCTGGAGGTGGCGGAACAATTCCTCGGACCGAACCTTGCGCTGTTTGCCTCCCACTATATCTGCAAACGGCCGTACGATGGCCAGGCCGTGCTCTGGCATCAAGACGGCAGCTACTGGCCTTTGGAGCCGATGGCAGTTGTCACGCTTTGGCTCGCGCTCGATGACACCGATCCCGAGAACGGCTGCATGCGCGTGCTGCCGCGCACGCAACATCTGCGCCTGCTCACCGCCGCCGAGCTGATCGAGCAAAAGGACGGCAAGAACGTGCTGGGCTCGGGCATCGATCCGGCACAAATCGACGAAAGCCAGGCGGTGGACGTGCGGCTGCGCGCCGGCGACGTTTCGGTGCATCATCCCAACGTCATTCACGGCTCCACGGCCAACACTTCGGCGCGCTGGCGGCGCGGCTTGACGATTCGGTATATTCCGACCAGCACACGCATCATCTCAGAGCAGAAACACCCCAGCGCTTTCATGTTGCGCGGTGAAGCGGTGCGCGGTGTGAATCAATATAATCCGTGGCCGAAATATGTCGCAGGCAGGCACATGCCGTTTCGTGATTGGCAGGAATGGAATCAGAAGTGTGACCGGAAGAACGAGGAGTATCGCGCGTTCCTGGTGGAGGCATGAAAGCGCCGTGCGTCCGCCCAGGCACCGCAGGCAGTGCGCAAGAGTCCGCCCCCCTGTGAGTTGGTTCGGTTTGATTGCGCCTCAGTTTCTGCTGCGCGCCGCTCTGGAAGAGAAGTAGCCGGCATTGAGACGGTACTGCCGGGGAGAAAGCGAGGTATAGCGCTTGAAGATGCGATAAAAGTGCGCGAGATCGTTGAAGCCCGAGGCAAAGCAAATCGAAATGATCTCCTGGTCGGTTTCGGCGAGCAGCCGCTGGGCGTAGCGCGTGCGATGATAGTGCAGGTACTGCATGAACGTGACGCCGTAGACCGCCTTGAACTGGTTGGTGAACTGCCGCACGCTCAGGCAGGCCATGCGCGCCATGTTTTCGACCGACACCGGCTCGAAGAAGTTCTTCTCAATGTAATGCGCGACATGCTGAATGCGGTTGATGGTGGGTTTGTCGCCGGGGAATTGCTGCTCGACCGGCACGTTGAGATAGATGCGATTGAGCGCCACCACGAGATTCAGCAGCGTCGCCTGAATTGCCGGGACAAAGCCGCTGGCGCGCATGCGTTGCTCGTAAAGAATCTTGCGCAGCATGCGCGGCAGATCGTAGGCGGCGTAGTCATGCGTGGTGAGCGGTTTGAGGTGACGGGCGGCAAGGGTGTTGAGTTGCTCGATCTGCTCGTTGAAGGTGGAGAGGTGCTCCAGGCTGTTGTTGCGCACTGCCACGATGTAGAGCCAGAGCGGTGAGGACTCCTTGTCGCGCAGATAGTGCGTGGCGCCGCGCGGCACCACCAGCACATTTTCACGCTCGAGGTGGGCGACATTGCGCTCGATATAGCAATCGGCAATGCCGTCCAGAATGTAATAGATTTTTGTGTAGGAATTGCGCATCGGCGTCATCACAAAGCCGCGCTCGTGATGACTCTCGGCGATGCTGATGCCATAAGGCGGGATGACAATCTTGACCGGCTTTTTGGTGAGACGTACCGACTCCTCTGCTGCAATAGGCAAACCCGTCATCGCGCAACCTCCCGAAGCAAACCTGCCATTCGATCCAATGTCGCGTCCGTCCTGGCTGGTGCCGAAATTGCAAATAAAGAAGTCCTGCGATACCAAGAAAATCGTGACCTGAATTTAATATTTAAATCCCGGTTGTCAAGGCCTTTTTCCAGAACCCAGGGAGACCCTATGGCCAAACCATCCATGCTGACGACCACGGTCGGCAGCTACCCCGTGCCACTGTGGCTGCGCACCTTTGGCACCAAAGAACACCTGCGCGACGCCGTGCTGGTCGTGCTCAAGACCCAGGAACTGGCCGGCATCGATCTGCTCGTCGATGGTGAGCTGTACCGTTGGGACATCAATCATCCCGAAACCAACGGCATGATTGACTATTTCATCCGGCCGATGGCAGGCGTGCAGACCTCCTTTTCCCGTAAAACGCTCGAAGCGTTTCGCCAGCAAAGCGGCATGGCGTATCGCGCCGAGCCGGCGGGCATTATCATGGAGGCGCTCGGTGCCGGCACGCTGAATTTGTTGCGCGATTTCGAATTCATCCGGCCCCTCACCGCCAAGCCACTCAAGTTCACCCTCACCAGCCCCTACATGCTGGCGCGCGTGCTGGTCAATCAACATTATGCCAGTTTTGCGGAGGTGGTGCTGGCGCTCGCCGACATTCTCGCCGAACAAGTCGTGGGCATCGAGGCGGAAGTCATTCAAGTCGACGAGGCCAACCTCACCGGCAATCCCGAGGATGCCGACTTGGCGGCCGAGGCCATCAACCGCATCTTCCAAAACGTCAAGAGGCAAAAGGCGGTGCATCTCTGTTTCGGCAATTATGGCGGCCAGCGCGTGCAGAAGGGCACCTATGACCGCCTGGTGCATTTTATCAACAGCCTGCACTGCGATCACATGGTGCTGGAGATGGCGCGCCGGCCGGAATCCGACAAACAGATTCTCGGCCAGCTCAAACCGGAGATGGGCATTGGCTTGGGTGTCATCGACATTAAAGACAATCAAGTCGAGTCGCCCGAGGAGATCGCCCGCCGCATTGAAGTGGTGGCCAGGATGGTCGGCGCGGATCGCATCCACTACGTCCATCCCGATTGCGGCTTGTGGATGCTGCCGCGCTCGGTCGCCGATGCCAAGCTGCGCAATCTCGTCAAAGGCCGCGATCTCTTCATCGGCCGTTAAAGCAGCTCTCCCGCCGCAGCAGATACGCGCGACACCGCTG
>JBBIKM010000306.1:0-4446 GCA_037445455.1 bacterium | reverse complement strand
GGCCGGGAAGAGTTACGCAGCGTTTTACTTGAAATCACATTTGCAGCGGGATGATCGTCTCATCGGCAGGACTATTTTGCGAGGGAGGCCATGAAGGGAGTCGCGGTGTGCCTGGCAATCATGCTGGTGTTGCAGCTACTCACGCCGTTTTGGTGGTGGATCATGCTGGTGCCGCTGGGTTTCGGCACGTGGGCAGCACACTCGGTGTGGCACGGCACGGCGGTGGGAATGTTGAGCGCGGGATCACTGTGGCTGGGCGCAAGCCTGTATCACTGGCTGTCGTCCGGTCAATTCATTGCCGGGCGCGTGGCAACAATGCTCGGCGCCGGCCTCGGTTTGAACAGCGTTGCGTTGCTGTTCGTGCTGACGGCGCTGGTGGCGGTGGTGCCGGCCGGCCTCTCCGGTGCGACCGGCTATTGGTGTCGGCACCTATTCCTGACCGCAATGAAATCCCGCTGAACCGGTTGAAAAGGGGGCAATTCCGCGAGCGGGAATGCGACTGCTTCCCTCACTGTTTGAGTTCGCGCAGTTGCAATTCGATTTCGCCGGGCGCGAACCACAATTCAAAGTGTCCGGGCCGGATGCTCCTGGAGTTTTCATAGGAGGCCGACAGATCTGAAATTCTCGCCGCCACGCCCGCCCTTGCCAACACAGCCTGCAGGCGCCTGGCATCAGCCTCGTCCGCTTTGCGGAAATAGCGCAGTTCAGTTACTTGCGGTCCTTTATCCACCAGGCGCTCGATGCCGGGCACGACAAAACCCGCGGCCTTCACCTGCTCGCCCGCCTGCTTTGCCGCCGGCCGCTGTTGCTCATCGCGAATATGAATATACAACCTTGCTGGTATCCTCGCCGTGTCGGGAACCGTGGCCAGCGCCTGCGCCTGGCTCAAGCCCGCCTTGAGCGATGACAATTCCCTCTGTGCCGGCTCGTTGCCGCCGTCTTGCAGAGTCCGGGACAATTCGTCGACTTGCCGCGACAGGCTGTCCAGCGTGAACGCCAGATAGGCGCGCTGGGCCTGCATCTGGCCAATTTCGGTTTCCAGCGCTTGCTTTCTGGCGATCAATGGCCGAATCTTCTGCCCCACCACCACGACCACCACGACCACGACAATCGCAAGCAAGAGCTGGGCAATCATCCAGGCTGATACGCGCCGGCTGGCCGCCTGCGTTTTGCCGCCGGTTTTTTTCACATT
Organism: bacterium; assembly: GCA_037445455.1. Classification (GTDB taxonomy): domain Bacteria; phylum Zhuqueibacterota; class Zhuqueibacteria; order Zhuqueibacterales; family Zhuqueibacteraceae; genus Coneutiohabitans. The sequence goes on along the minus strand of JBBIKM010000306.1, from coordinate 3,254 downwards.
CATTTCTGTCCACCTCCTGACAAGGCGATCTTGATGATGCGGTAGAGAATCGTTCCGAAGCCCAGCAGCCCGCCGCCAAAGCCTGCTGACTCGATCTTGCCAAGCGTCTCCACATTGATCTTGTTGTCGAGCACGGCCCAGACCGTTCCCAGCACCAGAATGATCAAGCACAGGCAAGCCGTGCCAATGGTCATCAGCACGGCATACTCGCGCGAGGAGACGGCGGCACCGCCGGGCGGACCAGCCGGCCCTGCGCCGGGCGGTGGCGGTTCGGCGGCGGCGAAGATGATTTGCCTGGGATGGGATTTCGGCGCAATCAACTTGGGGGTGTGTTGCTCATTGAGACTTTCGAGATTGATTTGCAGGCAACCCAGGTCGAAGGCGGTTTGCAGATCGCGGCCAAAGCCCAGCGCTTGATAGAACGCGGAGGCGAAACTGAGCGCAGCGGCGTCTCCGATGGCGGAAGACATGCCGATGACGCAATCGATCTGTTGCGCGATCGCCTGCGCCTGGCCGGCGGAGAAGCAGGCATTGAGCACGACGCAGCGGATGTTGTCCTTCAACAGGGCGAACAACTGCCCGAACGCCGCGCTCGACACCGGCTGGCTGTTGCCCTCGTGGTCTTCCAGAATGATCTCGCTGGCCTCGCTGCCGTGGCCGCTGAAGTGCACGATATCGGGTTGGTAGCGCAGGAGATGGCTTTGCAGATCGCTGACCCGCACCGCCCATTGCTGCTCGATCTCGAAGCGGTCGCGAAATTGGGACTGGCGCAGCGCCTGGTCGATGCGCCGGACTTCCTCGTCCAGGCGCAGCGGGCTGGTGTCGCGGGGATTCGCAGCGAGGAAGAGAATGCGGATGACTTTGCTCATAGACAGCGCGGCGAAAGAAGTTGGGAACCAGTTCCATGCGCGTGAGGCCGCGTCGTACGCCATCACTTTACGCAGATTCGTCAATCAAACTCAGAATGTTCCCGGCAGAATAATGACCTGACAAGACGCTGCTGCGCCATGATTCTGCCAAAAGCTCTTGTGCCGCCCCAGGGCGGCAATTTTCAGCAGGTGCAATTCTCAAGAGAATGGCTTTTCGACACGACTGCAGGATTCACAAGATTTCAGAGAAATCAGGCGAATCCTGTTATCCTGTCAAAGACCAGGGCTGCCGTGCAGCGGCGCCCGTTTTGGGCTTCTCTGAAATCTGACGTGGCGCGCGTCGCGTTTTAAAATCAGAGCAATATTCTGAAACAATCCCAACGCGGACAAGCCGCAACCAAAAAGATAACCTCCAGCGGAGAGAAGAACCCGCCTGAAAATCCCTTTCCGTTGGAAAGTTTGAACCCATTCATGCCTTGCTTTCGTCGATCCCCCCGTCTCAATTATTTCATCGACAGGAGAATAATTCAGTTCCGCGACGCGCGCCGCAAACTCTTGCGGGTGCCAGATTCAAACTTGAATGGCACATTGCCTGCGGAGGATTTCTTCAATTCAGACAAACGCTCGGGACAATTCAACGGCGTTCCTTTTCGGTGCGAAGGTAGGAAATCACGCGGCTGAAAGCAAGTTGAGAGATGGCCTTGCGCGGCAATGTTCAGCCACGCTTTGGCTTTGAATGGGCTTGAAAGGCTCGAGCCGCGGCTCAGCCGTGGCGGAACGAGAACGATTACCGACAATAAAAAAGCCCGCCCTCAAACGAGGAGCAGACCATGCTCCGCGAAAAAACAAGCAGCCGGATTTCGATCCTGAAATCCGGCTGCTCTGTTTCATGCTCTCGCCCACGCGAGCTTTGCGTTCGCAGTTGCGCGCAATTATTGAAACGTCACTTCCACCAAACGCACTTCACCGTGCAGAAAGCCTTGCGGATTGAAGTAGCTGACGTAAATGGTTTGGCCGTTATTCTTTGCCAACTCCGGGTGTTCCTGCGCCGCATAGTTGTTCGAACTGGAGGCCATGCCCGTGAACAATTCCGTGGCTGCGCTCCACGGCCCTTCCGGCGCCGGCGCGGTTCGGATGACAACCTTATCCGAAAACGCCTGGCTGTGAATGGCGATGAAAGTTCGCAGATGCGCATTGTAAGAAACCGTGACGCTGCCGGGAATGCCATACATCACGGCCGCGGTTTGCGCGATGTCGCTCACCCAGGCTGAGCCGTTCCAGAATTGATAGGCGGAGCGTTGCGTCGCTTTTTTGAGCGGCGCGCGCGCCACGCCATAGGGCAGGAATGAGCCCGCGGGAAGTTTGCCGTAGAGATAAACCATGCCTTGGTGCAGAAAGGCACGACTGAATTGCGGCTCGTCGGCTTTGAACAGCAGTTTCCTATCACGGTGCGCCGTCGTCTTCCCGGGCGTAAAGCGCGCTGTGCCCACGCCTAACGCTTGATAGTTCAACGTTCCGGGCAGAACGTGAACCTTCAGAAAAAATTGCAAGCCATTCCTGCTCTTCTTCCGGGTGAAACCGTCGTGTCCAAGCGCGGTGTAATCATCCGGGTCATGCGTCTCCGACACGAAGCCGCCCGGCCACAGCGCGATACGGTCATCCGGTTTGCCGGTCGAATCATTATAGGCCTTCTCCGCGGCGGTAAAAGGAATCGCTTGATATGGCGTGCCGTTCGCATCGAGCGGCTCCGTGACTGCCAGCGGACTTTCGGGGCTTGCGAGCGCCGCGGTGTTGCTGCGATACTTTTCGCCGTCCGCGGCGACGAAACCGGGTTTGAAAATCGTATCGCCAAAGAGCCACAGAATTTTGTCGCCTACCAGCGCAGTCGAGCCGCCGTCGCGCACGAGCACCGAGCCCGGACGCGCCACGACGCCGAGATCCACAACCGATGACACCACCGGCGGAAAAGCACTTTGCAGCGTTGCGTTGTTAGAGGCCTGCGCAAGATTTTGCGGCGTCTCGGTTATGGTTTCAGTTTGATGGAGAGGAAGTTCATTCTCGCATCCCGCGAGCACAACGAACAACGCAGAGCACACGACCCGTGGCAATGCGTTTTGAGACCGGCGCTTTTCTCTGAAAAAAAGTTGGTTCTTCATAGTCGCTCCTTTCGAACAAAGGTGTTTTGATGAGAGGCTGGCACAAGTTCAACCGGGCGCCGTTATTTCTAAACCGCGAATCGGCGCGAATGAACGCGATGGATGGGGATGAGCGTTCATTCGCGGTTCGAAAACGGGTGGCTCACTTTCCTTATTCCTCGCTGAGCGGCTTGTTCACGCGCGGCAGCAGCGTGAGCTTCTTCACCCAGATTTGCAGATCGCCCAGGTC
>JBBIKM010000305.1:0-4493 GCA_037445455.1 bacterium | reverse complement strand
TGCGGTTATAAACGGCAACCGTGAAACCGTGATCGTTCATATTCAAAACGAGGTTTTGGCCCATCACGGCCAAACCGATCAAGCCAATATCGGCTTTCGCACTCATACGGGGTGTTCTCCTGGAAAAAGTTCACTGCAATCTGCCCGGCAGTTTTGCAGACCTGCACGCTTCACGGGTGCGGTCACGGCAAAGAGCCTTGCACGCAAAGGTGCAGCGCCACGAACGGAGCGCATGAGACTTCGCGGATGCTTTGCGCCTGAGCGTCATGGCCTGCGCTTTTGCTTCTTTCCTGGTTCAGGCCGGTTCTTGTGAGGAAATCGTCATCCTGCTTCAAACGCCGCTATACGCCGAAAACCCGCCATCCACCGGCACCACGATACCGGTGACAAACTGCGAAGCTGGTGAAAGCAGCCAAAGGACCGTCCCGAGCAAATCCTCCGGATTGCCGAAGCGCGCCATGGGCGTATGCTCGATGATCTTTCTTCCGCGCGCAGTCAACTCACCGCTGGATTTGTCGGTCAGCAAAAAGCGATTCTGCTCGGTCAAGAAAAATCCCGGTGCAATGGCATTGACGCGAATATTGGGGGAGTATTCTTGCGCCATGTACACGGCCAGCCATTGCGTGAAATTGCTGACCGCGGCTTTGGCCGCGGAATAAGCCGGTATGCGGGTCAATGGCCGGAAGGCATTCATCGAGCTGATATTCAAAATCACACCGGATTTTTGCTCCGCCATGTACCTGCCGAAAATCTGACTCGGCAGAATTGTTCCCATCAAGTTCAGCCTGGCGACCCATTCCAGCGCTTCCGGGGACAATTGAAAGAACGATTGCTCGGGATTGGTGGTGGCGCGGGGATTGTTGCCGCCGGCGGCATTGATCAGGCAATCAATGCGGCCGAACGCTTTGATGACTTCTGCCGCACAAACCTCAAGCGTGTCCGGCTTGCAAACATCGCCATAAACAACCAGGGCGCGGCCAACACTGGTGTCCAACCGGTGAATCAGCCGGTCTGCCAGCGCCGGGTCACGATCCATGATCGCAACGCTGGCATGACAGCCGACCAGCGCGCACGCCATTTCACCGCCGAGAACGCCGGCGCCGCCGGTGATCACAACCGTGCGTCCTGAAAAATCGTACAACCCTTTGAGCTCTTCCAGATTCATCGTGAGTCAATTTCCATTCAAAGGTGAATCACTGCAAAAAGCCAAGGTTGCAACATGAGTAGACGAAGCCAGCAGAGCCTGCTCGCCGGGGAGATTTTGCAAGGATTACCTGCTCTGTTTTTTCATGCTGCCCTGTCGTTTCGGCCAGTCTGCGGGCATCATTGCAGAAAAGGCTCAATATGCCGGCGGAAATGGCGCACCAGATTCTCGTAATGCGTTTCTTCGTGTTGCTCCAATGCGCGCATGATGCGCTCTTTGAAAACGAACCTGCCGGCGTGGTCTTTGGCAGTGAGCACCGATCCAAACGTCACGTGCAACACTTGCCTCGCATCGGAATCATCGAACAGGCGCAGCAACCGCTTCCCGGTGCAATCTTGCGCGGCCGGGACCCGCTCGAGCCTGGCGGAGACATGATAAGTCGCTTTGTCGGTTTCATATCGGCCGCGCGCAAAGTCGAGAATCTCGCCGAACAACTCTGGCGCCTTGGCCGCGAGGGTGCGCAGCGCCTCGAGATAACTCGTGCCCGCGGTTTTCACGTGGACGCGACCGCGTTGCAATGCCCCAATCGCCCGATAGACGCTGAACTTGTCGCTGCCCGAGTGGATGCTGATCTTGTAAGGGCCGAGTGCCTCCGCGATCTTGACGTGCTTGACAAACTCGCTTTGGAAATGAGCCGTGTCACCCTTGAAATCAATACCCTTCTCAAATTCGCCGACGAAGCGCGGTGCGAGACTCACGAGCTTGACGCCCAGGCGCTGCAATTCACTGACAACCAGAAAATGCTCGAACGGCGTGGTGGGCGAATCGGTTTCATCCACGGAAAGCTCGACCTCATACGGACGGCCGCGATACCTGTCTTCGAGGTGACGGTAAAGCGCGGCAGCGTGTGCAATGACGGCGCCGTACTTCACCAGCGCGCGGCGGATTTCATCGACCGTCGGGTGAATCTCGAAATCTCCCGCAAGACGGAAGGCTTTGCCTTCATAGCGGGCAAGCAAGCCTGCCGGTGTATCGGCCAGCGCGTTCCACGGCAACGCGTGGATGCGAGCCGACAGCTCGCCCTCAGGAAGTTGCGCAGCCTCATTCACGACGTAAGCGCTGGGGTCCAGGGTGAAAAATGTGAAGCCCGCCCGCATCATGCGATCAATGTGCTCGGTGGTTTTGACATGATCGGCATCCGCGCCGAAGCCCTGGCGGTAGTCTTCCTGAAAAACCGCCCAGGTGGCGGCATCCAGCACCTCGTCGGCGGTGCGTTCGGTGCGCTCCAGCTCACGAATGGATTGTTGTGCGAGAATGGCGCGCCAGGGCGTGTCCGCCAGGACGCGCAGATGCGCGGGATTCGCCAGGCCCAGCCGGTCACCCAAACCAAAGGAATTTTCCAAACCGATCAACACCGGCCGGGTGAAGTCAAACAGCTCGCGCAACCGGGCGGCGTTTTGATGCGAGAGCGGACAGCACTTGAGCGCAGAATATACCTTGAGCTCCTCTCCCTCAAATCGCGCCCGCACGGCAGGAGCATCCTGGGCGAGCGAAATGAACAAGTATTTTCTTTCTCCCCGCCGTGCCATGAAAAAATGCGTACGCTGCAGTTGATGAATTGATCTCGGGTAAATGCGAATGGACTCACCCCTGGCAAACTCGACCAGCACGGGTTGATTGCCGCTTCCGGGAGCAGCCTTCAGTTTTTCGATAATCGGCGTCAAGCTCATGGCAGAAGTATTTCAAAAAAATTGCAGCGCAGGCTGGCAGCCTGCTTGGTCAGTTGCAGACAAGCTGTCTGCGCTGCATGTTCAGTGACTGAGACCAAATCCAAAATATTCGTTTGCATTGTTGAAACATATATCCGCAACCATATTCCCAACGAGCGCCGTATCGTTGGGCATCAGGCCCCTTTCCATATCCTCACCAAGCATGTTGCACAGCAGGCGGCGAAAGTAGTCATGCCGTGAATAGGAAAGGAAACTGCGGGAGTCGGTGAGCATGCCGATGAAGCGGCTCAACAATCCCATATTCGACAGCGCCTCGAGCTGTTTCTTCATGCCGTCCAATTGATCGAGAAACCACCAGGCGCTGCCGTATTGCATTTTGCCGGCGACGCTGCCGTCCTGGAAGTTGCCGATCATCGTCGCCAGCAATTCATTGTCGCGCGGATTGAGATTGTACAAAATGGTTTTCGGCAGCTTATTATAATCATCCAGACGATTCAGCAATCTGGCCAGCGGCCTGGCAATTTCAAAATCGCCGATAGAGTCGAAACCTGCGTCCGGCCCGAGCGTGCGAAACATGCGGCTGTTGTTGTTGCGCAACGCGCCAAGATGAAACTGTTGCGTCCAACCCTTTTCGTGATACATCAGGCCAAGTTCATACAGCATGGCGGATTTGAATTTGAGTATCTCGCTGTGGTCGAGATTCCTGCCGGCGAGCGCTTTGTCAAAAATATTCTTGATTTCGGCCTCGGTGTAATCTTCCGCGTAGGCGGTCTCAATGCCATGATCGGACAGTCGGCAGCCTTGCGCGTGGAAAAAGTCGCGCCGTTTGCGCAGCGCAGCGAGGTACTCGGAAAAGTTGGTAATGTCAACCTCGGCGGCGGCGGCCAGCTTGCTTACCCACGCGCGAAACGCCGCGCCATGTTCGATGGCCATGCCTTTGTCGGGACGAAACGCCGGCAGCACGCGAATGTTGAAGCCGGTGTCCTGGTGAATCGTTTGGTGATACTCCAAACTGTCAGTCGGGTCGTCCGTGGTGCAAACCAGCTTGACATTGAATTGCTGCAAAATGCCGCGGACCGAGAATTCCTTCTGCGCCAGCTTGGCATTGCAAATCTCCCAGATCTCTTTGGCCGTGTCTTTGTTCAGAAGCCTGTCGGAAATGCCAAACGGCCGCTTCAGTTCCATGTGCGTCCAATGATAAAGCGGATTGCGCAACGTTTTCGGCACGGTCTCGGCCCATGCCAGAAATTTTTCCCAATCAGAAGCGTTGCCGGTGATGAATCTCTCATCAACGCCGTTCGTCCGCATCGCGCGCCATTTGTAGTGATCGCCGGAGAGCCAAATCTGCGTGAGATTGGCGAATTTTCTGTTCCCGGCAATTTCTTGCGGCGGCAAATGACAATGATAGTCGATGATCGGCTGATCCTTGGCATACGCATGATAAAGCTCGATTGCCGTCTTGTTTTGCAGCAGAAAATTTTCGGTAATGAAGATGTCATTCATAAATAGCGCCAATTTGCTTTTCTAAAATCCAAACCACCTCGGCAAAGCCAGGCTTAGCTCGGGAATGTACGTCACCAAAATAAGTGACACGATCATGGCGATGAACATCGGGATGA
>JBBIKM010000304.1:0-4500 GCA_037445455.1 bacterium | reverse complement strand
GGAGTTGTCTTTTGCCCAAATCCTTCTTCTGACCAGTTGGAAAGACCGGGCGCTGTTTGCCGCCAGCCAGGCCGGCCTGGTGAATAATCTCAACGACGGCATGGTCTGGGGGATGTTGCCGATCTTTCTCGCCGCCGCGGGATTGTCGCTTCGCCACATCGGCCTGATTGCGGCAGTGTATCCCGGCGTGTGGGGAATCAGCCAGCTCTTTACCGGCGCGCTCAGCGACCGCTGGGGCCGCAAATGGATGATCGCCACCGGCATGGTGGTGCAGGCGCTCGGCATTGCGCTGTTCGTCGCCGGCAAGGATTTCGCGGCATGGCTGACCGGCGCAGTGTTGTTGGGATTGGGCACGGCGCTGGTCTATCCCACTCTGCTGGCCGCGATTTCAGACGTTGCCCCGCCGGCCTGGCGCGCCTCGGCGGTGGGTGTTTACCGGCTCTGGCGCGACGCGGGCTATGCCGTGGGCGCGCTCGCGGCCGGACTGCTTGCCGATGTTTTCAACCTAACCACGGCGATTGCCGCGGTTGCCGGCCTCACTTTTCTCTCCGGAATCCTTGTCGCGGCCGTCATGTCGGAAACCCTGCCCGGCCGCGCGCACGCCAATGCCCGCCAACCTCACCGTACAAACGCCACAACTTCCCAGCCCAAAAGAGCCGGAACCCAATAGGCTATTTCCAACGGAAGGAGGAGCCCACCTGTTGAAGCCTTACCAGTTGGGTTTTTCTGTCAGTTGGAAAAAGTCTTCGTTTCTTTTGCACTGATTTGACTCTTGAGACACCAGGCTTTTCCCAAGACTCCGCTTCGGAAAAGTGGCCCTTCGGACAGCAGCAAAACGACTTCTTTGCCAGCGACGATTCTTTGTCAATGGGGCACAGACAAACAGCCCCAACGGTGCGAAATGTAGAAGCGAAGGGCAACGCCCTGGAAAGTAATCATGAGATATCACCAAGCCCCAACGGGGCGCCATAAAACTGCAAATCAAAGCTTCTGCAAAGCAGCAAACAATTGTGCGGCGAAATTCGGTGTCTGCAGTGAGCATCGGCGATAAAACCATGCCGCTGAAATATGTCGAACTCACCGCGCATCGCCGCAAAAGACTTTGGCAGGATGATTTCTTCGGCAAAATCATCTCAACATCATTCTGCCGAAGAATGATGCTGCCATAGACTTTCAGAATCTTATTCCAACTTTGCGCGCCCGGTCGTCCAGGCCGGGTATTCTGACAAGCCCAAATCGGGGCCCGCTTCGCGGCAGCCGCTGTTCCTGACAGGATAACAGGATGAACATGATTTCTCTGAAGTCCTGCCAATCTTGTCATCCTTGCAGGATGACAGGCATGATGCCCATACACTTCAAAATAACAGAAGACTGGTACTGCGACACCAGGTCGAATTCTCCAGCGCAGACAAAAGCCCCCAACGGGACGCAAGGTCACAGCGAGGCAATGTCCGGGAGAATCGGCAATCCTGAGAAATTGCCCGACCCCGCCGGCGCGCCAGGCAGCCACGTCGACCTGAATTCATGCGGGTTTTGCAACACTTCTGAAATGCCCGGGCCCTCTCACCTAAAGGCAGGATCATTCAGGCCGGGAAGCAAAGTCGCCATGGTTCGCAAAGATTCCCTTGCGTTGCATTCCCTTCAAATGCAGGGCTGTCACCCCTGTCATCCTGCGGGGATCTGAGCACGCTGCGAGGTGCCGCACAAGATTTCATTCTGCATGACACTCGGAAGCACTGAAAGCGATCGATGAGGCGAAACACCCGTCACTTGTTTTCTGCAATCACCAAAGTGAAGACTGGCATGAAAACAACCCTGGCCCGAGCCTCCGCAACGGCACGCGCGGTTGATTTGCAAAATGCAGCGCGGCCTGCCAGGGTCCTCGAGCCGAAAGTGGTTGGCGGCCTCATAGTCACCGGCAGAGACCGCCGCCTTTATCGCCCGTTTCCGCGCGGCACGGTGCGGGCAGTCACGGCGTTTTCGTGTGGCAGTGGCCGGGCGCGGCCGGAGCGTTCTGCCGAAGCCTCGCCCTCCTCCGCCTCTGCCGGCGCGCCCTCGCTCACAGCGCAAACCAGCGATTCAGTTTGATCAAGAAGACGTTGTCGGGATAGACGTTGAACAGATCATTCAAATTGTTCCGGAAGGAAAAACCGCCGGCCGGATTCGTGCCGGTGCGGCCCTGCGACCACACCAAAAAGACAGTTGAGCCTGGGCTGTATTCCCAGCGCACCACGAAGTTCGAGCGGAATTGCTGGAAGTTGAAGTCCGGGTTTTCGAAGGCGTAGTCTGTGTTGCCGTCCAAATCCTCATCCACCCGCAAAAGCCCGTTCGCTTCCTCGCGCGCGATTTCATTGGTGAAAACATGGAAGCGTTGGGCATAATCCTCGGCACGCGGCGCCGTGATGCGCTTGAAACGGGAGAACTTTCCCACAGAGACGAACGGCTGGCCGTAGTACTGCACCGACAAAGTCGGCGTGATGCTGTAGTCCACGCGCGTGGTCAACGCCACGGTTTTCTGCTGCAACCGGCCGAAGACATAGCGGCTCTGCGCGCCATGCGCGAGCGTGTTGACGTACTGCAATTCATCGCGATTGAAGCTGTAGTAGGGATTGAACTGGAGTGACAGCGCGTTGAGGGGACGGAACGCCATCCAAAGGCCGGCTTCGTGGTAACGCGTGCCGCCCACGTCTTCCCACTTGTTGAAGCTGCTGACGCCCACTCTGACTGTCTTGCGCTCATCGCTTTCGACGGTGATCCACTGATTCCACTGCGCCGGCAGCCGCAGCGCCGGCCCGCCACGCAAGGCCGTGGTGGCCAGATCCTCGCCCTCGCGCCCCACGCCGAGCCAGAGGTACCAGTAATTCTTCAGTTGCCCGCCGCCGTTGAGGTTGCCGCCGCGGAAGACCGTCTCGCCGCCAAAGTTCCAGCCCTGCCATTGATTCACGTTGAGGTTCAAACGATTGAAGATCGCGATCGGATTGGTGAAGCGGTAGCCCAGCCACAGCGATTGCATGACGCGGTCCGCCTGCCGTATGAAACCGGCGTCATTCAGCTCCAAGCCCGGCGACCGCCAGGTCACGCCGAGATTTGCGCGCAAGGGGCTGTTGCCGCCGCGGCCCACGCTCAAGTTGCCGCCGTGTCCGGTCAAGGACGTGCGGTGCGGGTCGAACTCGAGATAATCGGCGTCGGGGCGCTGAAAATATCGCTGCGAGGCTTGCTGTGCCTCGGCGATTGCCGCCGGGCCGCCGCGAATGTGGCTGACCACGCCCAGCGCCTCCAGATAGTACTTGCGGTCATGCCATTGATGGCGCACGTCCACGCCGCCGGAGTACGCGGCGCGGTTCAGGCTGGTGATGCCGGTTCCCGCAAGATCGCGATGCGTGGCGGTAAACATGCCGCCAATGGCGCTCGTGCCGCGGTTGAAATCCTGCTGCACGCGGCCGACGAAATAGTTGGTGCGCGGCTCCACCACCTGGCGGCGGCGCTGGTTGTTGAAAGCAATCTCTGCTTCCTCCTCCTCGGTCACGGCTTCGAGCAGGCCAAGCGAAAGGCCGCTTTGCGTTTTGCCGGTCAATTTGGCGGCCCCCACAATCGAGGAATTCTCCGGCATTGCCATGAATTCGCCGTCCGCCAGCTCCGGCGCCAGGCTCGGCGCCCGGCCAATGCGCCGGGAGTAGAACAGCCGGTCGTTGGAAAAAGACCCGTCACCGCCGGTCAGCCGGTAGTCGAGAATGCTCTGGCCTTCAATGAAGAACGGCCGTTTTTCCTGGAAGTAGGATTCAAAGGCGGTGAGGTTGACTTCGGAAGGATCTGCTTCAACCTGGCCGAAATCGGGATTGAGCGTGAGGTCCAAAGTCAGGTCACTGGTGACGCCGGCTTTGGCATCGAGTCCGCCGGAGAGTTTGCGCTGCTCGCCGGTCGCGAAGGGATTGCCCGCCTGCTCGGGAGAGCGTCTGAGACTGCTGACGCCATAGGGCAGTATCTCGATGCGCCGCGCCGCTTGAATGCCTTTCAGGCCGTGCAATTCTCCAAAGTAACTCACCCAGCCTGCGGTGTTTTGCGGAATGTACTGCCACACCGAGCGTTCCTGCTTGCGGAAGATGCGGCGCTGCACTTGCAGGCCCCACACGTGCTCCTCCTTGTCACCGAAGCGCAACTGGCTGAAGGGAATGCGCATCTCCGCGCACCAGCCCTGGTCGTCCACCGCCACTTCGCCAAACCATACCGGATTCCAGTTGGCGTCCCAGTTCTCACCATCATTGGAAACCGCTTCATCGCCTTTCACGCCCGCGGCATTGATGGTGAAGGAGAAGGCGGTGCGGTGATCGAAGTAACTATCGATGTTGATCTCGACCCAGTCGCCGTCAAAAGAATCCCGGCGCGTGACGCGGCGCACGATCTGCTCCGGCTGATCGTCATGCGCACGAATGCCGATGTAGAGGTTCTTGTCGTCGTAGAGCACGCGCATGATCTCGATGAGCGACATGGACGAGCCGACGT
>JBBIKM010000303.1:0-4564 GCA_037445455.1 bacterium | reverse complement strand
TTTTCATGGCCGGCCCGGCTCAAGACCTGAAACGAAGCCAATCCCGGCATGGTGGGAGAGAGAATGGTCTGCACGCGCAGCGGCGGCTCGTTGGGCACAAACAGCGCCTCGTGAAAGACGAATTTTTCGATGACGGCCGGAGCTTCGCCAAATGCTGCGTGCGCCGCCGCGAGCGCCATTTCGACATAAGCCGCGGCCGGCAGCACCGCCATGCCGTGCACGCGATGATCGGCGAGATAAGGCAGAAGCTGCGTGCTGATCTCATTCTCCCAAAAGCTGGTGCCGTCCTGCGCAGATTGAAATCTGCCGCCCAGCAGCGGATGCGTGCCGGCGCCCGCAGCCCGCGCCATATGGCGGCCGTTTGCGGAGGGCCGCTCCTCGATCCAGTGGCGTTCGCGCTGCCAGGGATAGTTCGGCAGACGAACGACCCGGCGGCCGTGCGGATGCACTCTGCGCCAGTCCAGAGGATGGCCGAGAACATAAAGCCCGCCGAGCGATTCCAGCATGACGAGCTGCTCGTCTTCCTCGCGGCGCATGGAGGGCAGGGTGATGGCGCTCAACTCGAGCTGCTGCAACTCTTGTTGAATGGCGGGCAACAGCAAGGGATGCGCGCTGATCTCAATGAAAATGTCGTGGCCGCTCTCGCGCAGCCGGCGCACTGCGGTGGAAAACAGCACCGGCTGGCGCAGATTGTTGACCCAGTATTGTTCGTCGAGGCGCTCACCGGGGATAAAGTCGCCGGTGACGGTCGAGCAGATGGCCACGCTGGCGGGCTGTGGCTGCAAGCCCTGGAGGGCCGCGAGCAGATCTTCCCGCAAGGGATCCATCTGGGGACTGTGGGAAGCCACGTCCACCTTGATGCGGCGGCAGAAGACTTCTTGCTTCTCCAATTGCGCAATTACTGCGTCGAGCGCGGCCGGATCGCCGGAGAGCACGGTCGAACGCGAGCTGTTGCTGACCGCAATCGAAAGCTTGTCTTCATAGCCTTGAATCGCCCTGCCGGCCTCGGCGATGGTCAATTCGACCACGGCCATCGCGCCTTGACCGCTGGTGCGGCGCAACAGTTGGCTGCGGCGGCAAATGATGCGGCTGGCCTCCTCCAGGCTCAGAGCGCCGGCCACATGCGCGGCCGCCACTTCTCCCATGCTGTGGCCGGCGACGGCATCCGGCGTGATGCCCCAGGCGCGCCACAACGCCGCGAGTGAAACCTGAATCGAAAACAGAGTGGGTTGAATCACGTCGATCTGGTTGAGACGATAGCGGCGGTCGCTTTCCGCCAATGCGAGCTGTTCGAGCAGCGCCCAGTCAACGTATTGGCGCAAGGCCGTTTCACACCGCTGCATGCTGGCGCGGAACGCCGGCTCCCGCTCCAACAAGCCGCGCGCCATGCCCAGCCATTGCGAACCCTGGCCGGGAAAGACGAAGACGATCTTGCGCTTTTCTTCCGATTCCTTGCTGCCGCTCACCACTCCCGGCCTTTTTTCCCCCTGCAAAAAGCCCTCGAGCTTGTCAAGCATTTCAGCCGTGCTGCTCGCGGCCACGGCCAGGCGTTGCTCATGAGGCACACGGCGCAATGCGGCGGTGCTGCAAATCTCCGGCAGCGGGTCGGTGGTGGCGGCCAAATACGCTTTGTAGGCGCGCGCCAGCGCAGCAAGCGCTTCCGGCGTCTTCGCCGAAAGCGGAAGCAGGTAATTGCTGCCGTCTGCCGGCGCACCGTTGCCGGCGGCCGCTGCGGCACCGGCCACTGAAGTCTCCGGCTTTCCAGTCACCGTGCCCTGCCATTCCTGCAAGACGACATGCGCATTCGTACCCGAAATGCCAAAAGCGCTGACACCGCCGTAAAGCGGACCTTCGACCGTGGACAGATCCTGCGCGGTGGCGGGAATGGCGACGTTCAAACGGCTCCAGGGAATGTTGGGATTGGGCTTCTCAAAATGGAGCGAGCGCGGAATCAGGCGGTGCTGCAGGCTGAGTGCAACTTTGATCAAACCTGCCACGCCTGCTGCGCCTTCGGTGTGGCCGATATTGGTTTTGACCGATCCCACGAAAATCGGACGGCCGGCGGGACGATCCGCGCCCAGCACGTTGCCAATGGCTTCCAACTCCACGGGATCACCGGCGCGGGTGCCGGTGCCGTGGGCTTCAAGGTAATGCACGCTGCCGGGAGCAACGCCGGCGCGGCGATAGGCCTGGCGCAGCATGTCCTCCTGGCCGGCCACGCCCGGGGTGCCAAGCGAGCCGCTGGTGCGGCCGTCGTTGTTCACCACGCTGCCCAGTATCAACGCCGTGATGGGGTCATTGTCCGCCAGCGCCTGCGACAAGCGCTTGAGCACGATGATCCCCGCGCCTTCACTGCGCACGTAGCCGTCAGCGCGTTGGTCGCCGAATTTGCAGCGGCCGTCGGGCGCGAGCATCTGCGACTGGGAATAGGCGATGCTGATGTGCGGCCGCAGAATCGCATTGGCGCCGCCGGCGAGCGCCACCTGGCATTCGCCGCTGCGCAAGCTTTGACAGGCGAGATGCACCGCCACCAGCGAAGACGAGCAGGCGGTGTCCAGCGTCACGCTCGGACCGCGCAGACCGAGCAGGTAGGACAGCCGGCCGGAGGCGGTGTAACGGCCGCTGCCGGTGGTCATGTAGAAATCGATCTTGTCGGGATCCGCGAACAGGCGATCCTCGAAGTCATTGATCCACATGCCAATGAACACGCCGGCCGGGCTGCCGGCCAAACGCTCGGGTGTTTGCCCGGCGTTTTCCAAAGCTTCCCATGCGGCTTCCAGCAGCAAGCGTTGCTGCGGGTCGAGGCGTTCGGCTTCACGCGGCGAAATGCCGAAGAACGTGGCGTCGAACTTGTCCAAGTCCGGCAGGAAGCCGCCCCACTTGCTGATGACTTTGCCGGGGGTGGCGGGCCGGGTATCATAGAATCGCGGAACGTCGAAGCGATCGGGCGGGATCTCGGTAATGGCATCGCGGCCATCGCGGATGAGCTGCCAGAATTTTTCCGGTGAATCGGCGCCGCCGGGAAAACGGCAACCGATGCCGATGATGGCGATCGGCTCGTTCGAGAACGCCGGCGTCACTGCTGATTCTTCGGCGGCAATCTCGGCGCACGACGGCATGTCGTCGCGGGTTTCAGTCATGTTGATCCTCGCTGCAAAGACCCTCGGTTCCTGGCGGCAAAAACAATCGCGCGTGGCGGCACGTGCACCCTCACGGGAGAATTTCTCAGGCGGGTGTGGTGGTTTCCATCAGCCGGCGCAAGCTGAGCGGCCTCATGTCCTGCCACACCTGCTGAATGTATTCCAGACACTCGGCCTTGGTGCCGGTGGGACCGGCGTCGCGCCAGCCCAGGGCGTTCTCGCGGTCCGCCGGCCAAATGGAATATTGCTCTTCATGATTGATGACGACTTTGAAAAGCATCTCAGTCTCAGTGGGATTGGCGTTCATCTTGTTCTCCAACGTTCAGTGGAACGAACGGCACGTCGACGGCGGTTGTGAATTCCAGTCGGGCGCGGCAGGCCGGCGTGACGGCCAGTCGCCAAATTCGTCGCATACCGGCTCGGACCGCGGTTTAGTGTTGCAGGCCTAATCCGATTCGTGTTCCTCTTCGGTCTTGGCTTTGGTGCGACGCAGAGCCAGATTCAAATTCTCGATCAACTCCGAGGCCACCACCAGCACCTGCTTGGGCTCAAAGCCGGCCTTGCGCAAATCGCGATAGAAGGAGCGCGCCACGATGACCGCCACTTTTTCCGGACTTTTGACCGCCGCCAGGATATGCGAACCCAGCGGCTCCTGACTGGCGGACTCATCAGCATCTCGACTCAAGGCGAGCATGGTATAATGGGATGCCAGCATGTGCCGCGTTTTCTGCGCTTCCAGCGCACGGCCAATCTGGGCGCCCAATGCCAGAAACGCCTCGCGCTGGCGGGCAGCCTCCAGTGCGCTGAGCTGGGCCGCCGGCCAGCCGTAGAAATGGCCGATGACCTGGCCGTTGACTTTCAGCTCGCCCGTCCATTCGAGGTTATCATCACCAGCCTGCTCAGCCCTGCTTTGCAGGCGACCGCCGGGATTTAGGTTTTCCAGAATGCCGCTGGCCAGGGCGCGCACCGGATAACCGCCATTTCGGCTGAAGCTGCCGCGCGTCTCGAGCGTGACATTGTCTTCAGCGAACAACGCGATGCGACAATGATCGAGCGGCAGCAGCTCGACCGCGATTTGTGCGGCCTGCTGCAGCAAGGCCTCGACGGTTTCGTGATGCGCGAACAGGCGATTCAACAAGGCAAGCACTTTCGTGAGCGGAACGTTCTCGGCCGCCGTTGCCGGCAGTTTCCCCACGACCATGGCTAGTTCTCCTCAAGGGACAGCGGTGAGCTGCTTTGGGGGTGCTTTTGCAATAGACTCATATTGTGAAGCTCGAACTGGTCCTATCGCACGGCCGAACTCATCCGGTCTGGTTGGTGGAAGAATTGGCAAGCGAACCTGCCAATCTTCTGGATTCACAGATTGATGTTGCCATTCTGATAGGCCAACCAGGATTTGCCTTTGGGCGTTAGTTCCCAAACAC
>JBBIKM010000302.1:0-4638 GCA_037445455.1 bacterium | reverse complement strand
ACACAACTTTCTGCCCAATGCCTCCGGCAAGGCGTTGAAGAAAAAATCCACGGAAAACATCGGGGTCATCTTTCGCCGTGATGACAATCCCCTCTCCAGCAATCCCTTCTATTCGCGCGTGCTGGAGGGCATCGAAGCCGAACTGGCCTTCAACGACTACAATCTCCTGCTCCACCTGATTCCCGAACAGCGCATGCCCGTGCTGCCCAAGATGGTGCGCAAGAAACAGGTGGATGCCGTGGTGCTGGTCGGCATCCGGCATGAAGAGTTCGTCCGGCAGTTGCAGCAGGCCAGGGTGCCGGTCATCCTGGTGGATCCCAAGACCGACATTCCCAATTGCTCACAGGTGCTCATCGACAACGAGAACGGCGCATTTCTGGCGACCCAGCATCTCATCCAGAACGGCCACGAGCGCATTGGCTTCATCTCCGGTGAGCTTTCCCGCTTGAGCTTCAAACAACGGCTCGACGGCTACTTGAAAGCCCTGCGCTACCACAGCCTGCCGGTCAGTGAGCAGTTGATCAAAGCCGGCGGCGTGGAAGCCGGCTATGAGCTGACTCGCGCCCTGCTGCTGGAATCACCGCGGCCGACCGCCATTGTCGCCGCCAACGATATCAATGCGATCTACGGCTACAAAGCCGTCAATGAATTCGGCCTGCGCATCCCGGATGACATCAGCATGGTCGGCTTCGATGATATCGACCTGGCCAAGATGGCCACCCCGCCCCTGACTACCGTGCGTGTCTATAAAGAAGAATTGGGATCGGTTGCCGTGAGGAATCTGCGGCAGTTGCTGCAGGGGAAATCGTCGCATTACACCACCACCATCATCCCGGTGAGGCTGGTGCAAAGAGAATCGGTGCGAAACCTCAAGAAAGCGGAACACGGAACATGAAAATCACCCTGAAATGCCTGACGGCCGCGCTGCTGGTTTTCGCCGGTCTGGCGCTGGCGCAAGACAATCGCATTCGGTACAATGCCCAGGACTTGTTTCTCAGCGGGGCCAATCTGGCATGGATTGCCTTTGCCAATGACATTGGCCCCGGAATGATGGATCGCCGTTCGTTTGCGGAGACGATGCTGCAGATGCATGATCACGGCGGCAATGCCCTGCGCTGGTGGCTGCACACCAACGGCACGGTGACGCCCGCCTTCGATGCCAGCGGCCGCGTCAGCGGACCCGGCGAAGGCACCATCGCAGACTTGCGCGCCGCCCTCGATCTCGCCTGGGAACGCGAGATCGGCCTGATTCTCTGCCTGTGGTCCTTCGACATGCTGCGTGCCTCCAACAACGCGACCGTGCTGCAGCGCAACCGGCTGCTGCTCACTGACACCACCTACACCCGCGCCTATATCAACAACTGCCTCATCCCCATGGTCGATTCGCTCAAAGTCCATCCTGCGATTTTGGCCTGGGAGATTTTCAACGAACCGGAGGGCATGAGCAACGAATTCGGCTGGAGTGACATCCAGCATGTTCCCATGTCCGCCATCCAGCGCTTCATCAATCTCTGCGCCGGCGCGATTCACCGCACCGACAGCACGGCGCTGGTCACCAGCGGCGCCTGGAGCTTTCTCGCCCTCACCGACGTGGGCCTGACTGCGCTTCCCAAGACCGGCCCCGCGTTGACCGAACGCAGTGCCGCCGAGCAGCAGCAGCTCACAGAATGGTTCAATCAAAAATATCGCGCAGCGCTCGCCACCGAACAAGTCATGGCCTACCTGCAGCACCTGGAAAGCCAGGCGAATTACAACTACTACACCGACAGCCGGTTGATCGGCGCGGGCGGCGATTCGCTCGGCACGCTGGATTTCTATTCGGTGCATTACTACGCCGGCATCCTGCCGCGCACCCCCACAGCCATCTCGCCTTTTCATCATCCCAAAACTCACTGGCAGTTGGACAAACCCCTGGTGGTGGCGGAGTTTGCCCTGCAGACGACTTATGGCGTTCCCAAAACCGCGCTCTACGAAAACCTTTATCAGAATGGCTATGCCGGCGCGCTGGCGTGGTCGTGGACCGACGTCAATCTCTCCAGCCACGCAGACATGCTCGCCTCGATGCAATTGATGTGGGACAATCACCGCAGCGACGTCGATGTCAACGGCATCGGCGGCGACTGGCCGCTCATCGCCCTCACCAGTCCCGCGGATGAGGCGGTTTTTCCCGAGGGCGCCGCGGTGGTGATCGAAGCCGTCGCCTCAGACGCCGACGGTCAGGTCGTCTTGGTGGAGTTCTTTGCCAACGACACACTGAAGATCGGCGAACGCAACGTTGAACCTTACACCGTGACGTGGTCGAACATCCCGGGCGGCATCTACGCGCTCACCGCGGTGGCCACCGACAACCAGGGCCATCAACGCACTTCCAATCGCGTGCAGATTCAAGTGGGCCGGCCGCCGTTCGTGCGGCTGGAGGCGGAACTGGCCACGCGCGCCGGCGAACTGCAGAATCTCATCATCAGGAACAGCCCGATGGCGAGCAACGGCGCCTATGTGGAGATGCGCACCCAAAACGGTTCACTCTCCTGGGACATACCCGCCATCCCGGCGGCGGGCAGATATGAAATCGTGTTCGGCTACCGGCTGTCGTTTGACACGCCGAAGCATCAATATGTCAACGTCAACGGCGTGCGCGCCGCCGAAGTGGTGTTCGACGGCAGCATGAATGTCTGGCTGGAAAAGAAGGTCAGCGTCGATCTCGCCGCCGGAAACAACACGATTGCGCTGGTCTTGTCGTGGGGCTGGATGGACATCGATTACCTCGGCATCCCCAGCAACCTGCTGACGTCGGTGCAGCAGCACGACGAGCCGCCGTTGCGTTTTTCCTTGCAGCAGAATTATCCCAATCCCTTCAATCCCGCCACCAGGATTCGCTATTCGCTCGCCCGGCCCGGCCACGTGAAGCTGTTCGTGCACGATCTGCTTGGGCGGCAGGTGGCGGTGCTGGTCGATCAGCAGCAGCATCCCGGCTTCCACGAGATCATGTTCGAGGGCGGCAATCTCGCCAGCGGCATCTACCTGCTCCGCCTGCAGGCCGGTTCATTCCAGGCGGAAAGACGCATGCTGCTGATCAGATAGCAACTGTCCGTCCGCGCGTGCGAGCTTTTGAGAAAATGCTCCTGCAACGGCCTGGCCGTTGCATCAAAATCTTGAGAGTTGCCAGGACACTCGCAGTTTCGGAACCCCCGGCTCAGCCGGGGTTCTGACATTCACGGACAGACACAAAGACGCTGACCCATCTCTCCGGGCCGGACGGCGTGACCAGATTACGCCGCGCGGCGCCGTGCCATGTGAACGCGGAGGAACGATGAATCTGGCGGCGTTGCTCGTCGGTGTGTTCGCCTTCCTGCTCTATCTGGTGTGGGAAAGTCATTCCCTGCGCCGGCAACGAGATACCATTGCCCTGCGCCTGAGCGTGACCGGCACGCGCGGCAAATCGAGCGTGGTGCGACTCATTGCCGCGATCTTGCGTGCCGACGGCCGAACGGTGGTCGCCAAGACCACCGGCTCGCAAGCCCGCTTCATCCTGCCGGACGGCAGCGAGCTTGACGTTCCCAGACGGGGGCCGCCTTCCATCATCGAACAGAAGCGGCTCATCAAACTGGCCTGCCGCAGCCGGGCCGATTGCCTGGTGGCGGAAGTCATGAGCATTCATCCCGAGAATCACTGGGTGGAAGCGCGGCAGATCTTGCAGCCGCAGATCGTCGTCATCACCAATGTCCGGCCCGATCACCTCGAGGCCATGGGTGAAACCAGGGATCAGATTGCCGCGGTGCTCAGCCTCGCCATTCCAGCCCGCTGCCGCGTGTTTGTTCCCGAGCACGAAAATCATACTGCCTTTGCGGCCGCGGTCAGGCAGTCCGGCGGCGAATTGATTGCGGTTCCGCCCGGCTTGGCCGCCCGCCTCCTCCCTTCTGCTTCAGAATTGCAGAAAACAGAATTCGCGGACAATCTCGATCTCGCAGCCGCGGTGGCCAGCGATCTTGGCATCACAGCGGAAATCATCTGGCAGGGCATGCGACAAGCGCAGTTTGACCTCGGCAAGTTTGGCATCTGGCGCTATCGATCCCCGGAGAACCAAAAGATGCACTACTTCGTCAACGGCTTTGCCGCGAATGATCCGGAATCGACCTGGCAGGTGCTCGCCAAAGCGCGGGAAATCCTCCCTGCTGCCGCACACCGCGTGCACGGACTGCTCAGCTTGCGACCGGATCGCGGAGATCGCACGCAGCAATGGTTGCAGGTGCTCGCGGCCGGCGCGCATGAGCATTTTGGCAGGTTGTACGTGACCGGCGGACATGCTCCCCTGGTCGCGCGCAGACTGCAATCCGCCGCGGCACGTTCCGTGGCGGCTGACCAGCGCAGCACTGCCCTCGCAACAACGCCAGATAATTCTGCATTGCCTTCCTCAAAAAAAGTGGGTATCCTGAAGGGCAAGACACCGGCAGCAATGATGCAAAGCCTGCTGGCAGAATGTGAGGATCAGTCCGTGATCTTCGGCTTTGGCAACATCAAGGGCACGGGCGAGCTGCTGGTGAATCATTGGAAGGCGATCGGCGAAGCTTATGGGTTATGAGATTACGTTTATCGGCCTGCTGGTTTCGCTGCTCTATATCGGCATCACGGGCTGGTATC
>JBBIKM010000301.1:686-4668 GCA_037445455.1 bacterium | reverse complement strand
GGTCTGCTGGCGGGCACGGCGGCCATTGCCGGAGTGATCGCCGAAGAGGCCGGCGTCGAGCTGACCGGCGCGATCAAACCACGGCCCCGGCCGCAGGGCGGTGACGAAGGCCTGTCGCTGCCGGGACTGATTTTGTTCCTGGTGATCCTGTTGATCCTCGCGCGCACAGGCCTGCTCGGCCCGCTGCTGCTTTCCGGCGGTTTGGGCGGGCGCCGCGGCGGCAGTTGGGGCGGCGGATTTGGCGGTGGTTTTGGCGGCGGCGGGTTCGGTGGCTTTGGCGGCGGCCGCAGCGGCGGTGGCGGTGCCGGCGGCAGCTTCTGATCGAAAACACGGCTGAGGCGAAGATGAAAAAGTTGACGGAAACTCCGGAAGCGATCTTGGCGGAGTATGTCAAAGACTGGCAGGCCGCGCTGGGCGCGGAGGTGGAAGCGATCATTCTCTATGGCAGCGCCGCGCGCGGCGAATATGCCGCCGACAAATCGGACATCAATTTGCTGGTGGTGCTGACGCCCGCCGGCATGGCGCGGCTGCGCGAGGCCATCCCGCTCACCGCCAAGTGGCAGCAGCGTGCCGTGGTCGCGCCGCTGGTGCTCACCCGCGATTTCTTGCAGGCCTCGCGCGACAGTTTTCCCATCGAGCTGTTCAGTATGCAATGCCACCACCGCGTGCTTTTCGGCGAAGATGTGCTGCACGCGCTGGAAATCGCGCCCGCGCATTTGCGCCTGCAGCTCGAGCGCGAAATCAAGGGCAAGCTCGTCCATCTCTGGAAGGGATTGCTCGGCAGGGGCCAGGATCGCGCCGCCCTGCTCGAATTGCTGCTGGTTTCGATCAACGATTTCTACGCGCTGTTCGAGACGTTTCTGTTTCTCAAGGGCGAACCGATTCCCGCCACCCGCCAGGAGAGTTTTCGCAAAGTGGCCGCCGCCGCGGATTTGGATCCGGGCTTCATCGCCCCGCTTTTCCGTTTGCAGGAAGGCGCGGCCAGGCCCTACCGGGAAGAGCTGTGGCAGATCACCGAAGACTACATCGCGCAAATCGCCAAACTAACCGAGTACATCGACCACATGTGAGCTGTCTCTCAACTGCCTGAAGGAGGAATGGAGCATGAGCAAGAAGTTTCTCATCGGTTTGGGTGTCGTCGTGCTGCTGGCGATTTTCGCCTACAGCTTTTTTTCCGGAAACTACAACAAGCTGGTGGGTCTGGACGAAGGCGTGAAGCAGGCCTGGGCGGAGGTGCAAAACAACTATCAGCGCCGCGCCGATTTGATTCCGAATTTGGTCGAGACCGTCAAGGGCGCCGCCAACTTCGAACAGGAAACGCTGCAGAAGGTGATCGAAGCGCGCGCCAATGCCACGCGCCCGGAAATCAATGCCGAAAACGTGCTCAACGACCCGCAGGCGTTTCAGCGGTTTCAGCAAGCGCAGGACAATCTCGGCTCGGCGCTGAGCCGGCTGCTGGTCGTGGTCGAGCGCTATCCCGAGCTGAAGGCCAATCAGAACTATCTCGATCTGCAAACCCAGCTCGAAGGCACGGAGAATCGCATCACCACTGCGCGCCGTCGTTTCAATGAATCGGTGCAAAGTTACAACAGCACGGCGCGGACGTTCCCGGTGAACATTATCGCCGGCATGTTCGGCTTTCAGCAGCGGCCGTATTTCGAAGCCACCGCTGAAGCACAGCAGGCGCCGAGAGTCGATTTCGGCGGCAACAAGAATTAGCGCCTCACCCCGGCCCCGACCCGCCGGCCATGGCGCCGCCGCTGCACGGCAGGCTAGTGCCCGGCGGACCGGGCGGTGTTTCTTCGCCGGGCAAACAGCATCTCTTGTCGGTCGTTTGCCGGAGTCTTTCTGCACGCGCCTGGCGGCGCCGCTGCAGGGCGCGGCGAGTGCCGCGGTGAAATCCTGCGAGAGTGACAGGACGCAAGGGCATTTCTCGGGAAGCATATTGCAGCATGGCAGCACACGCGGACAGCGCGCCCCGCATCGTTTCGGTGTCGCGGCGCACCGACATTCCCGCCTACTATGCCGACTGGTTCATGCGCCAGGTGGAACGGGGGGAGGTTTTCTATCCCAACCCGATCAGCTTCCGGCCGGTGCGGCTGTCGCTGCGGCCCGAGCATGTGCTGCTTCTGGTGTTTTGGACACGCAATCCGCATCCGCTGGAGCGCCATCTCGACCGGCTGGAAGCGCATTACGGCCGCGCCTTCTATTTTCATTTCACCATCAACGGCCTGCCGAAGACGCTGGAAACCAACAATCCGCCGCTGGATTTTGCGATTGCCACCTTCCGGCGGCTGGCGCAACGCTATCCCGGCCAGGTGTACTGGCGCTATGATCCCATCGTTCTGTCCGATCGCACGCCGGCCGAGTATCATCTGGAGAAATTCAGCGAGCTGGCCGGCCGGCTGAGCGGCGCCACCACGCGTTGCTACTTTTCTTTTGTTGCATGGTATCAAAAGGTCCGGCGCAACTTTGCTGAAGCGGCGCACAAACACGGCGTGCAGTTTCACGATCCCGGCTTGCCGGAGCGCCTGGCGCTGGTGCAGGCCCTGGCGGACCGGGCCGCGCCGCACGGCATCCAGCTCCATTCCTGCTGTCAGGATGCCTTGTGCACGTTGCCGCAGGTGGCCAAGGCGCGTTGCGTTGATGCGGAAGCCGTGCGACAGTTCGCGCCGGAGCGCTGGCGCCGCCTGGCCGCTGCGCCCACGCGGGAAGACTGTGGCTGTTGTGAAAGCCGCGACATTGGCTATTACGACAGTTGCCCGCACGGCTGCCTTTACTGCTATGCCAATCTCAAGCGCGCGAAAGCCAAGGCCTTTCATGATCGCTATCTGCAGCAGCGGGAACTGCCGCTCGACCGGCAGGCCACGCTCAGTCCGACATAGGGTCTGCCCCAAGAGGTTCCAACCTCGGCTGAGCCGGGGTTTCAAGAGCCTCGAGTTTTGTGGAAAGACAGTGGATTTTGACGCAACGGCCAGGCCGTTGCGGGAACATTTTCTCAAGAGTTCGCGATTCTGACCGAAGACGAAACAACCTCCGCAAATGACATTTGCCGTTGGGTCAATTGGAATCGACTATATGCCTGATCTTGTTGTCACCGAGAATCCACTGCGCGAAGGCCTGCGCCTCGAGCGCCTCCCGGCGCCCAACACCATGGTCATCTTTGGCGCCTCTGGCGATCTCACCAAACGCAAGCTGCTGCCCGCGTTGTTCAATCTCGCCTGCGACAATTTGCTGCCGCAGGAGTTTGCGGTGGTCGGCTTTGCGCGGCGCGCGAAGAGCCACGCCGACTTCCGGGAGGAAATGGTGCAGGCCATCACGCAGTTTTCCCGCAGACCGCAGTTCGACGCCAACCTGCTGCAGAATTTCAGTGAGCGCATTTTTTACCACTCCTCCACGTTTGAAGACGAGGCTGGCTATACCGGCTTGCAGCGCCTGCTCGCTGAACTCGAAACCAGCCACCAGACCGCCGGCAATCGCCTGTTCTATTTGGCCACGCCGCCGGAATATTATCCCGTGATCGTGCAGCGCCTGGGCCAAACCGGCATGGCGCGCAACGAGCGCGGCTGGACGCGCGTGATCATTGAAAAGCCGTTTGGCCGCGATCTGAACACGGCCTGTGAATTGAACCGGCAGGTGTTGAGCGTGTTCGAAGAAAGCCAGGTCTATCGCATCGATCACTACCTCGGCAAGGAGACGGTGCAAAACATTTTGGTGTTCCGCCTGGCCAACGGCATCTTCGAGCCGATTTGGAACCGCCACTATGTCGATCATGTGCAAATCACGGTGGCGGAGGATTTGGGCGTGGCAGGCCGAGGCGGTTATTACGAAACCGCGGGCGTGATGCGCGATATGATTCAGAACCACATGCTGCAACTGCTGGCGCTGGTGGCGATGGAACCGCCGATCGCCTTTGCCGCGCAGGAAGTCCGCAATGAAAAAGTGAAGGTCCTGCAGGCCATCCGCCCGATTCTGCCGGAGG
>JBBIKM010000301.1:0-676 GCA_037445455.1 bacterium | reverse complement strand
ACAAGTTCGTGGTGCGCGCCCAGTACGGTCCCGGATCGTTCGGCGGCCAGCAAGCGCCGGGCTACTTGCAGGAACCGGGCGTCGCTCCGGAATCGCGCACGGAGACCTATGTCGCGCTCAAGCTGTATGTGGACAACTGGCGCTGGGCCGGCGTACCATTTTTCTTGCGCAGTGGCAAGCGGCTGCCGAAACGCGCCACCGAGATCGCGATTCACTTCAAATCCGCGCCGCACTTGCTGTTCGGCGCGCACACCGCGGGCTTGGAAGCCAACGTGCTCGCGCTGCGCATTCAGCCGGATGAAGGCATCACGCTCCGGTTTGCCGCCAAATTGCCCGGCGCCGCGATTCAAGTCCGCACCGTCAACATGGATTTTCGCTACGGCACTTCCTTCGGCAAGCCCTCGCCGGAGGCCTACGAGCGCTTGATTTGGGATTGCATGTTGGGCGATTCGACATTGTTCACCCGCCGCGATGAGGTGGAAGCCTCCTGGCAATTCGTAACGCCGATTCTGGAAGGCTGGCAACAGCGCAACGGCCGGCCGCTGCCACAATATCCGGCCGGCTCCTGGGGCCCGCCCGAAGCAGAAGCGTTTATCGCACCTGAAGGACGGCGCTGGCGCAGGCTCTAGGCAAGGGGACAAGGAGGCAAGGAGACAAGGAGACAAGGAGACAAGGA
>JBBIKM010000300.1:0-4693 GCA_037445455.1 bacterium | reverse complement strand
GCAGAGCCGGGGCTTCCAAAACCTGGAGCGCCGGCGAGATTCTGGGGCGTTTGATGCAACGGCCAAGCCGTTGCGGAAACTTCGTCTTCAAATTGCCGCGACGCTCGCTGGTCTCAAAATCCCTTCTGCGCAAATCGGCGCCCTCTGCGGATCCAATCAGACTTTCAGCCTGTGGATTTTTCTCCAGCCCTCAGCGCGCGGCCACGCTTTGCTCCAGCAGGGCAATTTCGCCCTGACGCGCATAGTCGATCGCTTCGCCCAGGATGCGGGCCACCTCCTGCGGCGCATGAAAGCCCATGGAGTTCTCCGCCGCGACAAAATCCAACCGCCATTGCGCTTTCCGCTGCAGCGCCTGCGCGCGTTGCAGGCTTGCTTCCGGCACGCCGGCCGCGCGCGCCTTCTGCAAGGCCGCGATCAGGGCCACCACTGCTTCCTCGGTGCGCGTCATCAACGCCTTGGTGCGATCCTGAATCGCTTCCGCGCGCGCTTTGATTTCGGTCTCAGTGAAATGATGGCAGGTCTGGCAGGCGCTTGCCACATTGAGCAGCGGACTGCGCACGTGATGATCGCTGACCTTGATGGCGCCTTCGCGCTTGTAGGGCATGTGGCAGTCAGCGCAGGCCACGCCGCTGGCCGCGTGAATGCCCTGGCTCCACATCTCGAACTCGGGATGCTGCGCCTTCAACACCGGCGCGCCGCTGGCCGCGTGCGTCCAGTCTTTGAAACCCATCTCGTCATAGTATTGCTCGATTTGCTCGACGCGGTTGCCCTTGTGCCAGGGATAAGTCAACAGCTTGCCCTCGCCCTTGAAATAGTATTCGACGTGGCACTGGCCGCACACGAACGAGCGCATTTCCTGGCGGGTGGCGAGCGCGTTGGGATCG
Source organism: bacterium (assembly GCA_037445455.1). Taxonomy (GTDB): domain Bacteria; phylum Zhuqueibacterota; class Zhuqueibacteria; order Zhuqueibacterales; family Zhuqueibacteraceae; genus Coneutiohabitans. The sequence goes on along the minus strand of JBBIKM010000300.1, from coordinate 3,809 downwards.
TAATCGCCCTTGCGGCCGTCCTTGCGCCAGCGCTCGATGCTGGGCAGATGGGGCACCGGATGCTCGCTGGCCGCCAGCACGCGGATGCCGTTGAGAAAACCCGGCCGGGTCACGCGCAACTGCATGCTGGTGGGATCATGGCAATCACCACACGTGATCGGCGCGGACACCATCTTGCGCGCTTCGGGATAGGGCATGCCGCAGACGATTTCGAAGCCCTTCATGATCTGTTCTGAACGGGTCGCCGCGCCCGCCTGCGCGCCGGCTTGCAGATAGGCGGGAATCACCGCGGAGTGGCAATGCAAACACGCGCCCGGTTGCGGCACCGCCTTTACGCGCTCGGTCTCGTCCTGATCCGAGAGCATGTAGGCATGGCCGCGCTCTTCGCGGTAATCAAGTCCGAAAGCATAGCCCTTGAAGATTTCACGCCAGCGCGGATCCTCCTCGAGCTTTTGGAACGCCTCGCTGCCGCCGTGGCGGGTGCGTTCGATGTCCACCGTGCGTTTGTAGGTGTCATACTGGCGCGGGTAATTCTTGCCCCACACCGCCGGGTCGATGGTGTCTTCGTCGATTTCCACCACGCGGAAGACGTGCTGCTTGCCTTCTTCCTTGCGCTGCGCGATGTTCTCCATCAGCAGCATCACCGCCGCGGTGGCGAGCGCCACCACGCCGATCGCCAGGCCGTAAATCATGCGGCCGGACTTGCGGGAAGCAGGTTGGGAAGATCCATTCATGTCAGTCACCTGGTTGATCATTGTGAGGGGCCGTGGCCCACGCGTTTATGACATTGCACGCAGTTGATTTCCTCGCCGTCATGGGCTGCGCCGGCCACGACCTCGCTGACGAACTCGCGGTGGCAATACAGGCAGTTCTGCTGCAGCACGGCCTGGCTGCGGCGGCGCAACCGGATCGGCTCGTGGAAATCCTGCAGGGTGAAACCCTTTGAGTGCCAAAAGCCGTTTTCCAGTTTGGTGAAGTATTTGGAGAGGAAGGAGTGCGGCACGTGGCAATCGTTGCAGGTGGCAAAGGCATGGTGGCTCGCCTTCTGCCAGCCGTCATATTGCTCACGCATGATGTGGCAATTCACACATGCGCGCGGATCATTGGAGAGATAGGAGGCGCCGCGCGCATAGTAAAACGTATATCCGCCCAAACCCAACAGCAATCCCAGCAAAACACTCAACACCAGCAACGAGAGGCGCAGTTGATTCATGAGGCCATTGTCGTTTCACGTCTACTTGGTTGTCTTTGCAGCGTCTTCGCTCGCGAGGCACGCTCACTCCGTGCGGCCGGTTGTGGCGTGCGACACGACGGCCCGGCCGGAAAAGCGGCTTCCTGGCGGCGAAATAGTAACAATTTGCCAACAATTGAGCAAATGATTTTCTGCGCGCACCGGCAAAAGTTCAACTTCGAGATTTCCACCGACCAAGCTGTAATTCTTTCCTCGTCACACAAACCCTCTGCTCGCGGCGGGCACGCTTGTGCCTGCCACCCATCCCGTTGCGCTGAATGGCCGGGAGAAAGCGCAAGTCCTTGCGCCGGTTGATCCGCCGCCACGGCCGGCCAGCCGGTTGACTCGCGCATTGGCAGAGCGGGCGAATCGCGCTATTGTTCGTCCCGCCGGATTTTTCACTGGCATGAGAATTGACTTCGGCCCCGGCTGGCATGCCCGACTGGCAGCGGCAGTGCGCACGCCTCCTGCTGGTGCCGGCCTTCGCTCTTTGTCATCATTCGCGCGCGCCCACCGTCGCAGCGGAAACCGTTGCCTCCTCCACCGGCAACCGTCCCGCGCTTGCCGCATCATCTACAGGACGTGAAAGACCTCAACCTCGAGAAAGGGTGAAAGACATGGATTGTAAACTTCACCGCAGGCACTGGAACGTTTTGTTCCTCCTCGTTGCATTTCATTACAGCGCCTTTACACAATCACTGCAACATGGCGAAGGGGAGCAGGACTTGCCGGCGGGCGCGGATTTCACCGGCCAAAGCCGCATCAGCGGCGGCCTCCCTCCTGCCGGGCTGGCAAGCACCGGCATCTGGACGAACAGCGCCGAGCTTAAGCTGCTGCCGACGCAAGGCCCGGCATGGAACAATCTCAAATACCTCGCGAACCAGCCGGCCGGCACGCCCGATCTGTCGAATCAGGATGATCCGGTGAACGTGAAAATCATGGCCAAGGCCCTGGTCTATGCCCGCACCGGCGAAGCGCGCCTGCGCGCCGAAGTGATCGCAGCCTGCATGGCGGCCATCGGCACGGAAAAAGGCGGCCGCACGCTGGCGCTCGGCCGCGAGCTGGCCGCCTATGTGATCGCGGCAGATTTGGTCAAACTCCCACCCGCGGAGGACCAACGCTTCCGCGCCTGGCTGGCGGAGACGCTGACCGAGAATCTCTCCGGCAAGACGCTGCGTTCGACTCACGAAGAGCGGCCCAACAACTGGGGTACGCATGCCGGCGCCAGTCGCGTTGCCGTGGCGGTTTATCTCGGTGATCAAGCCGAGTTGCAGCGCTGCGCACAGGTTTTCAAAGGCTGGCTGGGCGACCGGACTGCCTATGCCGGATTCAGCTTTGGTGACCTCTCCTGGCAGGCGGATCCCAGCCGGCCGGTGGGCATCAATCCCAAGGGCGCACGCAAAGACGGCAAACCCGTGGATGGCGTGCTGCCCGATGACCAGCGCCGCAGCGGAGATTTTTGCTGGCCGCCGCCGCGGGAGAACTATGTGTATGAAGCCCTGCAAGGCGCGCTGGTGCAAGCCGTGATTCTGCATCGCGCCGGCTACGACGTGTGGAACTGGCAGGACCAGGCTCTGCTGCGCGCGTATCAATGGCTGCATCAACAGGCCAATTTTGCCGCCACCGGTGATGACAACTGGCAGCCGCATGTGATCAACTACTACTACGGCACGCACTTCCCGGCGCCCACGCCGGCCAATCCCGGCAAGAATGTGGGCTGGACCGACTGGACGCACGGCAGCGCGGCGCAGTCACCCACGGCTGTGGAAGAGCGCAGTGTGTTGCCACCCCACGGTTTCGTGCTCGAACAAAATTTTCCCAATCCCTTCACCGCAGCCGTGAGCGCAACTCAAATCACCTATGAACTGGACGCGCCCGCCACGGTCGCCGTGGCGATTTTCAATGTGATGGGACAACACGTGCGCACTTTGTTCAATGGGCAAGCACAGCCCGGCCGGCACACGGTTTCGTGGGACGGTCGCGGCAAGGATGGTTCCGCCGCGCCCAACGGGCTTTATGTCTATCGCCTGCACGCCGGCAATCAGACCATCGCCAAAACATTGCTGCTCGCACGCTGAAGCGGGCGGTGCGAGCAAGGCCGTCCATTCAGGGCTGCACGCCAGAGATTTCAGAAGTCAGACTTTTCTTGGCAGGTGTTTGCGGCTTGCGCGCGTTTTTGCCTGCTTTGGTGCCGGCGCGTTCGGGTTCTGGTATTACTCTGGAAAAACGATCACGACCGCGAAGCGGTTGTGTTGCAAGCTGCCCACTTGCCTGCGTTCGCAGGCTGGCAGCCCAATGTCACTAACTTTTTGAGAAGCCAATGACAGAAAATTGTTTGGCAGAAGAAATTTCACTGCTCCTTTGGGTTATGCTCATCAAGGGTTATTTTGTAACGGTCATGGCGAGCGTTGCTCAGCCTACGGCCGCAGGCGAAGCAATCCTTCGAAAGTTGAGAGATTGCTTCGGCAGAAAACGCCTCGTGGTGACTCACATTCCAACCCGTAACGAGCATACGATGATCATAAACCACGTATTTTTGCCACCCATTTTTCCGTCATTGCTTTTGTTAAAATGAACT
>JBBIKM010000299.1:0-4746 GCA_037445455.1 bacterium | reverse complement strand
AGATTTGCCAGCTTGCCGGCGCTGATGCTGCCCAGCCGGTTTTCTTCGCCCACCAATTTGGCCGGCACTGTGGTGAGGGCCGCCAGCGCGGCGCTCGCGGGCAACCCGGCTGCCATCGCCTTGCGCACCGCCGCGGGGAAGTCGGATTCCTTTTTCAACTTGTCGGTCGTGAAGGCAAAGGTCACGCCCACTTGGTGCAGCCAATACGCGTTCGCGGGCGCCATGTCCCAATGCTGCAGCGATTCCAGCGATACGTCCAGCGCCTCCTCCGGCGTTTCGACCTTGGGCTTCTCGGGAAAGTCCAGCGGCAGGATCAGCGGCACGCCGGCAGCTTGCAGACGATCGCGCTGGCGGTATTCGTGGCCGCTGCCGCGCACGATCAGCGCGAGATTGAACTCGCGGGCGAGGTTCAGCGCGCGCACGAGATTCAGATCATTGCTCACTTCGAAAATCACCGGTTGCCGGTTGGCCACCGCCTCGCTCAGGGCCGCGAGCGCGGGACTTTCCTCCGGCCGGGGTTGCGCGGGATTACGGCGGTACGCTGCCATCGCCGCGGCATACCATTGCGCATCCAACAAGCTCTGGCGAATGAACGCGATGCTGCCCATGAGCGAGTTGGGATAACCGCCTTCCTGCTCGCCCGCGGTCTCAAAGGCGAGATGCTGCGCCACACGCGGCTTGATCACCCCGCGGCTTGCGCCGCCCTCTCCAAGACTCACCAGCGCGCTGGTTCCGCGAAAAATGCCCTTGCCGGGTGCGACCAAGGCCGCGCCAAAGCCAAGTTCGCGCAGCGCCTTGGCTTTGTTCGGATCAGGCTGAAATAGTTCCGCAGCCTCGTCCTCCGCGCGCATGAGCGGATTCCAATGGCGCGGCCCACGGCGTTCTTCGGTGCGCGCTTCGCTGCGTTCGCTGCTGCTTTGCGCCGGCCCGCGCGCCTTGGTCGCCGGCATGCCCAGGCTGGAATAGGGCTCGATGAATCCTGCATAGATCGTCCTGCCGGTGTAATCCCAAATGCGCGCATCCGCCGGCGGCGACGCCTGCGCGCCCACGGCAATGATCACGCCGTCGCGCACGATCACGTTGCCCTTTTCGATTACCTGGCCGGGGGCCGGCACCAGGCGCGCGTTCACAAGCGCATGCACTTGCGGCGTATTGTCACGCAACCCGTCGACTGGCGCGATTTGCGCAGTGACCGGCGCAGCAGCACACCAGATCAGCACCATCAGGCCAGGCAGTGCCTGGCGCCTTCGCTGTGGACGTGGCATGAAATCCTCCTCATGTAACAGGTGAGCACAAGAATGCAAGATGCGACAGATATTTCGGGCCGGCTCGCAGCCGGTTTAGGGTGGTGCAGAGCGGACGATTGGACAATGAGCGCGGCGAATATGCGAAGATTATCGTGCGATGTCAAGGCCGGCGGCCCGAATCGCACTGTGCCGCACGCGCCAGTTGGGCCTCGCCACCACAAAACGCTTGCGTTTCAATGCAGCCCTGCTAAAATAGGGCATCATCTTTCGTCGCGGCTTGCGGAGAAGGAACTGATTCCGTGGTCGCGACCCGTTTCAAAACCGATCACAGGAGTTCATGATGAAGTACTGCGCTTTCCTGCTGGTGGCGATACTGCAGGTTTCCTTTGATGCGAACGTCCTCCCGGCACAAGTTCCGGCGCGCCGGCCGGCGCGCGTGGTGTCAGCGGAGCAACGTGCTGATCGACTGACCACCGAGGGCCTCGCCCTTATGCGCCGCGGCCGCAACACACTCGCCCAGGCCAAATTTCAACAAGCCCTGCGGCTTGATCCCAAGAATGTCCGCGCGCATCTTGCCCTTGCTGATCTGCTGCTGCAGGAGAACAAGAGCCTGGCAGCTTACGATCATTTCAGCAAGGCCATGAAGTTCGCACCCGCCGGTGCCAAGGATCGCGACCGCGCCGCGCAAGTCATGGCGCGTCTCCGCAGCCAACATCCGGAGTGGTTCAGCCGCGTGCAACCTCGCCCGGCGGACCCTGGCAAATCCGTGCAGCGCCAGGCTCATGAACCGCTGCCCGGCGGGCAAACACCGACGGTACCGCCGATGCCCAACGGCATCAAACCCACGCTGGCGGTGCTGCCCTTCGAGGCGCCCGGCAGTGATTCCACTCTGGGCATCTCCTTCTCCGAAATGCTGGCAACTGCCTTGATCAACCGCGCGGCCTATCGCATCGTCGAGCGCCGGCAGATCGAACGCGTGTTTCAAGAACAGGCGCTCGGCCAAACCGGCGCCCTTGAAGCCGAAACCGCGGTCGCCGTGGGAAAGATTCTGGGCGTGCAAACCGTTGCGGTCGGCAATCTCAGCCAGCTTGGCGCCGGCTATGAAACCGATGCGCGCGTGCTCAATGTGGAGAGTGGCGAGGCGCTGCTCGCCAGTCACGCGCCAGCCGCGTCTTCCGCGCACTTCCGTGAAGCCGCGGAATCGCTGGCTACCGATCTGAGCGCGAAAGTCGGAAATGTGCAAGTTTCACTGCAGCCCGATTCCGCGGCAGTTTCACCGGCGCAACACGAGTAGGCCGGTTGACTTTTCAACAATCCCGTGGTCTGTTCGGGTTGAATGGCAAGAGAACCCTGGAAAACACCGGGTGAAATGCCGGTGGTCTGTCGCCTTGCAGCAATTTCTCTTTGTGTGAAGCGATACCATTCTCTTTGAAACCGCCGGGGTTCGTATTGCCTTGTCTGCCGGCGCGAAGGTTGAACCGGCTGGTGGCATGACACAGGCGGTGGCGCTGCAGGCAAAAGCGCTGCAGACTCGCATCCTGTCAATCCTGTTTTGTTCTGTATAAAGGACGCGTTCTAAATCCGGCATCGTCGTCACGCCAGCAGGGCAAACCGCCAAAAGCCCGGGTGACAGGATTTGCAGGATTGACGGGATGACAGAGATTCTTGCCGCGTAAAGGTTGAACCGGCAGGCCGGATGCCAGGGCCAAGGGCTCTTCATGCAAACAAAAAGCGCTGCTATTCGTGGATGCGATCTTCCGATGGATCATTCAGACGAAGCCTGTGAAATACTGGGCACCGCGCCCAAGTCTTCACAAGATTCTTGCCGTTAGACTTGCACTTGTTGGAGGTTTAAATCGTCGTCTCAGAATGGCATTGACAATGGTTTTGCCCATCATGGTTTTGTCCCAAGCTTTTCCCCGTGCCGCACCGGAGCTGCGCTCACCAACAGGTGCAATTCTCAAAAGACGATGCTTCTCGACAAGATTACAGGATTGGCCGGATTTTAGAGAAATCTTGTTCCCGTTGATCCTGTCAAAAGCAAAGGCCGCCGTGAAGTGGTCCCGCTTTCAGCTCAGCGAGTTTTCGTGTGTGCGTGTTTCTTGGAATCCTTTCATCCCTTAGCCTGGCCCGCGTGACCCGCGCAACACCCGCCTGCCGCTCGTGAGATTTCCGTGTTCGATCTTACACACTGTTGCAATTAACGCACAGGCCCGGCCGGTTGCGGCTGCGGCGCGGCCACGCCAACTCGTGCAAAATCAGTTCACCCGGCTTTGGCATTGGCAACCGGAGGGTTGGCACGCGACTTGGTGGAAGCATGGCGGGAAGCATGACATTCACCGAAAACTCCTCAGGAGGAACGTATGAACAAAGCGTTTCATTTTCGCAAAGGGCTGGCAGTGGCGCTGGTGTGCGCCCATCTCGCGCTGGTCTCCTGTGAGAAAAATCCCACCGAGGCCGATAATCCCAAACCCGCGCTGCCGCCGGCCAGCTCGATGACCGTGGACCTGGGCGCCTTCGAGAACAACCTGCCCAAGGCCGGCGTCATTGGGCCAAATTTCCTCACCGCGCGCTTGACTGTGGCAGGCATCAATCTCGCCGTGCTGGTGCACATGAGCGTGCCGGTGCTCACCTTTGCCGCGGCAGCCTCGCAAACACCGGTGCTGCAGGACGATGCCAAATGGCACTGGATCTACACCGTGTCGAACAACGGCCAGCAGTTTCAAGCGGATTTGGCAGGGTGGATCGATGAAAACGCCAGGGCTGTCCGCTGGGAAATGCGCATCACCACCAATGCCGGCGGCCTGGCGCTGAATCGCTTTCTGTGGTACACCGGCGTGGCTGCGCTGGACAACAGCACCGGCGAATGGACGATCTATGATCAGACTCAACCCGGCGCCGGCGTGGCGGTGGTGAAAATCACCTGGGACAACGACACTGCCGCAAACACCGCCAGCCTGCAATTTACGGTGGTGAAGCCGGGCGTACCCGAGAACGGCGACACGCTGACCTATGCCACCGCCGGCACGCAGCGCTCCGTCGAATACTTCGACAACTCCGAGAACACCCGGCTCACGATCGCCTGGGATGCCGCGACGCGCGCGGGCTATATCATTGCGCCCAACTACAAAGACGGCCAGAAATCCTGCTGGGATTCGCAGTTGAATGACATCGTCTGCCCCTGAACCCTGGCACGGCCTCAGCCGCAGTCAAGCTGCAACCGCGAAGCCGCAAAGAACGCCAGGCTTGTTTTACTTTGCGCTCTGGGCAGCTTCGCAGTTAAGAACTTCGCAGGCGTGATTGTGTCGCCGCAGCAACGCGCTCTCGCCCCGGCGTGCATTAAACCGGCAAGTGGCGCGGCACTGACGGAAAAAGAGCTTGCATCGCAAGGCTGTTTTTGCTATACTGCCCCCGCATTTGAGTGATCGGGGCGTAGCGCAGCTTGGTTAGCGCACTTGACTGGGGGTCAAGGGGTCGGAGGTTCAAATCCTCTCGCCCC
>JBBIKM010000298.1:0-4821 GCA_037445455.1 bacterium | reverse complement strand
GGGCGTGATGTAATTGATCACGCCGCCGATGGTCTGCGGCCCGAACAGAATTTGTCCTGCGCCTTTGAGCAACTCGATGCGTTCGAAGCGGTCAATGGGCGGGTGGTAGTAGCTCGCATTGTCGCCGTACGGCGCGTAAGCCAGCGGCACGCCGTCTTCGAGCAGCGTGACTTTGGTTGTGCGGGTGGGATTCAGGCCGCGGATGCCGATATTGGGCCGCAACCCGAATCCTTCTTCATCGCGCGCGCACACGCCCGGCAGCTTGCGCACTGCTTCGTTGGTGGTAAATGGCCGGCTGATTTCCAGCGCGCGCAGGCCCAGCACATTCGCACTGCCCGGGATTGATGCCAGATTCTCCGGCTTGCCCACGATCACGACCTCGGCCATCGTGTAGGACGTATCTTCAAAGGTGGCAGTTGCCTGCTGCCGGGCCGACAGCATACCAGCACCAACGACAAGCAGCAGTATGGGCGAAAACACACGGTGAGCGATGGACATGATTTACTCTCCTTTGCTGGCAGGAAGCTGCTTGGCGCAGCTCCCGGGGTGAGGTTCTTACCGGCGCAACAGACGGCAGAAGCCACCGGCAATTACGTATTGCTGCTCGGCACACACCACAACTTGGTTTTCCAGGCGCGTCACATCCAGCACCTGCCAATAATGCTTATTTCCCATGCGAAGCCACACATATGCCCTCTCTGGCTGGTTGGATGATTGCGTCTTGACGGCGAACTAACCGCAAGGGTACCAGAGAGCGTGAGGGAGATACGTCATATAAACCTGTTGTGAATCAAGAGAATATCGCAATAATACCAAGAATTATGAATAAGCATCAAATGATTTAATCATAAATCAACTGGATGCAATATAATTCGAAAAAGTTTATATCGCAACTAAAAATTTCCAATTAGAAAAAGAACTTGTGGAATTTCAATTCAATGCTTATTTTAAAACCAATGATTGATTAGTAAAACAGGGGCAGCCGTTAAGAAGATATCAGTCACTTCCAAAGCAGGAGAGATCGAATTGAATACGTCAGTATGGAAAGAGTTTGATCAGAACGTCATCAGCCACAGTGGCGCCCACCACTTGATGGCGATCGACGGGCTCTTGCGCAAACAGGGCTATGCGCGCGTCACCGATGTGGCGAAAGCGCTCAATATCACGCGGGGCAGCGCCTCGATCACGCTCAAGGCGCTGAAGGAGAGAGGCTTGGTCGAGGAAGATGAAAACAAATTTCTGCATCTCTCCAAGCTGGGCAACTCGCTGGCGCAACGGATCGAATCCAAGCGCATCATCTTGCTGAAGTTCTTGCGGGACGTGCTGCACGTTTCGCCCGAACAAGCCGAGATCGACGCCTGCAAAGTCGAACACTTGATCAGCACCGAAGCCGGCGAATTGATGCTCACCTTTCTGAAATTCCTCTTCTCCGGCGACGAGCGTGCCAACGCCTTCCTCAAGGCTTTTCAGAATTACAAGAATGCTTGTGTCGATATCAACCAGTGCCCGGTTTGTGATGTCGAGTGCTTGTTCAGTGGCGAGGTTGCCGGCAAGGGATGAGGTTCGAGAAGTTCACGTTTGGCGGACGAGGGTAGCAGATGACTGTGCTTCTCATTTTCATTCTGTACGCCGTTGGTCTGTCGATGGCGCTGGCACGCGCCGGATACCGGTCGAGTGCCAGGCGCTCAATGGACGCGCCACCTCAGCATCCCACGCGGCTCTTGGTCGTGGGAGCCACCGGCGGAACAGGCCGCCGGCTCGTCGCACAAGCGTTGGAGCGAGGCTTCCGGGTGACAGCCCTGGTGCGGAATCCCGCGCGCCTTCAATTGGAACATCAGCGCCTGACGGTCATCCCGGGAAACGTGCTGGATGCCACCTCGCTTGACGCAGCAATGCGCGGCCAGGAGGCGGTTCTCTCCGCCCTCGGCCACAAGCGCTACTTCCATCCGACGCGCATTCTGTCGGAAGGTACCAAAAACCTCCTGCGCGCGATGGAGACGCATGGCGTGCGCCGGCTTGTCTGCATGAGTTCGCTGGGTATCGGTGACAGTGCGGGCCGCATGGGCCTCTACTACACTTTCTTTGTGATCCCGTTGATTCTGCCTTTCTACTTTTGGGACAAGGCGCGTCAGGAGCGGGCCATTGCGCGAAGCAGTTTGGACTGGACGATTGTGCGGCCCGGATTGCTCACAAACGGCAGCCAGCGCGGCCGCGTTCGACATGGCGATCGTGTCGGCAGTTTCATCTGGACCGTCCGCGTCTCCCGTGCCGACGTGGCGGATTTTATGATCGATCAGCTTGCCTCGCATACCTATCTGCGAACGGCGGCAGGCGTGGCATAAGTTGCCAGCCGCCCGACGGCGCTTGACGCCGCGTGAGACCGCAGAAAATGACCACAAATCAGGAAATGGATATGATCTCCTCAACCGTGATGGAAACCCGTTGCTACGAGAGTGAAAGGCATGAGGGCGCGGGGCAATGGCAGCCGCTGGCGCATCTCAAGCCGGGTGAGGAAGGTGTGATTGCCGGCTATCGCGGGGACGTCGGTGAAGACGCGCGTTTGGCCGAACTGGGCTTGATCTCCGGCGCCGGCGTGCGCATGGTGAAATCTGCGCCGCTGGGCGATCCGTTGCAGCTTTCCGTGCGCGGCTTTCATTTGACCATCAGCAAGCGCATGGCGCAGGGCATCTGGGTGAAGCGGGAGGCCGCCAAGTAGCCCGGCCTTCGCGGCGTCACACTGGCAACGACAGGTCAGAGATTTTTGGTGCGCGACTCCAAGTTCGAGGGGCAGGGCGGAACACTATTTGGTAAATGGAGAGATGTCCACGATCAGTGCCATACAACCTGCAGAAGAAAACGCCACCCTCACTCGCACCGCGCGCGTGTTGCTGGTGGGCAATCCCAATTCCGGCAAGACCACTCTGTTCAACGCGCTTACGGGGATGCGACAGAAAGTCGGGAATTATCCCGGCGTCACGGTCGAGAAAAAAATCGGTGTTCTCGCGGGCGACGGTGGCCTCAAAGTTGAATTGCACGACCTTCCCGGCTTGTACAGCCTGACGGCCCGCTCACTCGACGAGCAAATTGCGGTGGCAGAAATCACGGCCTGGCCCTCGCCTCCGGACCTCATCGTCGTGGTGGCCGACGCCACCAACCTCGAGCGCAATCTCTATCTTGCCGCGCAGATTCTCGATCTGGGATTGCCCGTGCTGCTGGTGCTGAACATGATCGACGAGGCCGAGCGCCACGCCATTCACATCGACATGGCCGGCCTGCAACGCAAGCTGGGCGTGGCCGTGCTGCCGGCCTCCGCGAAGAAGGGCACCGGCGTCGCAGCGATTCGCGCCGCAATTTTCGCGGCACTGCAACCAGCGGCGGAATCCGCTCCCGGCATTTGGCAGATTCCCAGCCCGCTCGCGCACGCTTGCCAGCCGGTGGCAGATTGGTTTCAAGAAAATGGCGCGATGGACCGCCGGCGGGCCATGGCCGAAGCGTTGCGCGCAATCTCCGATGAGAGCGGTTTGCAGCGTTGGGTCAAGCATCCCGGCATCCCCGAATTGCGCCGCCTGGTGAATGCCTGCCGCACGACGCTGGAGCAGCAACATCTGCCTTGGCGTCAAACCGAAGCCGCCGCGCGTTACGCCTGGCTCGATCAGCTCATTGCCGAGAATGTTCACCATGGCGGTGCCAGCCGGCTGGCGCGCAGCGAGAAGATCGATCGCGTGCTCACCCACCGGTTGTTCGGTCCACTCATCCTGGTCGCGGTTCTGCTGGTGATGTTTCAGACCATCTTCACGTGGGCGGAGATCCCCATGGCTCTGATCGAAGACTTCTTCGCCTGGCTGCAGCAGGGGGTGGCCGCAGCCCTGCCCCAGGGCGTGCTGGCGGATTTGTTGATCAACGGCGCGATCGCCGGGGTGGGCGCCGTCATCGTGTTTCTCCCCCAAATTCTGCTGCTGGTCTTCTTTCTCGCGCTGCTGGAAGAGTCCGGCTACCTGGCGCGTGCTGCGTTCATGCTCGACCGCTTCATGGCGAGGATCGGCTTGCAGGGCCATTCCGTGATTCCGCTGCTCAGCTCCTTTGCCTGCGCCATCCCCGGCATCATGGCGGCGCGCACGATCAAGAACCCGCAGGATCGCTTGATCACGATTCTGGTCGCGCCGCTGATGAGCTGCAGTGCGCGGTTGCCGGTTTACACGCTGATGATTGGCGCGTTCATCCCCAATGTGCCGCTGCTCGGCTTTCTCTCGCTGCAGGGCGTCACGCTGTTTGCGATGTATTTGCTCGGCATCGTCACCGCCATCACCGCGGCCTATCTGTTCAAACGCTTTCTCATCAAGGGCCACGCGCAAGCCTTCGTCATGGAGCTGCCCGCTTATCGCATGCCCTCGGCGCGCACCGTGCTGTGGCAAATGTACGAGCGCGCCCGGCTTTTTGTCGTGAATGCCGGGCAGGTCATTCTGGCGATTTCGATCGTGCTGTGGTTTTTGGCGAGCTACCCCAAGAGCGCCGCGCCCGCGGCAGATCCATTTGCCGCGGCACCGCAGCAGGTGGCCGCGGAGACGGAAATATTGAACAGCTATGCCGGCCGCCTGGGAAAATTCATCGAGCCGGCCATCGCGCCCTTGGGTTTTGATTGGAAAATCGGCATCGGATTGATCACCTCGTTCGCGGCGCGCGAAGTCATGGTGAGCACGCTGGCAACGATCTATAACGTGCAGGATGCCGATGAAGCTTCGGTCGATCTGCGCCGGGCCCTGCAGGCTGAGCGTGATCCCCGGACCGACGCACCGGTTTACACGCCGCTGGTGGCGCTCTCAC
>JBBIKM010000297.1:0-4916 GCA_037445455.1 bacterium | reverse complement strand
CAGCGCCAGCACAAACGGTTGCAGATGGCGCAGCCGCGCGCGCGCCGGTTCCGCGGCCGCCCCGGCCAGCCGCGCAAACGTGTCGTTGGTCTCGACCGTCAACACCTCAAAGAAGAGCAGCACAGCCGCCACCGTGAGGCCGATGAGCACGCGTTTCACCCAACCCCGGCTTTGCTGCTGCCGGCTCAACTCGCGCATGAGAAACAGCGTCGCAGCCAGCACGGCCACCACCGAGAGAAAACGATGATTCAGCAGCGTGACGAATTGCTCGAGCGGTTGCAGCGGCAGCAGCGTTTGCAGCACACCGAGCAGCAGCGCCAGGCCAAGCGCCGCCAGACCGCAATAAAGCAGCGCGGCAGTGCCGTGGCGCAAACCGGCCAGCGCGAGCGGCACCGCCAGGGCGGCCCACACGACGGTCAGCATAAAATCCCGCATTGAGCCGAAGTAAGCCGCGCGGGTGCCGCCGGCGCTTTGCATCAACTTGGCGAATGTGTCGACGGTTTCCGCGGTGACGAGGAGAAACGCCAGCGCGCACCAGCCATAATGCAATGCGGTGCGTGCCAACGCGCTGCGTGGGTGGTCCACCCCTTTGAAGATGAACGCTCCGGCCAGGCAAACGCCCGCGAGCACGAGGAAAGCCGCAAAGCGCTGGTTGAGAACCGGCGTGAAATTCGACAGCGGCTTATAGTCGAGCGCGCCGGCGGTGAAGAAGAGCAATCCAACTGTGGTCACGGCCAGCAGGATCAGCGCTGCCTGCCACACATCATGCCGGCGCCAATGCGCACCGGCCGCAAGCAATGCCAGCGCTTCCACGGCCCACAGCATAATAAGCTTGAAACCGGAAAACTCGATGGCCGTGGCCAGCGCCAGCAACACAATCGCGGTGAGCGTCAGGCGCGTGACTGCCTGAGAGGCTGCGGGATGGCGGCGCTGCAGGCCCAGCATCACCAGGAAGTAAATCAGAGAAATGGCGAAGACGGCACTGCCGGTCCAGCGGCTGTGCTCCTGTTCCATCAAGCTGTAGAGGCTGATGAAATAGAATGCCGCATTCAAAACCGCAACCACGTGCCGCAGCATCCGGTAACTGGCCACCGCGCGCAGGCCGCGCAGCACCTCCAGGGCGAGAAACATGCCCCACAACACCGTGAGAAAAACAAACGTGAGCGGAAAATCCGGGCTGGTGTAGGCCTCGGCATACCACGCGACATAGACCAGATAGCTGCCGCCGAGAGTAAGCGGCTCGAGAATTGCCCACTTGTCTTTGCGATAGGCCACGGCAAGCAAACCCGCGGCCAGCAGTGCGAGATAGATGAACAATTGCACCGGCTGGGCAAAATCGAGATTGAGCATGAAGGGCGTGAGAAAACCGCCGGCCCACCCGAGCACCGAAATCGCAAGCGCGTCATAAGTCAGCGCCTGCCAGATGGCGAGCGCGGTCACACCGGCCATCAGCAGCAGCGCGCCCTCCTGCGGCACGAGCTGGTAGAAATTGCAGGAGGCATAAACCGAGAGATAAAGAATCGCGATGCCGGCGCCGATCAAACCCTGCGCAAAGATACGGAAATCCTTCTGATGCGACCGGCGGCCGGCCAGCAGCAAACCCGCGCCAATCGCGGCGCCGATGAGCACGCGCATGGTCTCGCTCAGCCAGTTGTTGTCGAAGGCATATTTCAGGAAAAAGCCGACGCCCAGGATAAGCGCCAGCGCGCCGATGCGATTGAGCAGTTTGCCGCCAACGAGCGCTTCCCACTCCGCGCGCGTGCGTGAGGGTTTTGCCGGCGGTTTTGGCAGCCGCGGGGGTGGGGGCAGCTCGCGAGGCAGCGGCGGTTCTGTTACCGCTGGCGCGGCCGCTGCCGGTGTCGTGGCCGCGGGAACATCCGGCCATGGCGGCACGATCGGCACCGGTGATGGTGCCGCAGTTGGAGCCACCACGCGCGGCTCACTCGGCGCCGGCGCAGTGGCTTGCCCTGCCTTGAGCGCACGCAGCTCGAGTTGCAGCAGTTGCACCGCGTCGGCCAGACGATTCGTCTTGCGGATATAGATGACCACCAGAACGATCAAAAGCAGCAGTAGAAATTCCGACATGCGATCTCCTGCACCGGCCGGTCGCGAAAAGCCGCAGACCGGTGCCGCCTGGGTTCACGAGGTTCGTACTTTCTCAAAAAATTTTTCGAGTTTGCGTTCGTCGAGCGCGCCGTTGGTGCGCACGCCGCTGCACAGGTCGAGGCCGAAAGGTCCGACTTCTGCGATGGCCTGCCGCACATTGCCGGCATGCAGGCCGCCGGCGAGATACAACGGCACCTCGATCATTTCGCGGATCATGCGGCTGATGCGCCAGTTGTGCGTGCGGCCGGTGCCGCCAAGCTCCTTCACGGCCAGATGAGGATTGCCGGAATCCAGCAGGATGGCATCGACGTGCGGCGCAACTTGCTGCGCCGCCGCGATGGATTCCTCCCCGGTCACATGAATCACCTGCACCAGTTTGATGCCGGGCATGGCTCGGCGCAAATCGGCATACGTGCCCGCCAGCAAGGCGTCCACCAACTGAATGGTGTTGGTACCGCAGCGGCGTTGCTGCGCGATTACCGCGGCGGCCTCCTGCTGGCTGGTGAGCAGAAACGTGGCGACACCGGGCGGTGTGCGGCCGGCAATGGCGGTAATCAGTTCTTCGGTAATCACGCCGGGACCGCTCGGCATGGCGGAAACCAAACCGAGCGCCGCTGCGCCGTAACGCACGGCCAGTTGCGCCTCTGCGAGACTGCTGATGCAGCAGATTTTCACGCGGGGATTTGGAGTGGGGGCCATCCTGCCGTTTTTCCTCAGGCTAATACCGCCAGCTCGTCACATCGGCGCCGGGCGGCGCGGTCTGCAGCAGTCGTGCGATCGCGCGCGGCACGAACATTTGGTGATAGCGCAGCCGCGAAATGGCGTTGGGCCGCGTGTGATCACCATTCCAGCAGTGCTCGGCGCGGTCGCCGTAATCCACCTCGCCTTCATAAGGCGGGTCAGTGGTGCTTTCCAAAAACTCTTCCACGAGATAGACGGCATTGTTGAGATAGAAATTGTCCATGTCACCGCAGTAGAGGTGAATCTTGCCGCGCAGTTTTGGGCCCAGGCGTTCCCAATCGCGCCGCAAGATGTGGCCGAGATCATAGTGCTCGCGCCAGTAGGCCGCCACCTCATGATCAATTTCGCCGGTGAGCTTGTTCCACAATCGTTTCGGATAACCGTCCTCGCCCCTTGGCGAATAGACCGCCTCCCAAATATCCCACTGCTGGCCCGAACGGTTTTTCGTGCCCAACACCAGCTCCAGGTGATTGGCCTGCTCGAGCGTCGTGCTGACTTCGCCAAGGTAATTGCGCCGGCCGGGCCGCGGCACGCGCTTGAACGGGCCTTCCTCATAGTAGGCATTCTTGTGTTCGTAAATGTTGACCACCGTGTAGGCGCGAAAGTCAATGGGATCCGGGCAGGCGGCATAGCAGCCGTTGTATTCATCCGGATAAAAAATCTGCGCTGCCAGTGCCTCCCAGCCGCCGGTGGAGCCGCCATAGAGAAAGCGCGCCCAGCCTGCGCCCAGACCGCGAAATTTCTGCTCAATGAAGGGAATCAATTCATAAGTGAGGGCGTCGCCGTACGGCCCGAGATTGGCGGAATTCACCGCATAGGAGTCATCGTAATAAGGGTTGGCGTGCTGAATCTCGATGATGATCACGCGCGGGAAATCCGGCCCGGTCCAATCCTTGTAGAACTGATGCGCATGCTCCTGCACGATTTTGTTGTAGCCTGCCATGCGGAAGCGGGCGCTGTATTCCGGTACGAGATTGGGATCGGGTGGCTCTTCGCGAAAACCGCCGAAGGTATAAGGAAAATGGCCGTGGAAGATCATGAGCGGATAGCGCGCCTCCGGATGTTCTTCAAAGCCTTCGGGCAGCAGCACGCACGCGCCAAGTTCCATCGGCCGCCCCCAGAATTTCGTCAGGCGTTCGCTTTGCATCTTGACATGTTTGATGTACTTCGTATCCTGCGGCGGCGGGATCGGCGGAATTTCCTGATCGAGATTGATCCGGATCACGCCGGGCCGCCGCGGGTCGAGCGTCATCCGCTGCGGCGTGCTGTAGAGATTGCCGGGCGCGCGATTCCATTGCTGGCCTTCACCGCGATCCATCGGCAGTTTCACGGTGTGGCCGCTGGCAAGATGAAACGTTTCGTACTTGTGCAGCAGGGCCTGCACGACGTACTCGCCGGGCTTGAGTTCGGCCAAACTCTTGAGCGGATAGCCGAACACCGAGGCATCGATGTACGCCGCCTGTCCCGGGCCAAGGCCCTCCACGTCAATGCCGAAAATCTGCTGGGTGCCGGGATCATCGCTGATTTGGAAACGCGGCTCCTTCTCTTCGTTGACGGACAGCATCAGTAACAGGCGGCCGTCGAGCGGCGTCCGGCTTTTCTCCGCGGTGAATGAAATGGCGAAACGCAGCTTGCTCATGAGTTCCTTCTCCGTGGTTTGGCCATGTGCGGCGAGCAGCAGGATGAGTGCAGCAACGGCCCGGCCTCGCGGCATGTTCATTGAAGTCATCGCAGTTCTCCCTTTCCCTGCAGTGTGCGGAAGGATGCAGCAGAAGTCGTGTGAATTCGTCTGACCCGCGCGGATCGGTGCAGTGCGCTGCCCTGCTCCCGATGCCGGCGGAATCTCTTCGGCGCAGCCGGCTTCGCCGCGGGCCTCGCTGCGCTGGTGCTCTGTTCCTTTATTTGGTGCAAGTGATTGCGAGTATCATGCAAGAGGAATCTTGTGAGGCCCCTGGCGCTGTGCTCAAAGCTTCACAGGATCCTTGCAGGATGAGATGGATGATGGTCATGCATGATCAGGGTAACAGACCACTAGTCCAATGTCACTAACTTTTTAAGCAGGCAATGAC
>JBBIKM010000296.1:0-4935 GCA_037445455.1 bacterium | reverse complement strand
CGAGCTGCTCGGCGTGCCGGTCTCGACGCTGAAAAGCAAGCTGAAGAAATATGCCCAGATTAATATGAATGGCGACAACGCAGGCGGAGAAAATCTAATTGTGAATTCGGCGCCTCCACTTGAATTCATCTAAACTTTGCTACGCCAAAAGCGCTGCCAGCCTCTTCTCGATTTGATCCCGAATCTCGCGAAACTTGGCCAATCTTTCCTCCTCCGTCCCCGTCGCCGCAGAAGGGTCTTCGAAGCTCCAGTGCCACCGCGTTTTGTTGGTGGGGAAATAAGGGCAGGACTCATTCGCGTTATCGCAAACCGTAATCACGTAGTCGAATTCCATCCCCATAAATTTGTCGATGTGATCCGAAGTGTGATGCGAAATGTCGATGCCTTTCTCCGCCATCGCCTTGATCGCCAGCGGATTGACTTTGGTTGCCACCGTGCCGGCACTGTAAACGTCATAGCGGTCGCCGGCGAGATGGCGCAGCAGGCCTTCAGCCATCTGGCTGCGGGCGGAGTTGTGGGTGCAAATGAAGATCACGCGGGTTTTGGGGGTCATTGGTTGGCCTTTCTCGAACGGGTGGAAGAGTGCAGGGCACGGGCTGCCGCAAAACCGACGACGCATCTGCCATTCTCGCGCAACGCCAGCCGTTGTTGCAACTCGGCAGCGTCCTGCGTGAACGGCGGGTGATCAAGATGACGGCGCAAGACGCGGCTCAGGTCGCGCCAAAACGCAGAAGTCTCGCGATTGAGACGGTAATAGACCCACGTCCCTTTGCGGCTGGCGCGCAGCAGCCCGGCGTTTTTGAGAAGGGTCAGATGCCTGGAGACTTGGTACTGTGGCAGTTTCAGTGTATCTACCATTTCACAAACGCAGATCGCTTGATCGGTTTGCAGGAAAAGATGGGCGAGGCGCAAACGCGTCTCCTCCCCCAGGGCTTTGCAGAGTTCAGCAATCGTCGTCATTTTGCATGCCTGTATGCGATTATTGACATACAATCTATCAAACTGATGATCAGAGGCAAGTCATTCTTTGCGCGTGCGGCACCGGCAAAAAGGTGATGTCAAGACGTGAGGGAGGCCGGGGTGATCGCTGCCTGTGAACAGGCCGGTTCAGAGGGAAGTGAGCGAGAGAGGCAGGC
The DNA here is from genome assembly GCA_037445455.1 of bacterium. GTDB lineage: Bacteria > Zhuqueibacterota > Zhuqueibacteria > Zhuqueibacterales > Zhuqueibacteraceae > Coneutiohabitans. Next base: position 3,799 of record JBBIKM010000296.1, on the reverse strand, counting down.
AGAACGTAGCGGCGCAGGGCGCGCCTCAGAAAGAATAACTCACGGCCATGGCCGGGCCGCGTGGCAGCGGTACGAAACCCAGCGCGAATCGGGAGGGCGAGGGTCTTGTGTTCTCGTGGGGATAGAAAAGGTAACTCACCAGCGTGCCGCTCGCCGCACCCACCAACACATCGCTGAGATAGTGCTTGTTGTCATGAATGCGGGAGTAGCCGACATAAGCGGCCCAGCCGTACAGCAGTCCGAACGAGGCTGCTTGCCATTGCGCCGCGGACAGCAGCGGCAGGTCGCGGCCCTGCCGGGTTTGGCCGGCGAGGAAATCGCGCATTTCCAGATAAAGAAAAGTCGAAGTGGCAAACGCCGTGGAAGTGTGTCCGGAGAAGAACGACTGGGTGTCGGAGCCATCCGGCCGGCGGCGATGGAAATTGCGTTTCGCCAGGTGGGTGACCACTGAGTTGAAATAGACCGCGTGTTGAAAGCGGAACAGCTTGGCATAACTCGTGGGCGAATAGTCCTGGCTGGTGAACGCGTCGAGCAGGATCATTCCGGCCAGACGGCCGCGCACCGCCAACAGCGGATAGTAGCGCGGACTGATCGATCCCAGCGAGCTGGCGCCATCGCGGCGTGAGAGTTCCTCGGCAATTTCATGATCAACCTCGAGCGGCGGCATGGGCAGGCCGTTGCCGGCCTTTTGGCGCTCGGCCAGCAGGCTCGCGGCAAACAGTGGAAGGTGCCAGGCGCTGACGCTGGCGCGGGCGCCTGCGAACAGCGAGCCCCAAAACCGCGGGCTTTGCGAGTAAGAGGCGAAATGGCCCGCATGCAGTTGAGGCGAGAAGTGGTGCTCTGGCGTTGGGGGCTGGGCAAAAGCCGCGGGGGATGCCAGCAGACAACCGGCGGCAAGAAGTTTCAATGCTGCGACGGAGTTTTTCATTGGCCCTCCAGCATGGGTAGTACGCTGCCGTCATCTGGCTTGGCGAAAACGGCCGTCCTCCTCAGCCGGGTGATAAGAACGGGCATATATATTGATTCTCGCCGGCAATTTCAAGGGAAACTTTTGGGCGAAAAGCCGCCGGTGTGCGGATTATCGCTTGCATGATTGGCAAAAACTTCGAACATTGCGGCCGGCACTTTTCACGATGAAAGGAAGACCGCGATCATGTATTGGAAGAATTGCCCGTGTTGTACCGGCATTGCCGCGCTGTTGCCCGCCTTCTTCCTCGCCTGGCCGGCGCAGAGCGCGGCGCAATCCAAAACCAGCATTTCCGGCTGGCTGCGCGCCGGCGCGGAATACACCTACAACGAAACCTACAGTGAGTCGTTCTACCGCGCCAAGCTGCAGTTTGAAACCAGGATCGATGACACCTTCGATGCGCAAATCGACATCCGCGGCGAATCCGACACCCACGAAATGGAGTTGCGCGAGGCCTTTTTAACCGCGGATCTCGGCAAGGCCATCGCTTTGGAATTCGGGCACAGCAAGAAGCGCTTTGGCTACGAGTTTCAAAAGTCAAAAGAAAAACTGCGCACCGTGAACCGTACGCTGCTCTACCAATACCTCGAACCGCTGGGCCTGGCCGGCCGCGAGCTGAATCTGCGCTATCATCGCAAAGCGCGGCCGCAAGAGCGGCCCCTCGGCCTCTCGGCGAGCCTGGGCTACAATGAATCCAACGACTTTTCGGTGATCGGACATCTCACGCGCCTCAACACGCCCGGCGCCTTTGCGCTGGGCGGGAGCGGCACGGTGAAGCTCGACAAGATCGAGGGCGGCACGCAAACGGTCTGGGCGGCGGCGGTGGAGTTGGTGCGCGACACAGAGGCGCATCACGTCGAGATCGAGGGCGTCACCGGCATGGATCCGCATGCTTCGGAAGTCGAGAAGCGCGCAGGCGAGGGCAGGAAGGTTCATTTCCTTGGCGGCAAGCTGCTCTACGCCCATCGCCTGAAAACCGCGAGCCGGCTGCTCAAGGCGGTAGAGCCGGTGGTGGTGACGAGCTTTCTGGCGCGTGATCTCGAGGAGATCGGCCGGAATACGATTTCTGCGCTGGCTGGCTTGAACTTTTATGTCGCCAGGAGCGCGCGCGTAAGCATGAACGTCGACTTCCAGCTCACCAGCACACCCACGCAGCACAGTGAGCGCAGCGCGGTGGGCAGCAATGGCATTCTGCAAATGGAGCTGCAATGGTGAAGAAATCCGCAAAAATCTGCTGCCCGCTGGCAGCATGTCTCGCGCTGGCGCTGGCGGGCTGCAGCAAAATCGTCGCGCCGGTCGAAGCCGACGGTCTGGGATTACCGAAGGTGGAATTGCGGCTGACCAGCGAAGACTACGGCACGCTCAACAGCAACGTCTACGCGCGGCTGCCAGTGCCGGCGGAGCTGCAACTCGAGGGCCGCAGGTGGAAGATCAAAGTGCGCTATTCCGGCCAGACTTCGATCAACAACACCAAGAAATCGGTCACGTTGGAATTTCCGGAGGAGCGGCGTTTTCGGGGGCACCGCTACTACGTCCTGAGCGCGCAATCCGGTGATCCCACCGGCTTCAATCCCATCATCGGATTCCACGCCTTTGCGCAAGCCGGCCTGCAGACGCCGGAGGTGCAACCAGTTACCTTCTATGTGAATGGCGAGTATTGGGGCCTGTATTTTTTGATCGAACCGATTGACGAAGATTTCTTTGCGCGGCGCGGCCAACGGCTGGGCACGCTGTATGAAGCCACACGCGCCAATGCGCTGCTTTCCTTTGCCAATGGCTATGACGTGCGCATGGGATTCGAAAACAAGGGCGAGCGCGAGGACTATTTCGGCGACCTCGAAAAGACGATTCGCGTGCTCGACGAAAGCCAGCCGCAGGAATTGCCGGCCCGCCTCGCGCCGCTGGTGGACGCGGAGAACTGGCTGCGTTACCTCGCGGTGTCGGTGCTGTTGCACAACTTCGACGGCTACATCAACAACTATCGCCTGCACAAGAGCCGGCCGGAAGATCCGTTTCGGATCCTTCCCTGGGATGTCGATCATCTCCTGGAGATGCATCCGACGCGCAGCTCGATTTTCGGCGAGCCGAAGTTCAGCGAAAGGCTGTTGCGCGCGCCCGAGTATCGCCGGCGCTACCGCGCCATTCTGCTCGAATTGATGGATGAGACCTTGCGCGTCGAGCATCTCGATGCGGTGCTCGATGAAACCGCGGCGCAAATCGCGCAAGCGCTGGCACACGATCGTTTTCTGGGTGGGGATGCCCATGCCAATGCCGCGCGGCGCAAGGAATCGCTGCGCCAGTGGTATGCCAAAATTCGCGCGGATTTGGTGCTGTTGGAATAGGCTGCGATTCGGATCAAGAGAGTAGAAGCCGCCCGGTGTAGCGGGCGGCTAAACCTGGCACTTCAATCGTGCCGAATCTGCGCCACTGCGGGTGCAGTCTCGCGCGCAAGTCCGGCCCTGCATTGGTCACTCAACCAAAGTCATCTTCCTGGTTGCGACGAATTTACCCGCCTGGATTTTGGTGAAATAGACGCCACTGGCCACCTGCCGTCCGAATCCGTCCCTGCCGTCCCAGGTGAGCGTGTAGGTTCCCGGCGCATAGCGCTCGTGATCGACCAGCGTTCTCACCCGCCGGCCCCACATGTCATAAATGGCCAAATCCACCTTTTCCGCTTGCGGCAGCGCGAATTGGATGCTGGTTGACGGATTGAAGGGATTGGGATAGTTCTGTTGCAGTTGGAACGAGCTGGCAAATTCCTCCATTTGCTTGACCGCGGTCGGCGCATGCGGGTCACCATGGCACTGCATGCACTCCATCTTCGCATTCACG
>JBBIKM010000295.1:2078-4996 GCA_037445455.1 bacterium | reverse complement strand
AATAAAGTTGATTGAGCGCCATGTAGGCGCCGCTGGTGGCGGCGTTCTTGGAGGTGTAGCGCGCAAAGTGATCCACCAACCGGCTGGAAGAATCGATGAAGCGCTGATTCTTGCTGAGCGACAGCATCCCAAACGAAGCGGCAAATCCAGCCATCAGTATGAGCAGCGTTCTTCCCATCTCGACCTCAATTCATGACTCTCAGTCTTACTCCTACTCTTACTCCCCCTCCTCCTCCCCTTCCGATTGCCACCCTTCGCCCAGCCTGCGCTCTGGCTTTTCCTCTCCAGCGCCGCGCTCCTGCCTCCGCCGCGCTCACTGCATCACCAAACTTGGCGGCGTGAAGCGTCCCAGCCACACGAACTTGGGGTACTGATCATCGGCGCCGTAGTCCCCCTCGATGGTCAAGCTCACCACCAGCGAGCGAATGGCAGCCAGGTTGGTGGTGGTGTTGCCGGTCGAGTCGTAGTACAGCACTTTGAACTCCGTCAAGCCGGTGGAAATGACTTCGGCGGTGCCGCCGTTGACCACGCGATAGAGCACCTTGTCGTTGGGATTGGGAGTCGAGGCTGCGACTGCGTCGTTACTGGCGCTGAGATAATAGCGCATCGTTTCCAGCGTACCGTCGCCATCGCCGTCCAGCACGTAGCGCACATCGGTGGCGGCCGCGTAGGTGATCATGTTTTGATGCGGATCGTTCACGCCATAGCCGATCCGTGAGAAGTCATAATCGATCAATTGCACCACCGCGTCCATGTTGCCATAGGCAATGTGATCGAGCGTATCGAGCTGCAAATCACGGCTGACGTCCCGATTGAACTGCTGGAACGACACCAAAACCATGCCGCCAACCACAATACTCGCGATCAATGTGATCCAGGATCCCATATCTCAACTCGAATGAAGACCTTCGATTCCTCGCCCGGAGCCCCGCCACCGCGGGGCACGCAACCACTGCCCCCTTTCCCCGCCGCACAAGCCCGGGCATTGCGTCATGCCGTCTGCCGCCACGGCTGCGCCCAAAATCACCGCCGGGGGCAGCGCCAGCACTGACGCCAACGCCGGGCTACATGTTCACACCAAAGTAACTGAAGACATGCTTCATGGTCACCGTCGTCCCTGCCGGCAGCCAACTGCTGGTGACGTTGACCGTCATGCGCTTGAGAAAGGTCTCATGGGTCACCGCGGAATCCGGATTGGCGTCACTGACATAATGCACCTGAATGGTCACATCGAACGGAATGCCGCTGGTGCCGGTGAGGTTGGTGTTGGCGCCGTTGACGTAGATGGTCCGGCTGAAATTGTGATAATCGTCGACGTCGTTGTAGCGCGGATAAGACTCCGAGTTGTTGTGCCCGAGGCCGTTCCAATTGGTGAAGCCGTCGGGCATGTCACTGGGGTCGATGACGCCGACGTTGGCGTCGAATTTCTTCGAGCGCGCCTCTTCGATGAACTGCTGCGCCAGCGAGGCCGCCGCCTGGTGCAACGACAGTTCCTGCAGCGCTTCGCGGCCCTCCACCGTCTGGCTGTTGATCTGCGTCATCAGCAGCGTCAGCAACACCATGCTGACCAGAACCAACAAGAGTTCACGATATCCCATAGTCTTTCGCTGTGTGGTTGGAGGTGAACCACGGCGCGGCCGCCGCCTGCCGGCTATTCAACCGTGGCCGCAATCACTTCTTCAATGGTGGTCGTGCCGGATTTGATGCGCTCCCGGCCGGAGGCGCGCAGGGTCAACATGCCGCCGCGAATCGCCTCCTGGCGCACCATGTCTTCGTCGATGTTCTGGGCGTTCTTCAGAATGATTTGCCGGATTTCATGGGTGAACAACAACGCTTCGGTGATGCACTGGCGGCCGCGATAGCCGGCGTAACACTTGTCGCAGCCCACCGGCTGATAAAACGTGGTCTTGCGAATCTCATGATCGGTGAACCCGATGAAATGGGCCATATCCAGATCGATGCGGTCCACCGGCTGTTTGCAATGATCACAGAGCTTGCGCACCAGGCGCTGCGCCATGATCAAATTGATGGCATTGGCGATGAGAAACGGCTCCACGCCCAGCATGTACAGCCGCGAGACCGCGCTGGGCGCGTCGTTGGTGTGCAGCGTCGAAAAGGTGATGTGGCCGGTGTTGGCCAGGCTCACCGCAATCTCGGCGGACTTGAGGTCGCGCATCTCGCCCACCATCACGATGTCCGGATCATGGCGCAGAATCGAGCGCAGCGCCTGATCGAAATTGAGTTTGGGGCCGAGCTTCACCTGGCGCGCGCCCCGAATCAGGTATTCCACCGGCTCTTCCACCGTCACCACGTTCTTGGTGGGATCCATGATGCGGTGCAGCGCCGCCACCAGCGTCGTGCTCTTGCCGCTGCCGGTGGGGCCGGTGATGATGATCACGCCCTGCGGCCGGCGAATCGCCGCCTCGAAGTCACGCGCCGCCTGCTCCTGCAAGCCCAGCAGGTTGAGATCGGTGATCACCTTGCGGTCATCCAACACACGAATGACAATGCTCTCGTAACGCCGCTGCGACTCCGACACCACGATGGGCAGCACCGAAACGCGGAAGCGAATGTGATAGTTGTCGATCTTGCGCTGGATGTAGCCGTCCTGCGCGATGTTGCGGTTGAACCGGTCGATGTTGATCGAACGGTCCTTGATCACCGCCGCCACCGCCTCCGGCTTCACCGAAGACAGCGCATGCCAGAGCTGCAGCTTGCCGTCGATGCGGAAATGAAACTCGGTGACGTTGCCTTCCCGCGGAATGATGTGAATGTCGCTCGCGCCCTTGCGCACCGCCTCGACCAGCGTGCCCTCGATCAAGTTGGTGAGCATGCTGCGGTTGATTTCCGCATCGAGCGCGGCCTCGTCGACCTTGTCCTCTTCCTCGGCGTTCACCACCTCGACGTTTTGCAGCGAG
>JBBIKM010000295.1:797-1996 GCA_037445455.1 bacterium | reverse complement strand
CGGGCAGTAGGCGATCTCGATCTGGGTGTAGGGCAAATCTTTCAGCAGCAGCGGAATCTCCCGGTCCAGCGGGTCGGCGGCGATAACGGTGAGGATGTTCTTGTTGTTGGCGCTGGGGCGAAACGGCAGGACGCGCTTGCTGAGCAGGCGGTTGCGCGCCTCCTCGGTGCACGTGTCGATGGTCTTGCGGATGAAATCCAGTTGCGGATCGCCGATTTTCTCATTGGCCAGATCGACTTCCTTGAAGGCGTACAGCTCGGCGATCGCCTGGTAGATGCGATGGCGGTCGATCTGAAAATCTTCGACCAGAATCTGCTGCAGCCGGCGTTGCTTGCCGGCCGGCTCCTGGCGTTGCGCCAGAATGGCCTTCTCCCAAATGGTTTGGGTGATGATCTGCTTCTGCAGCAAAATCTTTCCGATGCGGACTCCCATCGGTTCCATGGCATGACTCCTTCACTGGCTCCAGGAACACCGGTTTCGTTGCACCGCCGGTGCCGCCTGCCCCGCGCTTCCTGCCCTGGGCGCGGACGGCCTCACCGTCCCGGCGCCGTGGGCGTGCTGCCCGGCATGTTGGGTGAAACGAAACCGACCTCGGACGAAATCAACGTGATGCCGACGATCAGAATCGAAATAAAAACCGAAACCACGAGATTGATCACATCCACCACCCGGCCCATCTTGTGGGTCGTTTCCTTCTCATAGAAATTGGCCAGCCGCAGCATGGCCTCGCGCAGCGTGCCGGATTCCTCGCCGCTGCGCAGCGTGTAGATCACGTTGCGGGGAAACACCGCCGACAGCTCCATGGCATCGCTCAAGCTGCGGCCCTCGCGCAACATCGCCGGTATCACCACCTCCTTGATCTGCTTTTCGATGTAGCGGTTGCGGCAGGCCTCGGAGGCGATGCTGATCACTTCGATGTTCTCGCCCGAGCCGCTGTACAGCGCGTGAAACACCCGGGCGAACACTTCCAGGCTGGTTTTGTGGATGAGCTTGCCAACCACCGGCAGCGAGATGATCAAGCGGTGCCACACCACCCGGCCGTTCTCACTGCGGAAATAGGAAACCATCGCCACGATCGGCGCGACGATGGCCAGCACCACCCAGAGGACGTTCTGTTGAAAGAAATCGCTTACCTGCATGGTGGCCGCCGTCATCGGCGGCACCGCCCCGTCGGCGCGGAACGTGGTCTCCGGCAACGC
>JBBIKM010000295.1:0-787 GCA_037445455.1 bacterium | reverse complement strand
GGAAAATGTACATCACGTAGAAAATCAGCGCCCCGATCGCCGCCAGCACCACGAACGCCGGCATGAACAGCGTGCTGCGAATGTTCTTTTTGAATTCCGCGGAGCGCTCCAAAAACTTGGCGGTGTTTTCATAGATTTCCGCCATGTTGCCGCTGGTCGAGGCAATGCTCAACATGTGTGCGGTGAACTTGCCCAGCACGTCGGCATGCTTGAGAAAAACCTGACGGCCCTCCTTGCCCATCTTGAGATCCTTGTGGATCTCCATCACCACTTCCCGCAGCCGGGGATTCTCCATGTCATTGGCCAGCATCGAGAGAATCTCGTCGTAGGGGAACTGCTCGCGCAGCAGATCCGCACACAGGCGAATGAAGACCACGATTTCCTTTTGCGGCACGCCCAGCTTCATGCTGAACCAGTTGCGCCGCACCTCGAGGGGCTGGTAGCCCATGCGCATGAGCGAGTCGCGCACTTCCTCGGCGGTAAATGCGGTGATCTCGCCGCGCAGCACTTTATTGTTGCCCGGCCGCCGCGCCCGGTACATGAAGGGCACGCGCTTGTGCAGGCTGTGTACGCGCACGCGATATTCACTCGCGATCTCGTTGATCTTCTTCTGTGCCTCGAAGCGGTTCTGCGCCAGCAGCGTGCCCTGCAGCGGCTTCCCCGCGAGCGTCACGCCTTGATAGCGAAATTCGGCCATGCTTGATGCTTGATGCTGGATGCTGGATGCTTGATCCTGGATTCTGCTTGCTGATCCCTATCCCCTATCCCCTTTCCCCCATCCCCTATC
>JBBIKM010000294.1:0-5016 GCA_037445455.1 bacterium | reverse complement strand
TGCAGGGCCGGGATCTGCGCGGCATTGTTACGCTGTGGAACAAATGCCTGCCGCGTGATCCCATCAATCTCGGACGTTTCCTCAACACCTTCCTGGTTGACGCCAATTATGATCCCGTCAGTGGCGAAGGCTGTTACGTGGCGGTCAAAGACGATCAGATCATCGGTTTCATTCGCGCCATTATCCGCCGCGTTCCCAACGACGGACTGGGTTTCGAAGAGCATGACGGCTGGATTTCCGTGCTTTTTGTGGATGCCGATCATCAACGCCGGGGCATCGGCACGGCCCTTCTGCACCGGGCAGAGAGCTTTCTCCAGCAGAACAAACGCGGCCGGGTTTGGGTGTGCGGCAATACCGGCTCGGCGCCGGGCTATGTTTTTCCCGGCGTGGATCAGCAGGCTTATGCGCCGGCATTGAAATTCTTCAGGCAGCACGGCTACGTTGTCGATCACGAACCGGTGTCGATGTCCGGGCCGATTGTTGACTTCGACGAGGAAAAATATCGGCGGGAAGCCTGGGCCGCCGGACAAGAGGTTGTGATTGAGGAATTGACGCCCGAAAGAGTGCCGTCATTCCTGGCATTCCTCTCCGAACACTTCAAAGGCGATTGGAACGCGGCGGCGCGATACAAACTCGGCACCGGCCGCCTCGCAGAGATTCTCATCGCCGTGCTGAACCAGGAGGTGGTCGGCTATTGCCAGTGGGAAGGCGAGCACTTCGGACCGTTCGGGGTGCGGGAGGATATCCGCGGAATGAGGATTGGCGCCAAATTGTTTTTCGAAGCCGTGGTGCGAATCCGGCAGGCGGACGGCCGCACGGTCTGGTTCAATTGGGCCGATGAAGGCGCCGCGCGCTTTTACCGGCGCTTCGGACTGAAGGAAACCCGCAAATTTGCGATACTGAAAAAAGATTTATGAGTTGTTTCTTTGGTCGTCTATGTTTTGTCAAGAAAATTCCCCATGGATAGATTGAGACCAACCGATGCTTTCTCCGTTGGTCTTAATCCATCCGCTGGCGGCAATAAGCCTTTGGATTAAGGAGATCCCGAATGGCAACCGAAAAACAATTGCATCTTCTCGTCATTGGCGCGCATATTGGCGATGCCGAAGTGACGGCAGGCGGCGTGGTGTGCAAATACACGCGCGCCGGCCACCATGCCACCTTTCTGCATCTGACGCCGGGAGAAAAGGGCAATCCCAAAATGGATCACCTGGCGTACAAACAACAGCGCCTTGCCGAAACCCGGCGCTCGGCCGAAAAAATGGGCGCGGAGGTGATCGTCTTCGAATATCCCGACGGCGAGCTGCCGGTGAACGACGAGGTGAAACTGAAAATCTGCGATACGGTCCGCCAGTTGCGGCCCGACATCGTCATTACGCATTGGCAGGGCAGCTTTCATCGCGATCACCGCAACTGTCATGTCAATGTGATGGAAGGCGTGTTTTGGGCGGCACTGCCGGGAATCGTGCGCGCGCTGCCGCCGCATTGCATCACCGCGCTGTATTACGCGGAGAATTGGGAGGACCCCTACGACTATCAGCCGGATCTGTGGATCGATATCAGCGAGGTGTACGATCAATGGATGGCGGCCCTGCGCGAGCATGCCCTGTTTCGCGGTGAAGTCGCGAGTTTCGACTATCTGCAATACTACAGCGGCCTGACGGCCATGCGCGGTGCCGAGGTTGGATACAAGCGCGCGCAGACGTTCGCCCTGCCGCCGATCTCACGCAAACGCGGCTTGCCGTTCTTTCCGGTGGATGAGCCGGTGCTGGTTTTCTGAATCCTGCTGCCGGCAGCGGGCGCAGTCTGAAGAGGGAGGGCAGAAACAGGTGAGGTGGCACGCCTTCTCTCCCGCCGCTCGCGCGGGAAAAATCATGCCGGCCGGCGGCCAATCAAGCGGAAGTTGAGGGCAAAGCGACGGCAGGCCCGCGCCGCCGGCAGCTCCAACCACCACGAATCTGAATTGTGCTGGCCGGGCCTATCTGACTTTTTCCACGATGAGGAGAAATTTCGTTTTCGCCGTGGCGCCCATGAGTCGAAACGTGGGGCTGACATATGGCACGATGGCCTGCAGCTCGCCGCTCAGGCGATTCAAGAACTCCTCCAGTTCTTCCCGAGCCTTCTCTTCTCGAACCTCAAGCCGATGGACCCGATATCTCATTTTGGTTCTCCCGTAAACACAGCGCGAGAGGCGATGCTCCACTCCTTGCCATGAGGCCGCCTTCAGCCCTGGCGTGTCGCATTGCCTGCTGACAAGGCCACCGGAAAAAATCCTGTTCTGCTGCCGCTTCCCTCCTGCTACAACCGCGTGGCGCCTTCGATACTCACCTGCACCGAATCTACGCCCGGCGCTCCCGGCGTGAGCGCACGGAAGGCGCTGGCAAATATCTCCGCCGGCCCGGAGAGGCCTTCCACCCGCCAAAGCTGCTGATAGGGCGGCGAATTGTCCACGCCCAACAGCGTTTTGCCCACACGAAACTCCACGCGTTCGATGCCGTTGGGATGGCTGGCCTGCGCTTCGATCACCACCGTGCCGAGTCCGGGAATGAAAGCCTCGGGCAACGGGCTGACAATCTTGACCAATGGCCGTTCGACCGCCACCACCGTCACCGTCACCGCGGCTTCCGCTTCTTCCTCTTTGTCATCGCGGACCTTCACGGTGATGCGATAGGATCCCGCCGCGGCGGGTGCGGTCCAGCGGGTGTTGCTGCCGGAGGTGGTAGAGAGAGTGCCGGCAGCAGCGCTCCAGCTTATCGCAAGTGGTCCGCCTTCCGGATCATGCGCTTCGACTTTGATCGTCGTGGTATCCGCTGGAGCAAGTGATGGCCGCAGGGCCACAATGCGATCGATCACCGGCGGTTGATTGCTGTCGATCAGCTTGCCCAACTCCTCACATCCCGGGAAAGCGCCGAGCGCCAGGCCAGCCAGTGCGCCGGTTCGCAGGAGAGAAGAGATTCTCGTCTTCATGTCATCTCACCCGGCCAGTGCCGCCTGCAGAATTTCCTTGTTCGGAGGGGAGCCGTATTCGATGAACACGGCAGCCTGGACGCGGCCCGCGTCACGCACGCCTGGCAGCGCAGCGGAGAGCCGCACCGTCTTGATCTCGCCCGCTGCAATGCCGCTGAGAGTTTGGGGAGGGAAAACCTTGCGAACCACCTGATGATGCCCGGCGGCGGCCAAATCTTCCCAGACCAGCGCGCTGAGCGCAAAGGGCCCGAAGGAGCTGTTGCCGAGGCGGGCGACCGTGACGTCAATCGCGATGCCCGCGGCGGAGATCGTTTGCCTGGCTTCGATGGTGAAGTGGGCGACTTTGCCGAGCTGATCTTGCAGCGCCGCGCGATAGCGCTTTGCGGCCGTGGCCGCGCTGGAGGCGCCTTGCAAGCGCAGCGCTGAGCCATTCAAGAAAACGTCGGGCACGGCATAATCCGCGGCAGCGAGCGTGCGATAGCGGTCCGCACTCTCCGGCAGCGCGTACGCGTCGCGAAACGTTGCGCTGGGCAGATGATGTTCCACCAGGATGACCCGGTCCGGCGAGAATGCCGGCCGCAGGCTGTCCAGCGCGGTCAGGGCAAAGGGACTGAAGGGCGTGGCATCATTGACGAATGCTTCGAGCACCAGCACGCGCGGCCGTTCGCTGGCGGGATTGCGCGGGTCAAGCGGATTGTTGCGCTCCAGCTCGCCACAGGCAACGAGCAGGAAGAGAAGTCCCCACAGCCGGAAGCGCGAGCTTTGCACGATGATCTTCATCTTCTCTCTAAAACGAAAAGGTAACGGCGAGACGAACCGGGTCGCTGCCGGCCAGCAAAGCAAGCCGGGGGGCGCGTTGCTCCTCGGCGGCTGACGCTGCCGCAAAGATGCGGTTGTGGTCGGCATGATTCTTCAACCAGAAGTGCACACTCGCCAGTGCCAGGGCGCCCGTCACCACTGCTGTGGCGTTGCGAGCTTTGCGATAATCACCGGCGCGGCCGTACTGTTTTTCCAACTCCGCCAGCGTGGTCGCAGCCTGATATTTCCGATATGCCGCGCGCGAAATGCCGTGCGTGACGCCGGTGGCAGCCGCGCCCAAGCCGGCAGCCAGCGCCAACCATGCGGCGGGATACTGCTTCAGCCGCACGCTCTCGCGGTATTGCCCGGTGCCGGTCAAATTGTACAAAATGTTGGAGGCGAGCAAATGCACCATCTCCGCGCTGGCGCGGCGATCGCTGCCCACGACCTTTTCGCCGCGCACCTGGCCGGTTGCAACCTTGAGAAGGTGACAATCAATGCGCAAGCGTGCGCCGGCCAGACTGATCTCGCCGGTCAACAGATATTGCGCGCCCGCCAGTTGTCCCACTGCCTGCGCGGTTTGCTGATCAATGACGCCGGTTTGAGCCAAAGCCTGTTCTTGCAGGATCATTGCCAGTTTTTGGCGCTCCACCACCAGCAGACCGGAGCCGGGGCGCGAGAGCTCGGTCTGCAACATCTCCGGTACAGTCTTTTCCAGGAGGTCGAGATTGAACAAGCCGCTGTTGTTCTGGAAATCCAAAACCGCGACGGTGAGAACAGTGGAATCAGCAGGGGCAGGGGCCGGCGCACGCGTGCCGGCCGGCAGATTCTGGGCGACGGCCAGGCGGATTGCCAGGCCAAGGGCAGCGACAAGGATGACACTCGACTCGTGCAGCGGACGCATGATTCGGGCAGCAACAGCGAGAGTGAGCAATGGGGTACGACCTGTGCGGCGTTTCACTTTCAGCGACGCACAAAAACCGGCGGAATGTCAACAAATTTGCAGCACTATGCAAGCGAATTTCTTGCCCTGCTGCCGGTCTGAGCGCCGGTCGCTTCAGTGCATCTTGCGGCCATAATCCAATTGATGATCGCTGGTGATGAGCGGGAAACTCGGCACCACCACTGGAAAAGGCACACCTCGTTGCGTCACCACCATGTCAATGCGAGTCGCCGGCGTCTTTTCGAGGGCATCCGTGTTGATCTCGATGAGGGCGTGGTACTTGCGCTGCAACTGATCAACGTAGGGAT
>JBBIKM010000293.1:0-5041 GCA_037445455.1 bacterium | reverse complement strand
ACCTTCTATTGAAAATACTAAATTTAGATCCGTCAACTGCGGAAGTTGGGCTAGCCCGCTTCCTGCAATTCTTCACGAATGACACGGCGCAGAATATTCTCGATATTCTGCTCGCGAATTTTTGTTTTCAACGCTTCATTGATGAGCTTCTGGAAATCGCGGCCTCGGGCTTGAGTTTTGAAGTACGCCACAACGCTCGCATCAAGCGAGAGACTGACTTGAATCTTGCCTTTTGACACTGTTTTACCGCCAACCCGCAACACTGACAGCGCCATTTGTTTGTCCGTAATTTCGGGAATCTCAGACAAATCAATATCCTCATCCCGCATTCTGTCAATGCGGTTCCAGTCAGTTCGAGAGGTTTTGGAAGAAGATCTCTTGTTCATGTTTGGTGGCCTTTCGCATTGAAAAAATACGAATCGTTTCGCCTCTCTCGGTATGGGCAATCACGCAAACGATGCCGCGTAACAAGCCCATCGTGATGAATCGTTCCTCCCCATAGTCAAAACGATCGTCGTGGATGGTACAAGTCAAGCCTGAAAACACCGGCTCCGCATCAACAAAGTCCAAACCATGTTTCTTGATGTTGGCTTTTCGCTTCTTTTCGTCCCAGGTGAATTTCATGAGCAACGATAAGGATTATCGTCCGCTTTTTCAAGAATGATTTTGAACATTTTCAAAAGCTGTAGAAGTCACTTCGGCAGCCCGAGCTGCGCGCGATAGGGCAGATCATCATTGTCATGCAATTGCCAGTAGGGCAGCCGCAGGGTTTTGATCAGCACACCCTCGCCGCCGTCGCTGGATTGCCATTTGAGAATGCGATGCGGGTAGGCTTTCTCCACCCAATAGGTTTCGGTGCGACTGCCGATCTGCCAGGTCCAACGCCAACTCGGCGTGTTGCCCTCACCCAGCTTCACGGCTTCGCCCTCTTCCTTGATGATCGAGCCGGCTTGAAACGCCACTTGTTGATGTCCGGAGCGCGAGGCCCAAGCACTTGGCAGGATTTGCAGGCTGCGGCGTTGCCCCGCAGCCAGCACTTCGCCTTTCAGCTCGCGAATCCAAATCGGAAAATTGTCTTCGAAGGCGGCATTGGCCGGCAATTTGATGGATCGTTTCTGATCGCCCTCACTCTGAAAATAACTGTGCAGCGTCAGCTCAACTTGATCGCGCTGCGGGAGCAACATTTGAAAAACATGGCCGCACCATTCCTGCGCCGAGAACGAGATTTTGAGCGGCTCAAACGGCGGGCGGCCTAATTCGGATTCGATGCCGCTGAAGGTCGAAGTCAGGAGAGAGTAGTCATAAATGCCGGTGGGAAATTTTACGACGTGATTGAGCTTCAGCACCGGCACGCGGTCGGCCGGCGGGATCGCCTCGGACTCGACTTTGAGGCGCGTGGTGCGCGAAATGTCCTCGGTCACAAAAATCAAGACCGCATAGCCCTGGCGCAATTCGCCGTAGCGTTGGGTTTTCGTTTGGTAAGACGACAATTCGGCTTTGCCGTCACCCCACCACGACCAAAAATCCTGCGCTGCCGCGGGCGACATTGCCAGCAAGAACAGGAAACCGGCCTGGATGCCAATACCAATCAATCGTGCTTTCATGTCGAACTCCAAGTGTCTGAGTGTCATATCATCGGCCGAACGTGCCGGAATCAAATGGAAAACCTGCAACCGGTAGAAAAACTCAACGGATGGCAGCAGTTGGCTTCTTTCAACCGCCGGCAAAATCCTGGTGCCAGGAGAATTCTCGCAGGCGTGCTCGTTTTCCCGGAGTAGTACTAGATTACTCGTGAAGAACCATGTTTTGCAGTCTTGGCACCTTGCGGGCCGCTGCCAAAAGCAAGAGATTGGCGGTTGCCATCGTGCCCAACAAGGAGGCAGGACTGCCAAATCAAGGGAACCGCACGCTGGACCTATGCAGCCAGCAGCGCACGGGAGAGGGTGGAGCCGCGCCTCACGGCACAACCTTCCAACAAGTGGGCGGGAGGGCCGCGGCCAGGTATTCTCCGTGCTGCCGGCGTGAACGATAGCGATAGACGGTGCCGTCCCAGGCAAACAAATCGCTCACCAGCAGCGGGCGGTTGTCCTCACTGGAAAAGCGGTGATAGAAGCGCAGATCGCGATAGCCGTTGGTGGCGGTTGATTCGACTTCAACCGCAACGGCGAGAATATCGTCGGTGGGCAACAGATTGCGCAACCCCTGTCGCTGGCGCTGCCACAGCCAAACGCCGCAGCCGCCGCTGCCGCACCATTCGACGACGTTCGAAATCATCAGTTCCTGCGCGCCGTCGCCATCGACATCGAGCAGGCGGGTTTGCCAGAGTTTTTGCGCAAAGCGCGTATCCGCGCCCAGACCGGCCATGGCTTGCAAGACGTCTTTGGGAAGACGTTCGCCGGGCTTCATCACGTCCCACACCGATCCTGCCACCGGACCTGGCGGCGGCGGCGCCGGCATGACGGTATCAGGCGGAGCAGTCTCCTTCACCGCGGCCGGCGGAATTTGGGTGTGGGGAGATTGTGATTTGGAACAGGCCCAACCGGTGAGAAGCAGGGCCGCGCCGCCGGACAACAGCGACACCCGCAGCCAGCGTCGCCGTACCGAATTGACAGAGGGGCAGAAACTTGCTATATTGCCGCCGGATTTTTGCGAGGGGAGGGGCGTCATCATACGCGCATTGGCATGAGCGTGAAAGGAGTGCCGCATGAAAATCTACCTCATTCGCCACGGCATCGCCGCGCTGCGAGAAACATGGGAGAAACCCGATAGCGAGCGGCCGTTGACGGACAAGGGCCGCCGCAGAACGGAACAGGTCGCCGCGGCACTGAGCCGCCTGGGCATTGCATTCACGCATCTTTATACCAGCCCGCTGGTGCGTGCCCGGCAAACCGCGGAGATAATACGAAAGAAATCGAAAATCCACAAGCTTGAGGAAACCGCGCTGCTGCAGGATGAGGCGGAGCCGGACGCGCTTCTGTCCTTTTTGAATCAGCACAAAGACAGCGCGGTGCTCGGACTCGTTGGCCATGAGCCGCAGATGAGCGCGCTGCTTGCGTTGCTGGTCAGTGGCGGGCAGAGGCCATTCACAACCTTCAAGAAAGCGGGCGTGGCGTTGGTGGAAGGCGGGTTGCCGGTACAGGCCGGCGGGTTCACGCTGCGCTGGTTGTTGGAACCGAAAATTCTGCGCGCGATTGCCCGGGGCAAGGCATGAGGCAGAATCCAGGTGTGATCACGCGGCCACAGCCGCACGCGGCATGACACGCGGCCGCACAAACCGCGGGCTGACGGCACGACTCACGCAAATCAAAACATGGCAGGTGTGCGATGAGTAATGGCAATCCCTCTTCCAACAGCGGCGCCAGGAATTTTCTGTGGGTGGTGGTGGCGTTGCTGTTGATCGTCATCGTCGGCTACAATCTGTATTCCGGATTCGCGGTCAAGAAGATCAAGATCTCGGATATTTTCGAAGCAGAGTTTGCCGAGAAGCCGCGGACTGTCGCCAATCCCGAGCAACTTAAACAAGTCGGTGAAGACGAGCTGAAGCAGCGGCAGGCGGCCCTGGAAAACAAGCTCGCTGAGCTGGAAGCGCAACTCCGTCAGCGGACGCCGCCCGTGGCTGGCGAGGGCGCGGTTTCGGGAGAACCCGGCGCGGCAGCAGGCGTCCATCTCCTGGCCGGAACCTGGCACAGCGCGCAAGGCGTGTCTTATCTCATTCAGCAGAATGCGGCGGCGCTCACCATTCAAGAAATCAATCCGCTTTACGGAATCACGGCCGTGGGGCAGGGCACGATCGCGGGGCGGCCGGTGCAGTTTTCGATCACGACGGCGGCGGGAACCTGGGGCACCGCTCAACTCACGCTGGCAGCCGACGGCAGGCAGCTCGACGGCCGTTATGCTGGTTTGGTCACCGGCCTGGTTGTCCCCCTGGCGCTGCATCGATGAGGCAGCGTTCCCTCACCAGATTACATGCAATTCCGCGCGGCGGTTGAGAAAACGGCCGGCGGGATGCGCATCGTCTCCAAAGAAAGTCCGCGGTACCTCCTCCGGTTTGTATCCCATCGCGCAAAATGCCGCCACGACCTCCGGCGCCTCTTCGAGGCGGCGGTGAAAAGGCACCGTGACGCCAAAGCCGGCAGCCACGATGGTGAGCGCCCGGCTGACCTGGCGGTCGCGCAACAGCAGGTGAATGATTTCCAGCGGCAGGCGATCCCGAATCGTTGCGATGCGGTTCTCGAGGTCACGGCGCGTGGGCACACGCGGGCCCTCAGGCACTTCGTCGAAGGCGTGGAGTTTTTCCGCAATCATCCGCTCGAGATAGTCGGCGGGTTGAGCCGTGGCGCCGTTGCGGCCCGCCGGCAGGGACTGTGCGGTGACAGGTCGATGGTCTGAGGAGCCATCGCTCGCATTGTACTCTTTGGTGATAAGGAGTTCCAGGCCGGCTTGGCGGGCTTGATCAGCCAGCGCCGCTTGCAGCAAACCGGCGAGGTGCCTGGCCCGGCGGAAGGACAAGTCCAGATTGTATTCGCTTCCCCGGCCGTCGGGACGGTGTTCGCCCAGGCTGTCGCTGTGGCCGGTGATAAAGACGAGCGTGCGGGGCGAAGGCAGAGAGATTTGCTCGCGCACCGCTGCCACGATTTCTGCGCCGATCTGGCTGACGCGTTCGCGATCGAGTTCATAGCACAATTCGACGCGGTCGTAGGGCGAAAAAGTGAAAATCTCTTCGCGGGGCGCCGGCACGTCAAACGTCACGGTATTGCTCGCGCTCACCTCTGCCGCACACGCGCCGAGCAGCCGCAGGCTGGCGGTATATCTGCCCGGCTTGAGAAAGGCCCGCCACTGCGGCGAGCGCAAGGCGAGCATCGCTTGCGGGTGGCACAGGCCGCGCAATTCCGCCGGCGGCATCTTCCCGGACGCCGCGCGGCGCAGCACGGCCGAGGCGATCTCGTCGAAGTTGTCGAGAAAGGCAAAGGCAGCAGCGCTCTCGCGCAGACACGCGGCCACCGTGCCAACGCTGCCGCCGCCGACCCGCTGTCCCGAGGCA
>JBBIKM010000292.1:0-5060 GCA_037445455.1 bacterium | reverse complement strand
AAGGGGTGACTGTGACTTTGGTCAGACTTCCTTGTCCGAAGGCGGGTGCGATGGCGAGGAGCAGGGCCAGCCCCAGCGCGCGCCAGCTTGATGCCACTACCCGCTGCGCGTCAAAATTCATGACTTGCATTGCTGATCTCACCGGGAGTTAGAATTCGATGCGATGATTCTTCCGGGCCACCTGCACGGTCTGGCCGGACGAGCGGATCTCCATGCCGACTTCATAGCCGTTCGTCAGCCGGCCGGGATTCTTGATCAGGCCTAGCTGCAGCTCTACTTTGCGGCCGGGCGGAATGACCGCCCCCAGGCCGGTGCGCTGCACCCGCACCTGATTGCCTTCGCGCACCAGTTTGAAGCCGCCATTGATGCTGGTCGAGCTGGCCACGCGCAACAAACTCAAATCGAACTCTGCCGGAAAATCGAAAATGATCTCCGCGCGGCGGGCGAGGGAATCGGCCGTGGTAAAACTGATTTCGTACAGCGAGACCTCGCCCGGCTGTGCCGCCAGCGCCCGCACCTTGACGGGCAAATCCGGACGCGCGGCAGCGGGGGGGTTGGGTTGTGCCTGGCCGGGCGCGGCTGCCAGCAAGCTGGCAGCGAGAATCACCACCGGGCACCATGAGACAAATCTCGAGTTGCTCATGCGCTCCTCTTCTTGTATCAGCGAAGTGACATTGTTTCGGGGTGAGACACGAAAGCAGTTGTGAATATTTGAATTTTCGGTAACCGGCGGCTTTTTATGCAGATCCCAAGCCACGAGCGCGCGGGGCCCTGGTCGATTTGAAATTGATGGCATGACTGCAATTAGAGAAGGCAGGATCGGTGGGCGGCGCTTCCAGAGAGCGAAGAAATTCCCAAGAAGTATCACAGTTGACACAAACGCAAAGCGATCTGCTCCACGGCGTGACATTTCACGCCGCATCCTCCACCGCCGGAAAGGGACTGAGTTGCTCGAGTGCTCCAACCACCCTCAGGCGCATGCCGAAGCCTTTTGGCTCCGGCGTCGGCATTATTTGAACAGCGCGCGCAGCAGAATCAGAAAGCCCTTGCCGTCGTTTGCGGGGGGGTTGGTTTGTGCCTGGCCGGGCGCGGCTGCCAGCAAGCTGGCAGCGAGAATCACCACCGGGCACCATGAGACAAATCTCGAGTTGCTCATGCGCTCCTCTTCTTGTATCAGCGAAGTGACATTGTTTCGGGGTGAGACACGAAAGCAGTTGTGAATATTTGAATTTTCGGTAACCGGCGGCTTTTTATGCAGATCCCAAGCCACGAGCGCGCGGGGCCCTGGTCGATTTGAAATTGATGGCATGACTGCAATTAGAGAAGGCAGGATCGGTGGGCGGCGCTTCCAGAGAGCGAAGAAATTCCCAAGAAGTATCACAGTTGACACAAACGCAAAGCGATCTGCTCCACGGCGTGACATTTCACGCCGCATCCTCCACCGCCGGAAAGGGACTGAGTTGCTCGAGTGCTCCAACCACCCTCAGGCGCATGCCGAAGCCTTTTGGCTCCGGCGTCGGCATTATTTGAACAGCGCGCGCAGCAGAATCAGAAAGCCCTTGCCGTCGTTTTCGGTCAGCTTCAGGTTTTTCTCCGCGCGCTTGAAATTCGGGTTGATGCGCAGCGCCGTGCGAAATTCATCCAGCGCGCGCAGAAAGAGATTGCGGCATTGAATCAAATAGGCGATGCCGAGATGGTTGTGCAAATCGGCATACTCGGGATAATCCTGGATGGCCGCGCGCAGCATGTCGGTGTAGCGCTGCACAAAGGCGTCATCGCGGCCCTTGCCACCGTACATGAACTTGAGATAAAACTCATTCTCATAGTGGCTGAAGGCCTCCGCCTGCATTTCCTGCCGCATGGCCTGCAGTTCCGCCGCCGCCCGGCCAAACTCGTTGCGGCTGAAGTGTTCCTGGCATTTCAGCAGCCGGCTGTTGTCGCGCCCGGCGGGCGTGGCCTGCAGCACACGCTGGAATTGCTCGCGCACCTGCTCCAGGTGTGCCGGCAGTTCGGGCAGCGCGCTGCGCACCGCCGGCGAGGCCAGCATGGTGAGATTGGCGAGCGCGCGCAGCAGGAGCGCATGAAAAAAGCGGGGATTGATCTGCAGCGCGGTATCGAACGCCTGCAGCGCTTCGGCAAACTTTTCCTGCTCCAAATAAGCCACGCCGAGATTGCAATAGCCGTCGGCATATCTGGGGGCGCGCGCCAGACCCTCGCGAAAAATCTTTTCGCTCTTGCCGAATTCGCCGCGGCGCAGATAGGCCATGCCGAGATGGTTGTAGGCGTTGGGAGAGTCGACATCCAGGGTGAGGGCGAGCTCGAGCGTCGCAATGGCGTCGTCCAGCAAATTCTTCTGCAGAAAAAGCTGGCCGAGTTTGAGGCAGGAGAGCGGGTGCTTCACTTCGCGCACTTTCTCGGCGATGTGAAACAGCAACTCCATTTCCGCCACCATGTCCTGGTGCACGGCATGCAGCTTCTTGGCGAGGTGTTGATCGCCGGCATCGCCGTTCACGGGCACTTCGCGCTGGGCAACGATGCGGCCATGGTCGAAGATGTGGGAGATGATCTTGGCATTGCTGGCCGAAAAGCTCGTCTGCACATGAAAGCGATGGCCTCCGGCCTGTACATCACTGTTTAATCCGAGGTGTGGCATGTGTCTGTCTGAGAATGAACTGCGCGCCTGCTCCTGGGACAAGAGAAGGATCGTTCTAATCCTACCGGCGCCGGGAGATCAATCCGGCGGAGGCACGCGGCCGGCAGATTTCTCCGGCCAACGTGCGGGCGGCATGCGCTCAACACCAGGCAAAAACTCACTCCGGCGAGGCCGGC
Source organism: bacterium (assembly GCA_037445455.1). Lineage (GTDB taxonomy): Bacteria > Zhuqueibacterota > Zhuqueibacteria > Zhuqueibacterales > Zhuqueibacteraceae > Coneutiohabitans. The sequence goes on along the minus strand of JBBIKM010000292.1, from coordinate 2,231 downwards.
GGGGATTCCGCCTTCTTGCCTGCGGCTTCGCCGCCGCTTTTTTCCTTGCCCGTGGCTTCCGCGGCGCCGGCTGCAGGCTTGGCCTTTTCTGCTTTGCCGTCGCCGTTTTTCGTCCCGGCGTTTTTGTAGTCAGTCAAATAAAAGCCGCTGCCTTTGAAGATCAAGCCGGTGCCGCCGGAAATGCGGCGGCTCACTTTGCCGCCACAGTGCGGGCATTTCTCCAGCGGCGGCGCGGTAATGCTTTGAAAAATCTCCGTGGTGCGGCCACAAGAGGAACAGTCATAATCGTAGGTTGGCATGAGCGACTCCCAATTGCTGGAAAAATTTCGAGCGCGCCGAATGTATGAAAATTTGGAGCGGCATCAAAATGAAAAAACAGAGAAATGCACTTCCGCACCCCATTTATTGCCCCGCCTTCTGCTTTGTGATCCGCTGCTTTTTGGGGAAAGGGGATGACTCAGGCTTTCATTGCTCGTGCCTCAACGCGCGGCTGCTTGATCCAGATAAGCGCCAATACCAAGCGACGGCAGCAAACACCTCTGCGGGTGGCCATGCGGCTTCTGGCAGGGCGATCAAAAGCATGTGGCGGTTGACCAGAACGTGCCCGCCGATGACAAAAAAAAGATTCCGCGTGCGCAGATACAGCCAGCCAAAGAACAAACCGCCGAACATCAGACCGGCTTGATCCCGGGCGATCGCCAGAGCCGATTCGTATCGCCCTTGCATAGGCGAATTGGGGACGTGCAAAACCGCAAAAATCGCGGCGCTGAACAGAATGGCCAAAGCTGCCCAAAGCCAGAGCCTTTTCTCAAACGAGGCCGGAGCAGCAACAAGCCTTGCGTCAGAAAAAAATCCGCGATAGACGATTTCTTCCGCAAGCGCATTGCCGGCGATCTGCCCGACAAATTCGCTGATCTTGTGGCGCGCGCCCGGCTCGCTGCAGGAAGGATCAAATTGCACAGCCGTGTTGGTGGCCAGCGCGAAGGTAAGAAAACACACGTTGAGCACAAGCCAGATCATTGCGGCGTGTGGCAACCCGGCGCCCAGTTTGGAAAGATCAATGCCAAATTGAATATGGGTGCAACCGGCTCGGAAACATGATAACGGCGCCAGCAATGACGGATATCGGTATCCAACCGGTCTGAAGAGTCGCATTGAACCAACCGAGGAAAGAACCATTGATTGATCAAGATGGTAGCAAACATGATGGCCGCCGCCAGCAAACGAACATGCGGCTCGACGCCGCGGCGGCGTTGAATCAGCTTGTTCATGAATCATCCAAAATCAAAAAGAGCGCGTCGCAGCGGCGCTTGATTGCGAGAATCGCCTTGCAAGGATTGCCGCCGCGATCAAGTCATTTTTTGAGCCGCTGCCGCAGCGCTTTGATGCCCAGCGCGAGAAAGGCCAGAACCGTCAGCGGCATCACGCTGAAGCCCAGCGCCAATTTCATCCGCGTCAGCGCGCTGGCCATGCTGCACACTGTGGGCGCTTCATTGGGAAAGCTCGACAGCATTGAAAGCAGCGCGGCATTCTCCGCCCACTCGCACAAACCCGCGAGCAAAGGAAGAAATGCAATGAGACGCAGCGGATTGCGTGCAAACAAGAGGCGGCTGAGCGCGAACGCCAGCGCGAGCGTGAAGGCAACGGCCATGAGCAGCGCATTGAGGCCGTCCCAAAATTGAAAGCTGCGGTAAGCCGCGCGCCCATCGTTGCCAAGCGTTTGCAGAAAATCGCCGGCCTGCGTCGAGGTGTAGCCGAATCTTTCTTCCAACAATTTGGCGCCGCCGGCAGCGGCCTGCACGGATTGGTAAGCGCCGGCGTTGAAAAGAAAAACGCTAAAGCCAAGCCACAGAACCAGCGCTGCCACAAGGTTGCCTCCCGTCGCGGCCTTTTGCAGCCATTGAGGCGTCATGCTCCTCCTCCGAAAGTCTGAGTTGTTTACACCCTGCGGGATTTGGTAAATTTCTCTGCTTCGGTCGCACAGGCATCCTGGCTGCAAGAACTGCGCGAATTCTTGCGTTCCTGCAGGCGGGAAGCCTGCGCTACTTCACAAAAATAGCTTTGCGTGTTTGCGAAAAATTGCCCGTGGTGAGTTTGAAGAAATAAATTCCGCCAGCCAAATCGCGCGGCGCAAACGGCACCGTGTAATTTCCTGCCGCCATCTCACGCTCCACCAACGTCGCCACTTCTCTTCCATTCACATCAAACACTTTCAGCGTCACGTGACTGTT
>JBBIKM010000291.1:0-5116 GCA_037445455.1 bacterium | reverse complement strand
AGGTCCAAGCTGCCCGCCAGCAGCATCGCCAACGCGCCAAATACTGCGGAAAATTTCATGGTTGGATCCGTGGTTGAGGTCATTATTCCACTGCAAAACCGCTCAAGCGCCGGGCGTTGGCGCGCAACTGGGAAATCAGCTCGTTCAAGTCGATGCGCCTGCCGTTCAACATGACCGTGCCGCTGGGCAGGTAACCTTCCAGCGGGCCGCCGGCTTCGAACAACTGGTTGATGTCCTGCAAGCCCAGGCTTTGCAGCAACGACAACAGTTGCTGCAGCAACAGTTCGTTCTCACTGCCGCCAAATGTGCTGATTCTAAAACACCAGATTTGGCCGGGCAGCTCGAGCTCGCCGGTTTGTGTGGGGACGATGGCATTGACCTGCCAGTAGTAAGTGCGGCCTTCTTGCAGCGGCAGGCCTTCAGAAGGATATTGCAAGGTGGGGGAGCCAAAGAAATGAAGATTGCGCTGCAGCCGCAGCCGCAAACGCGGGGGATTCTGCATGACGTCTTCCGGGCCGGAATTGGTGGGCAGCAGCTCACACACCGTCAGCACGAACACGTCCGCTTCCGAATCCCATTTGAACTGCGGCAGATTGGTGAAGACCACCGGGCATTCCATCCCGCCCGCGGGCATGCCGGGCGCCACCAGATCCAGTGAAGGCAGGCTGGAAACGAACAGCTCCTTTTCTTCACTGTAAATCTCCACGGCGCCCCCGTCGCCGGCCAGTTCCGAAACCGTCACACTGAGAAAATAGCGGCCGTTCGGCAGCCGGCCGGTGCGCAACACGTTGTCGATGATATTGTCAACCGCGTTGGGGTCGTAATCATAGCGCGCGATGGTCACGTCGCCGTTCTCGCCGGTGCCGCGAAAATCGCGGTAGGTGAAGCGCCGCTCGCGGCCGGGCGGCATGTCGAAGGGATCAGTGCGCGAACGCACGATCGGGCCGGCATTGCCGTCCTTGCGAAAAGTCAGGTCAATGAGGGCGCGGCTGAAGACGCCGGTATTGTTTTGAATGGTCAAACGAAACAGTTCCGCCGCACTGCCGCCGCCGGCAATGTCAAAATCGGAAATGAAAAAAACCTGGCTTTCCACCACTGCCAGAGGGACGACCGTGAGCGTCTGCGCCTGCGCCGCGGGCCAGGCCAGCCAACTCATCGCCAGCCCCAGAGTCAGCGCGACGGAATGCGCGCACCCACTGCCAAGGGATTTTGCCATAGATTGATCTCCTGATTGGAATGGCAGGCTGCCCTGACAGCACTCGCTTTGCGGGTGCAGCCGGATTGCCTGCCGTGGAATTTGCTGACAAAGGATTTACCGGCTGTGGCGTGAGGCTGCGTAACGCCGCACCTGTTTGCCGGCTGCGTGCATGCCACCTGCCAGGTGCGGCGTTCGAGAAAAGGCGGGCCCCAAAAGGAAAGGGCAACCAAAGTGGGTTGCCCTTCTCAAAATCACATGTCGTGCCGGGCGACGTTCAAAGTGAGCGGCAGCATGGGCGGGAAATCCCGGCACCGCGATCAAACAACGGCCGGCGGTTATTGCGGCAGCGTCAGCACCACTTCGATGCGGCGATTGCGCGCGCGGCCCTCTTCGGAGTCATTGCTGGCAATGGGAAAATTCTCGCCGAAGCCGACCGCCTGAATGCGATTGGCCGGCAGATTCATGTTGGCGACGAGATATTGCTGCACCGAGAGCGCGCGCTCGGTCGAGATGCGCTGGTTGTTGGCGTCATCACCGCGCGAGTCGGTGTGGCCTTCGACCGAGATGAAGGAATCCGGCAGCTCGCGAATGGCGCGCTGCAGCTTGGTGAGCAGCGGGAAATATTCCGGCATGATGACGGCTTTGCCGGAGGGAAAGATCAGCCCGATCAGGCGAATGCGCAGCCGCTCGTTTTCACGCGTCACCACCGCCTCCTCGGGTGCAAACATGGTCTCCACCGCCTTGACGCGCTCTTCGCGGCGCTGCAGTTCCTGCTGCCGGCGTTTTTCCTTTTCGAGCTGCGATTCCAGGCCGGCCTGCGCCTCGCGAATGTTGTTGAGCTCCCTGCTGAGCTCCGCCATGCGGGTCTCGAGTTTGTTCACCTCATCACTCAGGCTGCGGCGGTCGTCACGCAGGGATTTCACCGCTTCGCGGATATCGTTCACCGGCTTGTCCAGGCCCTGATCGAACTGCGGCTCGAAATCGAGCGCAGCGGCGATGCCGGCAATCTTCTGTTCGAACGAGAGCAGGAATTTTTCCCATTGCGTCTCATCGACTTTGACGCGCTGCACCTGCTCGGCGAGATGCCGGGCGTGGCGCACCTCATATTCCGCAGCCTCCGCCTTTTCGCGCGCCGAGCCGGCGGCGTAGCGGTTGGTGTTGAGAATTTTTTCCGCTTCCGCCAGCAGCGCCTCGGCCTTGCGGTAGGTTTCCGGCGCGAGGCGGTCCATCTTGGCGTTGCGCGCCTGCACGAGCTGGCTGCGCACGCTGCCGATCACGCTGTTCTTGATCGCGTGCAACTCTGCCTCGCGGAAGAGCTGCTCGGCTTCTTCACCCTTCTTTTGCGCGGCATTCACATCCCCGCCTTCCAGCCGCCGGGTGGCCTCGCCGAACGCTTTGTCGGCCAGCGCGAATTTCTCCGCGGCGTTTTGCTCGGCCTCGGCCTTGAGCGCATCTTCGCGCGCACGCAGCACTTTTTCGAGCGCCACCTTGCCGAGATTGGCGGACTTCACCGCCGCGTCCAAATCCACGCTGATTTCACCGAGCTTCCTGTTGATGTCCGCCAGCGCGCGGCCACGGCGAAAATCTTCGCGCGCTTCGTTGTACTTCTTCAGCGCCCGGCCAAAAGCCTCCGGCGCGAGGATGTCGGCCTGCGCCGCTTTGGCCTGGCCGAATTTCTCCTGCGTCTTGCCAAAAATCTGCTGAAAGACTTTCTCGTCCTGCGCCTGCCGCGCCTGTGTGGTGGACAGCATGCCCGGGACGATCAGCATGAGCGCCAACAAAACCAACATGAATCGAGGCATATCACCCTCCGATGGTTGCTACAGCGTTTTCCGTGCCTGGATTGCACTCGACCACCTCGCATGCTTCAGAGGCCGGAGTTCGATTCGCCCGCAGCGGCCGAGCCAGCAATTCTCCAGGGCGCTGTCACCTTGAAGAACGCAATCATTCCTGTCATCCAGAAGGGATTTCGTGCCGACTCAGGCACCGGCCCGAGTGCTTCACAAGATTCCTCTGCCTGACCGGTGAAATGAGCTGCCTGTAGAAATCGAAACCACAATCTGAGGCGCGGGCATTATAACCAGATTTTGCCGAAAAGGCAAGCCTGCCGGGAGTTCTCCGGCACGCCGCCCGGCAGTGCCGGCGGCGTGATCACCTCCGCAGGCGCCGCCGACTCTCAAGCGCTTGCCGCCAAACAGCGATCACAGGCGCCGCAAGTCCCGGCATGCGACAAACCGAAATATTCATGAATGAACGCCTTGCGGCAGCCCGGGTGCCTGGCATATTGCACCAGCGCATAAAGCCGCCGTTGCTCGCGCTTGAGTTTGCGATCCAATTCCTTCTGATCCGTGAGTTCTTCCGGCAGCTCAGCGATCACCGCCAGGTCTTTGCCTTCCAGGCTGCCGGTGGTGACGCCATAGCGTTCGAGCATGCCGAGCGCGGTTTCCAGCCGAAAATCATGCTTGTTCTTGAAATGCAGTTTTTCCTTCAAGCCTTCCAGGCCACAGGCATTGACCTGCTCGGCGTCGGCGAGCAGGAAATGATAAAGCCGGTGGTAAAATGCCGCGCCGGGATTGTTCCAGTTGAGAAAATCCATTTGAATAAGCAGATCCTGCTCATCATACAGCAGCAGGCAATCGGAGCGGTCGCCGTCGCGGCCGGCGCGGCCGATTTCCTGATAGTAGGCTTCGAGCGAGCCCGGCACTTCGGCATGCACCACGAAGCGGATGTTGTCCTTGTCGATGCCCATGCCGAAGGCATTGGTGGCGAGCACGAGCTGGTTTTCGCCCTGCATGAATTTGTTCTGCACACGTTTGCGCTCCAGGCTGTCCAAATCGCCGTGATAGTGCAGCGCCGCCAGGCCACGGGCGCGCAGGCGTTCGCCGAATTCCTGCAAGGTTTTGATGAGGGCAAAATAGCAGATGCCGTTGCCCGGCAGCCGCTGCAGCAGCGCGAGCAGATTCTGCAACTTCTCCTCCTGCCCCCACACCTGGTGCACCGCGAGATGGAGATTGGGCCGCGCGATTCCCTCGTGAAAGAGCTTGATCTGGCCGCGCGTCAAACCGAGCTGCGTGATGATGTCATCCTGCACGTCGGGCGTGGCGGTGGCGGTCAACGCCAGGGTGGTGGGATTGCCGAGCAAGCGGCGGATCTCGCCGACGCGCGAGTAATCCGGCCGAAAGTCGTGGCCCCACTGGCTGATGCAATGCGCCTCGTCAACGGCCAGCAGCGAGAGGCGGCGCCGGCGAATCAACTCGACGAATTCCGGTTTGCGAAACCGCTCAGGCGTGACATAAAGCAGGCGATAGGCGCCGGCGGCAATGGCGGCCTGGCGCGCCTCGCGTTCGCTGCGGCTCAAAGAGGAATTGAGATAAGCGGCCTCGATCCCCTTGGCAACCAGCGCATCGACCTGATCTTTCATCAATGCGATCAGCGGCGAGAGCACGAGCACAAAGCCACCGGGCAGGAGCGCGGGAATCTGGTAGCACAGCGATTTGCCCATGCCGGTGGGCATGATCACCAGGGCATGGCCACCCGCCAGCACATGACGGATGATGGCCTCCTGCTGGCCGCGAAAATCGGCATGGCCGAAATGTTTGCGCAAAACTTCGTGAATGGTGGGCATGAAGAATTTCCGGATAATCCCTCAGTTACGAGTGAAGTCGCGCAGGCTTCCAGCCTGCCTGCAGACAAGATGTCCAATGCCAAGATGGACAATGCCACCAACTTTTCCCCCAAGGCAAAACCATTGAAGGCGTGACCATCAAAAAATTTCTCCACCTATTTGCCTTTGTTTGTCAAGATGACTAAGGCAGTTTGATCAGGTTAAGCTTGCCGGGGCAAAAGCAATGACAGAATAATGGCTGTCACAAATGTTTGGTTTGCAATTATCGAAGAAATGTTCATCGTAGCAACAAA
>JBBIKM010000290.1:0-5188 GCA_037445455.1 bacterium | reverse complement strand
ACGGCTCGTCGGCCGAAGCGTGCCCACGGATCGCACCGCCGCCGACCAAGCGCAGCGAATCGGCTTCCAGCTTCATCAACCCTTCGCCGGGCACGCGCACGAACAGGGTATCCTGCACGGCAAAGGCAAGATGAAAGCGATCCTTGGGCCGCCAGACTTTCATGCGGCCGTTGCGCCAGCGCAGGAGAGAGTCGAAGGTCTGAAAGTAGACGTCCTCGCCAATCACCAGCGTGCGCCACACGTCTTGAAACTCGCGGTGCTCCGCGGGAATGCTGTCGCGCAAGGAAACGTAGCGCAGCCGGCCGATGGCATCTGCCGCGAGATAGCCCAGCTCGCCTTGCGCGCCGAGGTAGAGGCGTCCGGGCGCAAGGGCCAGCGAGCGCACCGCCGTGTCGTTGATGGGAATGCGCGCCCAGGACACGCCGTCATAGATCAACACGCCGTAATTGCCGGCATAGAGCACACCATCTTCATCCTGCGCCAGGCACCAGTTCTGTGGTGTTGCCTGGTAGTCCTGCGGGCTGAAGTTTTGCAAATAGGGAACGCCGGCTTCCTGCCAGACCGGCACTGCGGCAGTTTGCGCGCGCAGCGGCGCAGCCGCCGGCAGCAGGGCGGCGATCAGGCGCAACGAAGTTTTGAAACGGCACATGATGCTCACTGTCACTTGCGGTTGCCTCGTTTTGATGGCCGCAATGTATACGATTTCACGCGGGATTTCTACTATCCCAAGGGATGGTTCTGGAGGTGAACGGAGGGATGCACGCGCGACGGGATGGGAGGGTTAAGCACTGTGAGTGAAGCGCAGAGAGAGGCGCCAGTGGCTTCGCGTCTTGCAAGGTGGGAATTGGCTCCAGCCGGTGTCGGGCAATGCCGGGGCCGGATGAGCAAGGAGGGACAGCAAGCTGGCGGCAACAAAAACTAAATTCGTGGATTTCTCTGCGAGACGAAAATCCCGCAGAAAACGCTGGTGCTTTGCCGAGCCAGACTGCCGGCGGCGGTGCCGGCTTTTTTTTCAGCTTTCCGGCACGCGCAGCCGCTCGACCACTTTGCCGCCGAGCAAATGCGAGTCGATGATTTCGGCGACGTCCTGCAGCGTCACTTTTTGATACCAAACGCCTTCGGGATAAACCACCACGGTCGGCCCGGACTCGCACAAGTCCAGGCAGCCGGCTTTGTTCGCGCGCATGCGGCCCTTCAGGCCGCGCTTGTGCAACTCTTCTTTGAATTTTTCAGCCAGGGCCAGCGACCCCCTGGCGGCACAACAGCCTTTGGGGTTGTCCGGTGGCCGCTGGTTGGTGCAAATGAAAATGTGGCGTTCGAACCGGGGCATGGTAAGGCACTCCCTCGCTGCAGTTTCATGCCGCATGGAAATTCCGGGCGCCGGCGGCGGTGCTCTGCCGGGCGCCGTGGTTCACTCCTGGAGTTTGACGCGCGCCAATTCCGCTTCCGCGGAGCGCGGGAACTTCTTGACAACCTGTTCGAGCAAGGCTCTGGCTTCGGCGTTGCGATTCAATCCCATCAGGGCGTAGGCACGTTTCAGCATTGCGGCAGCTTGCTTGTCGCTGGAGGGATATCTATCCGGTACTTCCGCGAACTCGGCGGCGGCGCGGGCATAGTTTTTCTGGGTGTAGTAGCTCTCGCCAATCCAATACTGCGCATTATCCGCCAGCGTGCTTTGAGGATACTTGCGCAGAAATTCCAGAAAGCCTTCCCGCGCCAGCTCGATCTGGCCGCGCACCAGGTCCTGATACGCGGTATCGTAGAGCTTCTGCGCGGCCTCAGCGTTTTCGGGGATTGCCGCCGCGGCGGGAGTTTCCGTGGCCGTGGCCGCCGGCGTCGGCGGCGTGGCAGCCGCCTTGTCGCTCATCAGGCGCAGCTTGCTCGGCATGTTGGCCAGGCGGTTGTCGATATCGTCGACCCGGTCGCTGAGAATGCGAATCTGATCGGCGAACTGATTGAGACGAAGCTCGTTATCCGCGCGCAGACGCAGGAACGATTCATCGGCTTTACCGCCGGCCATTTCGGCCCTGGCCGTTGCGGTGCGCAGGCGCTGCACGTGCAGGCGCAGGGAATCCACCTGGGCGCGCAACGAGGCATTGTCCGCTTCCATGCGCCGCATTTGGCTCGGCGTGAGGCAGGCGCTCAACGCCAGGCCCACGCCTGCTGACAGAAAAAGCATGAGGTTTCGCATATTTCGGTCACCCATGGCAATGCGTAACGCGAAGGTGGCTGCCGCAATCCCGGGCCGAAGCCGCGCCAAACAAGCAGCGGCCGGGAGCGGCGGGCGCTGACTATTGATTCTGAATCACGAATTCCGCGCGCCGATTCCTGGCCCAGGCTTCTTCATTGCTGCGGGCATCCAGCGGCCGTTCCTTGCCGTAACTGATCGTGCTCAGCCGCGAGCGTTCGACACCCAGAGAAACCAGGTAGTCCCTCACTGCGTTGGCGCGCTTTTCACCCAAAGCCAGGTTGTACTCGATGGTGCCGCGTTCGTCACAATGCCCGGCGATGCGCACGTTAAGCTCGGGCCGCTCGCGCAGGGCGCGGGCATGTCCCGCCAGAATGTCGCGGGCGGTGGCAGTGAGATCGTATTTGTCGTAATCGAAATTGACATTAGCCAGCATCAGTGGCCGGGGCGCCGGCGCTTCCTCACGTTCCACGGCCGGCTGCCGAGCAGGCGGCGGCGGGGGGGGTTCCTCACGCACCGGTTCCGGCGGAGCGGCTTCGGTTTGTTGCACAACCTGCTTGCCGCCGCCACAACCCAGGTAACCCACGGACACAAGCAACACCAGAACCAGTGACAATGCCGGCGGCCAGCCGAACTTCCTCAAACGAGACAACATGCAAACCTCCTTGCAGTTTTGACGTTGACAACCAGTTTCTCTTTAAGTCTCAATGCGCTTGAACGCAGACGACGGTGTCCCTTTTCTGAAACCTGAAGGTCAATCCCGGCAGGCGCTGTTGAGATCGGGCCGGGAATTGTTTGACCACGCCGGGCTGGTGCAGGTTCCCTTGTGGGTGAGGCGCCGCACATTTTGCCCGTTCCACTCCATGCTGTAAATGTCACTGCCGCCGCTGCGCGTGGAACTGAACACAATGCGATAACCATCCGGCGACCAGGCCGGGTCTTCATTGCTGCCCGCCTCCGCGGTGAGTTGAGTGAGATTCTCACCGGTCACCTCGACGGTGGCAATGTTGAACCGGCTGTTCAAACGCGACACAAAGGCGATCTTGTCCCCCTTGGGAGACCAGGCCGGCGAGTCGTTGTAATCACCGACGTAGGTCAGGCGGCGGACGTTGCTGCCCTCGGCATCCATGATGAAAATCTGCGGCGTTCCCAACCGGTCGGAAGTGAAAGCCAGCTCACGGCCGGTGGGCGACCAGGTCGGCGAGGAATCGACTCCGGGATGGTGCGTCAACCGGCGCAGACGCTTGCCCTCGGCATTCATCACATAGATCTCGGAATTGCCCTCGTGCGTCGAGGCAAAGGCGATCAAGCTGCCATCCGGCGACCACACCGGCGCAGTTTGCAGGCCGGTTTGAGGAAAGGCGCGCACCGTCCGTCCCGTTACACCGTCGACCAGCACGAGGTCGGGATTGTCCTGCCGGTAAGACGTCAACGCCAGCAGCCGCGCGTCGGTGGACCAAGCCGGCGTCAGGTTGAGGGTGCCGAAACCGGTGAGCTGCCGCACGTTGGTGCCGTCGAAATCCATCACAAAAATCTCCTTGCTTTCTCCGACTTTGGCGGTGAAGGCAATGCGGCTCTTGGCGATGCCGTTTTCGCCGGTGAGCAGGTTGACGATATCATCGGCAAGGCTGTGCACCAGCAGGCGCAGATTATCGCGGCAGCCTTGATAGCTCTTCTGCGCCAGCGGCCGGCGCGAGTGGCTGTCGATCAAATCCGCTTCCAGCTTGACGCGATCATTTTGCTGCGTCAGCCGCGGATGCACTTCCAGACGAAACGGCTGCGCGGGGCCGCGGCTGGCAATTTCCAGCCAGGGCGAGTCGCCGGCGGGCGCTTCATCGCTGCGGAAGGAAGCTATGACGCTCGACATCCACAAATCGTTGTCGAGAATATCGAGTACGCGCGTGGCGTCTTTCGGGCTGGCCTGCTGCAACGGCCGGCACTCCTTCAATTCCACCGGAATGCGTGCGAAGGTGTTGGTTTCCACACGCAAGTAAACCTCCGACTGGGCGACGAGTGCGCACGGCAGCAGGGCGAGCAGGCCGGTCATTCCGGCCAGCAGCGCGAGGCGGCGAGTCGTGCGCCAGCAACCGGCAGCAATTGCGAGGCGACGATTCGAACGGACACAAACAGGCAGGCGAGATTCCAGCGTCATGATTCTGGCCAGCAACAGTGAGTTACCAATTCGCGACAAAGTCAAAATGAACGCCCAGCGTTTCCAGGCCGGCGCCTTCCGGGAGTTGCGGCAGGGGGCTGGCGGTTTGCACCGCGCGCAAGGCCGCTTGATCAAAAGCGAAATTGCCGGAGGATTTTTCCAATTCGCTCGAGATGACGCGGCCTGATTTCGCAATCACAAAATGCACGGTGGCGAGAAACTGGCCGCTGCCGCCATAGGGTGGCCGCCAATGGCTTTCGATGCGCAATTGCAGCAACGCGATGTAGTGCGGGAAGGCAAAATCCGGCACATCGAGTTTGGCGACGCCGCTGACCACCGGACCCTCCTGGCCACCGCCGGCTTTGGTCGTGCCGCTGCTGGTCGAAGGCTCCTGCGCAATCGCAGGGGCTTTCGCGGGAGATTGCGGCTTTGGCGTCTCCTGCGGTTTGGTGGCCGGTTTTCGCGGTTCCGTTTTTTGGGGAACGGCGATCTTGCTGGGCACCTCTTTGGTCACGGCCGGTTCCGGGCGGGGATTGATCACGGCGCGCGGCGCGGCCGCCGACCGCGGCTCGGTCGCTGCAGAGCTGCGTTCCACAAAAGTGGCGGTCAGCACACGGGGATAGCCGCGGGGCGCCGGCCTTGAGAAGCCGAGCAGAAAAATGGCCAGCAGCAACACGGCGTGCCCGGTCACGGAAAGCAGGGCGGCTTTTTTTCCGAATGTTCGCATGTGTCTTCTGCCCGCAGCGCCGGCGTGCTTTCACCTGGAAATGTTCCTGCAACGGCTTGGCCGTTGCAGCCGAGGTTGGAACATTTTCGCGGTACCCGTCCGAAATCGCAGTCGTTGATCA
>JBBIKM010000289.1:4996-5231 GCA_037445455.1 bacterium | reverse complement strand
GGCGGGAATGAACAGACCTCGCGTGAGGCCTGGAGCAAGACCCACCTGGGAGATCGGGCCAGTCTGGATTTGCTCGGCCGGCAGAATGATTTGGTCAAGGCGATCCTGGAAACCGGAAAGCCGGTGGTGGCTCTGCTTTTCAACGGCCGGCCGCTGTCGGCAGTCTATTTGGAACAGCACGTGCCCGCGATCATTGAGTGCTGGTATCTTGGGCAGGAAACCGGATATGCCGTTG
>JBBIKM010000289.1:0-4972 GCA_037445455.1 bacterium | reverse complement strand
GTGACTATAATCCCGGCGGCAAGCTGCCAATATCGTTTCCGCGGTCAGCCGGCCATCTTCCCTGTTATTACAATCACAAGCCCTCGGCACGCCGTGGCTATTTGTTTGATGACATCTCGCCGCTCTTTCCCTTCGGCTTCGGCTTGTCCTACACGACCTTTGCGTTCAGCAATCTCCGGCTGGAAAAGGAGGTGATTGGTCTTGCGGAGTCGACCCGCGTGCTCGTCGATGTCCGCAATACCGGCAAGCGCGCCGGGGAGGAGGTGGTGCAGATGTACATTCGCGACCGGGTCAGCACGGTGACGCGGCCGGTGAAGGAGTTGAAAGGATTTCGCCGGATTCGTTTGGCGCCCAACGAGACCGTGACGGTCGCCTTTCCGATTACGCCCGAGCATTTGGCTTTCACCAACCTCGACATGAAATACGTCGTCGAACCGGGCGAGTTCGAAATCATGGTGGGCAATTCCTCTCGCGAGCAAGACTTGGCGAGCATTATCTTACACGTGGCATGAATTCACCCGAATTCTCCGATCACAACAGGAGCACCTGTGGAACACAGCGCTGCGCGACTCTCGCTTCAGGAAAAGGTGGGCTACAGTCTGGGCGACACCGCCTCGAATCTGTACTTCCAAACCTTCATCCTTTTCCTGATGTACTTTTACACCGACGTTGTCGGGCTGCCTGCCGCGACCGTGGGAACCATGTTCTTGATTACGCGGATTTGGGATGCGGTCAACGATCCCATCATGGGCACCATTGCCGATCGCACGCACACCCGCTGGGGGAAATTCCGGCCCTACCTGCTCTGGTTTGCCATTCCCTTTGGCCTCATGGGCGTCCTGACTTTTACCACGCCCGATCTTGACGCTTCCGGAAAGCTCATCTACGCCTTTGTCACCTACAACCTGTTGATGATGCTTTACACGGTGGTGAATGTTCCCTATTCGGCGTTGATGGGCGTGATTACGCCCAATTCGCTGGAGCGCACAGAGCTGTCGTCCTTTCGTTTCGTTGCCGCTTTTGTCGGCGGCTTCATCGTGCAGGCCAGCACGATGTCGCTGGTGAAGCATTTTGGCCGCGGCGATGAGGCCGCCGGCTGGCAAGGGGCCATGGCATGCCTCTCCGCGCTGGCGGTGATACTGCTCTTGATCACTTTTGTCAGCACGAGGGAGAGAGTGATGCCGCCCCGGGGCCAGCAGACCGGGCTGCGCCGCGATTTGAAGGATTTGTTCAGCAACCGGCCCTGGCTTCTCATCGCCGGCGCGACCGTTTTTCAGTTGGTCTATATCGTGGTGCGCAATTCCTCCATCATGTATTATTTCAAATACTATGTGAAAGACCAGCAGCTCAACCTCCTGGGTAACGTTATTCCCCTTTCTTTTGAAACATTTTCCTCGTCGTTTATGCTCTCCGGCACGCTGGCGACGATCGTGGGCGCGATTCTCACGAAGTGGTTTGCGCAAGTGCTCGACAAGAAGAATGCCTACGCCGGATTTCTGCTCGCCAGCTCGCTGTTGTGTGGCCTGTTTTATTTCTTGCAGCCGCACCACGTCCTGCTGATCTACGGGATCAATCTCCTGGTTTCATTCTGCCTCGGGCCGGTGTCGGTGTTGCAATGGGCGATTTATACCGATGCCGCGGACTATTCCGAATGGAAGAATGAGCGGCGCGCCACCGGCCTGATCATGGCGGCTTCGCTTTTTGCCCTGAAGCTGGGGCTGACCCTGGGAGGTGCGATCGTCGGCTGGATGCTGGCTTACTTTGGATTCGTTGCCAATCAGGACCAGTCTTTGGAAACCACCAGGGGCATTATTCTCTTGATGAGCGTGTTTCCTGCTGTCATTGGTATGCTGGGCGGCGCCCTGATGATCTTCTATCCGCTCGGCAACAAGATGATGGCCAAAATCGAGGCGGAATTGACGGCCCGGCGCAGGGTGTCAGCCGTGCAGCAGCCGGCTTAGGATCCCGATCATCCCGCCGGCAACACGGTGAACGGTGGAGGCGCGGCAGGCTGTCGGGCGGGAGCAGGCCGGAGTTGGAGGGGAGGCGCTTGCGCGGCTGGAGCAACGCCTGCGCACGGCGACGGTCCGATGGAGGAAGTGTGATCTAACTCAGGGAAAAGTCGGGTTCGTGGATGATCGCGCTGGTCTGCAGAACACGGGAGGATTCTCTGATGATGAATTCAGTGTCCAGCACCACGCGCCTGACCGGCAGCGCGGTCGCCGCTTCGATGTTTTCGATCAGGATTTCCGCGGCTTTTCTGCCGATCTCATGCTGCGGCGCGCGGATGGTGGTCAGCGGCACCGGGTAGATCTTGGCATAGTAGATGTCGTCGTTGCCGATAATCGAAATGTCCTGGGGCACGCGCAGATTCAGTTCACGCAGGGCGGTCATGACCGCCAGGGCCTGGAGATCATTGAAGCAGACGATGGCAGTCGGATAATCCTCGCGGCGTCTGCTGCTGAGATAGTCCAGCGTCTTGCTGTAGCTTTCGTCATAGTTGGAGCCGACCGAGACGATCATGTCCTTGTGAAAGACCAGCGGGCTTTCGCTGAAGGCATGACGAAACCCTTCGATGCGCTCCTGCGTGTGGGAGGAATTGGGGGGGCCGGCAAAGTGCACGATTTTGGTGTGGCCGCTCGCAATTAAATAGGACACCGCCTTCTTAATGGCTTTCAAGTTGTCGATCGCGACCACGTTCGCCTGTATGCCTTTGACATCTTCCAGCAGGACAAAGGGGTAGTTGATCATCTTCAATCGGAACAGATGCTCGATCTCGGCGCGGCCCTCGACCGTTGGCGCGATGATCGCCCCTTTGATATCCTTGGCGGAGAAAAGATGCGACAATTCCTTCTCCCGTTCATGATCGCTGTCGGAGCTGGCCACGATGACGGAGTAACCCTTGCTGCTGGCATACTCGCGCGCCCCCGTGGCGATCGAGGTGTAGAAGGGATAGTTCAGATCCTTGATGATGATGCCGATGCTCTTGTCCTGCCCCGTGCCTCTGAGGTTGCGTGCCACGCCTTTGGGCCGGAAATTGAGCTCCTTCATGACTTTCAGGATATGATCCCTGGTTTGCGGTTTCACCGAGTTCTTGCCGTTGATTACAGCAGACACTGTTCCTTTGGAATAGTTCGCGCGTTTCGCAACGTCTGCGATGGTAACCTTCTTCATATGAACCTCCGGTCTTCCGGGCATCAATGGCGCTGAAACGGTTCACTTTTTCATGCAAAAGATACAAAACTTTTCCACCCAAACCAACGACTAAAATGACCTCCCTCGTGTTTTCCGCAGTGATGCCTGACCATGATGCGCTTCTTCTGCCTGAGGTGACGCCCATGACGAACACCTGGAAGATGGTCTTTGTCCTAATCGCAGCTTTTCCGGCTTTTCTAACCGCATACGCGGGTGGACCAGGCGGATCAACGCCGGCGATGAAAGCGGCCGGCAGCTATTATTCGGGACAATACCCCTGTGCCTTTGCGGAGTTGCTCGGCAAGAACCAGGCACAAACCGCAGCCAAAATCGACAGCGCTTTTCGCCAGTTATTTTATGGCGATGACGACGACGAACGGGTCTATTATCCGGTTGCGCCCGACATGGCGTATATCGCAGACATTCTTCACAACGATGTGCGAACCGAAGGCATGTCCTACGGCATGATGATCGCCGTGCAATTGAACCGGCAGGAGGAATTCGACCGGCTGTGGAAATGGGCCAAGACCTACATGCAACACAAGGAAGGCGCCCGCAAGAACTACTTTGCCTGGCATTGCACCACGACCGGCGCGGTTCTCGATTCCAACTCCGCTTCCGACGGCGAGGAATGGATCGTCATGGCGCTTTTCTTTGCCTCGGCAAGGTGGGGCGAGGGCAGCGGCATCTACCGCTATCGCGCCGAGGCGCAGGCAATTCTCGATGCGATGTTCAGCAAGCATGGCAATTCCGACCGCGAGGACGTGGTTACCAACATGTTCAATCGCAAGGAAAAGCAGGTCGTCTTCGTGCCGGCGGGGAATGCCGATGACTTTACCGATCCCTCCTATCACGTGCCGCATTTCTATGAACTGTGGGCACGCTGGGCGGACAAGGAGAATCAATTCTGGTGCGAAGCCGCAGCGGCCAGCCGGCAGTTCTGGCGGAAGGCCGCGCATCCCGTTACCGGGTTGACGCCGGATTATGCCCGTTTCGACGGCACGCCCGTGGATCCACCGTGGGGCGGCGGCCATGCCGATTTTCGCTACGACGCCTGGCGCGTTGCCATGAATGTCGCCGTCGACTATATCTGGTTTGCCCGCGACGATTGGGCGGTTCTGCAATCCAATCGCCTGCTCCGCTTTTTTCATACGCAGGGCATTGGCCAGTATGGCAATCTCTACACCCTGGCGGGCAGCAAGCTGGGAGACGATCACAGCCCCGGCCTGGTGGCCATGAACGCCGTCGCCGCCCTGGCGGCAACGCATGAGAGTCGCAAGGAGTTTGTGGCGGAATTGTGGCAGACCTCCATTCCCCGCGGCCCGGGCAGGTATTATGATGGCCTGCTCTACCTGCTGGCCATGCTGCACGTCAGCGGCAACTTCAGGATTCATGACCCGCTCGGCCAGGCAGTTCCGGCTTGCTTGAATGAGACAAAATGATGATCTTGGCCCGGCAGCCTTCCTCTTTTCCACTCTTACTGACAAGGAGATGAACCATGTCGAACTACCAACCTCGAGCCGAGCATCAATTCACTTTCGGATTGTGGACGGTCGGCAACATCGGCCGCGATCCCTTCGGCATGCCCGTGCGGCCGGCGCTCTCGCCGGTCGAAATCGTTCATCTGCTCGCCGAAGTCGGCGCGTATGGCGTGAACTTTCATGATAACGATCTCGTGCCGATCGAGGCCACCCCGGCCGAGCGGGATCGTATTGTGCGAGATTTCAAGAACGCCTTAAAGGAAACCGGCTTGGTGGTGCCAATGGCGACAACGAAC
>JBBIKM010000288.1:2422-5342 GCA_037445455.1 bacterium | reverse complement strand
GCGCCGAGATTGAGCGCCAGCGGCAGCAGGGCAAACACCGCTGCAAACGTCGTCATCAGAATCGGGCGGACGCGGATCAGGCTCGCTTGCACCAGCGCCTCGTCCAATGCCATTCCCTCCCTTTGATATTTCACCACGTAATGCAGCAGGAAAATCGCATTCTCGGCGACGATACCGACGACGAGAATGGTGCCGACGAAGCTCGACACATTGAAGGTCACGTGCGTCAGCCCGAGCGCGAAGACGACGCCGAAGAGCGAGGGCAGGTTGATCAAAAACACGGTGAGCGGCACGCGGAACGATTCGAATTCAAACAATAAAACGATGAAGACAAAGAGCACCGCGGCGGCGAGCACCAGCAACAAGCCGCGAAACGATTCCTGCTGCGTTTGATATGTGCCGCCGTAGTGAATGGAAACGCCGGTGGGCAGCACCAGCTTGCGTTTCAGCGTGCGTTGAATTTCGGCGACGGTGCCGCCGAGATCGCGCCCCGAAGTGCGCGCTGTCACCGACACCAGTTGCTTCAAATCTTCGCGATGAACTTGCGCCTCGCCTTTGGTGGTGGCGATCGTCGCAATGCTGGCGAGCGGCACGAGAAAGCCGTTGGGCGACTGCAATTGCACTTGCTTGATCGTGACCAGATCGTTGCGCAGCAGATCGTTGTAGCGCGTGCGAATGCCGATGAGTTTTTCGCCGCGCTGAATGCTGGTCTCGGCTTTGCCTTTCATCAAATTTTCCAATTGCGCTTGCACGTCGCTCACCGTGAGGCCGGCGCGGCTGGCTTGGGCTTGATCGACTTTGATGAGAATGCTCGAGCCGGAAATGGTGATGCCGTCGTACACGTCTTCCACGCCGCGAATGGGCGTAATCAGCTCCGCCACCTGCCGCGCCATTTCTTCAAGCTGCGCTTTGTTGTCGCCGAAAATTTGAATTTCGATGGGTGAGGGCCAGCCGATCAAATCGCCGATGACGTCCTGCATTTGCTGGCCGAACTCCAATTCCATCGACGGCTGCGCCTGCTCGATGCGCCGGCGGATGTCATCGATGACCGCAAAGATCGAGCGCGCCCGCTCGTGCTTCAGTTTCACGAGAATATCGCCGGCGTTCGATTCGGTGATGAAAAATCCCAGCTCGGTTCCCGTGCGCCGGCCGAAGTTTTCCACCTCCGGCGTCGTGCGCAAAATTTCTTCCACTTGCTTGAGCATGCGGTCGGTTTCATCAAACGAGGTGCCGGGCGGCGTCAAATAGTCCAACACAAATGTTCCTTCATCCATATCGGGCATGAAGCCGGTGCCGGTTTGTTGATACAATCTCCAACCGCCGATCATCAAAATCAGGATGAGCGGCAGCACGAGCCATTTGCGGCGGAGCAGGCCGCGCAGCGCGCGCTCGTAAACGTGCAAAAGGCGATGCCGGCTCTTTTGTTCGCGGCTGATCGCATTTTCGATGTCGTTTTCCGTGAGCACGGCGCCGGCCACCAACGGCGCGAAGATGACGGAGAAAACAAAAGAGAGGCTGAGCGCGAACACCATCGTGACCGACAGCGCGGCGAAGAACGCGCCGGTGACGCCACTGAGAAACGCGAACGGAATGTGAATCACCAACGTGGCGAGGCTCGAGCCGACAATCGCGGGCAGCAGCTCTTGCACCGCGCCGTGCGCCGTGGCGATGAAGTCTCTTTCGCCTTTGTGAAAATGATGGAAGATGCTTTCGACCACCACGATGACGTCGTCGATGATGAGGCCGACCGCGGCCGCAATGCCGCCGAGCGTCATGACGTTGATGGTTTGGCCGATGGCGAGCAGGCAGCCGATGGTGGCGGCAATCGTTGCCGGCACCACGATGGCGGCGACGAGGGTGATGCGCCAGTTCTTCATGAAATAGAGCAGCACCAGCATCGCCAGGGCGACGCCGATGAGAATGGCATCGCGCGCGCCCGCAATCGAATCGGAAACAAATTCGCCTTGATCGAAATAGGATTTGATCTCCACGTCCGGCGGAATTTGGTTGCGCATCTCGGCCAGCAGTGTTTTCGTCGCTGCGCCGATTTGGACGATGTTGCCATCGGGCTGGCGCATGATATCCAGCAGCACCGCGTCTTTGCCGTTTGCCGAGATGCGAACGAAGACGTCTTCCTCGCCGGAAGAAACCTGCGCCACGTCTTTGATGCGCACCGGCGCGCCATGGCGCAACGCGATCACCACGTTGCCGATCTCGTCGAGGCGCGTGAACAGATTGTCGGTGAGACTGAGATAGAGATGATAATTGTCGCTCACCAAACCGGTGGAAGCCACGAGGTTGGCGTTGTTGATCGCGTCGTTGACTTCGCGAATGTCGAGATTGTACGAAGCGAGCGCCATCGGATCGACGACGACGTGAAACTCGCGCGTTTTGCCGCCGGTGATGCGGATTTGCCCGACGCCTTGAATGCGCAACAAGGCCGGGCGCAGCGTGTACAGGGCGAGATCGCGCAGCTCGACCTGGCTGCGCTTGTCCGAAGTCAAGCTGAAGCCCATGACCGGGAAAACGGAAATGTCCATCCGCTCCACGTGAATCGAGGCCGGGGCCGGCATTTCATTGCGCACGGCGGCGATGCGGCCTTGCAGCAATTGCAGCGCGTGAAAAATATCCGTGCCCCAGGTAAAATTGATGGAAATCTCCGAGGAGCCGCGATTCGTTGCCGAGCGCACGGTGACCACACCGGGCACGCCGCGCGCCGCTTCTTCGAGCGGTTTGGTGACTTCGATCATCATGCGCTCGATGGGCTGCTCGCCGTTGTCGGCGAGAATCATGATGCGCGGAAAGGTGATCTCCGGAAACAGCGTGATCGGCAGATTGATGGCCGCGTAAACGCCGGCGAGCGCCAAGACGGAAATTGTGAAGATGATCGCACGCTGATGCTTGTGCGCGAAGGGGATGA
>JBBIKM010000288.1:0-2322 GCA_037445455.1 bacterium | reverse complement strand
TATTTGACGACACGAATATGTGTCGAATCCGGCAGACCGTAATGGCCTTCGACAATGATGTGCATGCCGGGATGAATGCCGTCGCCGGAAATTTCCACCGTTTCCGGCGTTTCGATGCCGGGCATGATTTCGTGAATAATGCCAAGCGAATCTCCGGCGGCTGCGACGATGGTGTACACGCCGGTCTCATCGTTGCGCAGCACCGCTTTGTCCGGCACGAGCAAAGCCTTCGGATGGTTGCCGATGACGATGGCGGCGCTGCCAAACATCTCGCTGCGCAGCTCGGCGGCGGGCGCCAGAAAACGCAGCCGCACCTCGGCCATTTGCGCGACGGGATCGATCTGCGGCTGGATATTTTCGACTTTGCAGTGATAGAGTTTTTCCGGCCAGCTTTGAAAATTCACTGTGGCTTCCTGTCCCGATTTGAGGTGGGACAGCTCCCGCGCCGGCAGCTTGGCAAGGAAATAGAGCGAGCGCAAATCAATGATCGTCACCAGCGCGCCGCCAGCCATGACAAACTCGCCTTCGTTCAGAGCGCGCGCGACAACGACGCCGTCAAAAGGAGCGGAAATTTCCAAAGCGGTGTTGTTGCGCTGAGCCAGCGCCAGTGCGGCTGCGGCGCGCTTGGTTTCTTCGGGCGTCTGTGCGCGCGACCGCAGCAATTCCGCTCCGGTGGCGGCGGCCAGGGCTTCTTTCGTCGCCACGACGGCGATCACCTGCCCCTGCTTCACCGCGTCACCTTCGAGCACGCGCAGCGAGGTCACCTTGCCGTCAATGGGCGAGCTGATGCTCTCTTGCCGCAACACTTTGGTCATGCCTGTTGCCGTAATGACTTCCGGGATATTGCCGCTGCGGACGCTGTCGATTCTTACTTCGACGACCGGAGCCGCTGCGGCTTCGGTTTCTTCCTCTCCACTCGCACCGTTGCCGCAAGCGGTGAGAAAGGCAAGCGAAAAGGAAATCATGTGGACGGTGCAGAACAGAACAAAGATATCATGCCGCAAGCATCTTTTTGCAACTGCGTGCTGTGCTCGGCTGAGGAAGGATTCCTGCGGAGCGACATCCGGAATGCGATCCGCATTGTTGTCGATTATTGATTCAAAGCGAAATAAACTGCTTTTCATTCCGTTTCTCCTGTTAAGCGCAGCATTTGCGCATGCAGCGCGTCGATCTCGGCGCGGGTTTGTTCTTGCTGCAAGAGAATGCCCAACAGGGTGCGATGCGCGTCGATCACTTCCAGGCTGCTCACGCCGCCGCCCGCATATTGCGCCAGCAAAATTTCGTATTGCGCCAGCGCTTTGACGTGGCTGTCCTTGAGCAGATTCAACTTCTCCACTGCCGCGTGAAATTGCCGCCGGCTTGTTTGATACTCCGTATCGAGACGGCGCCGCAGCACTGTGAAATCCGCTTGCAGCGTATTGAGCGCGGCGTTTTTCTGGGCGATGCGCGCCGTGGTTGCGCCCCCGTTCCAAATCGGCAGATCGAACGAGATGCCGGCGAGATAACCAAAGATATGCGGCGTACCGGATTCGAGGAGTTGATTCCGCGAGGTCCAACCGCCGGCGCTGCCGAATGCCGAAATCACCGGCAAGCGCTCGGCCTGGGCCAGCTTGAGGTCGAGCCTGGCCGCTTCGAGGCTGAATCCAAATTCTTTGAGATCGAGATTATTCTCCAAGCGATCCGGTATCATGGGCAGGGCAATTGAATCGGCCACAACGATCATCGTGTCCAAAGGCAAACCCATCGGTTCGAGTAAATGTTTCATGGCGACGGCTGTGGCGGTGCGAAGATCATTGAGCACGATCGTTTCGGCCTGCAATTGAATCTCAGCGCGCGCGATGTCGGTCTTGGGCGCGGCCCCGCCATAAGCGAGCGAACGCACGGTTTCAAGATAGGATTGCAGGTCGGCGATGCTTGCTTGCGTCAGCGCATATTGGCGTTGCGCCTGCAGCAAGCCGATATACGCCAGCCGCACCTCGAGACGCAGGTCAGCGGCGATGCGGGTCTTGGCAGTTGCCGCTTGCTGCGTACTCACTTCGGCTTGGCGTTGTGCCGGCTTGAGCGCGCCGTCGAACAGCGACTGTCTCAACTGGACCAGGCCTTCGTACTCGCCGCCCTCGGTGAGCGCGGGATCGAGACCGGTCAACGGCGCGAACGAAGCGCCAGCGGTCAAGCTCAAATTGGGCCGCCGCAAAGCGCCCGCTGCTTTGATCTGTTGCCCGGCGGCATTGACGACATAGCCGGCAGCAACGAGCCGCTGATTTTTTTGCAGGGCCATGCGAATGCAGTCGTCCACCGACAATGTTTGTGCCGGCGCCGGCT
>JBBIKM010000287.1:0-5420 GCA_037445455.1 bacterium | reverse complement strand
GGTAATCAGCAGCACGCGATTGCCCTCGCCGTTTTCCACCGCCACGCCCGCCAGCGCATTGGCCACGCCCGGCCCGTTGCTCGCCATGGCCACGCCCAGCTTGCCGGTGAGCCGCGCATAGGCGCCCGCCATGTGCAGCGCACACGCCTCATGCCGCGGACTGATCAATTCAATGCCGAATTTCTTCAAGCTGGAATAAAAGCCGAAATAAGTGCCGTCGATGATGCCAAAGACTTTTTCCACGCCTTCTTTGGCCAGCATCGCTGCAATGATTTCACCGCCGGTGATTGGTTTCACGGGGAGGCCTCAGCACATGGGATCAGAAGCAACTGTTGTTGATCAAATTCCTCTTGCAAAAATCCGCAGCAATGGTTTTTTGAATGCCTCAGCATTCGCTGCGATCGCATTCATGGCGCCGCAAGCTAACAAGATCTGCTTGAAGAGTCAAGAGACCCGCCCAGAAAAGGAGGAATTGTTCATGAGCAATCAAAGACGGCTGCGCAGTCAAAGGCTTGGGGGTGTCATTCTTGTGATGATTCTGTTTCCTGCAGGCCTCTTTAGCCAGCCCTCCCACCATCCCCTCCTCCCGCCGGAGTTGCCCTGGCGCGGCAAGAGTGAAGCGCTCATCGTTGCGCCGGAGGATCCCTGGATCACGCCGGCGGAGAGAAGCGGGTTGGTGAGCACGCCGCGCTATGAGGAAACCATGCAGTGGCTGCGCAAACTTTGTGCGGCAGCGCCGGAGTTGAAAATGGTTTCGCTCGGCAAAAGTCCCGAGGGCCGCGATATTTGGCTGGTGATTGCCTCCCGGGAAAAAGCTTTCACGCCAGCCGCGCTGCGCGCCAGCGGCAAACCGCTCTTGTTCGTGCAAGCCGGCATTCATTCCGGAGAGATCGACGGCAAAGACGCCGGCATGATGCTGCTGCGTGACCTGACTGTACGCCGCAAACAGCGCGAGCTGCTCGACAAGGTCAATCTGCTCTTCCTGCCGATCTTCAGCGTCGATGCGCATGAACGCTTTTCGCGGTTCAATCGCATCAACCAGCGCGGGCCGGTGGAGACGGGCTGGCGCACCACCGCGCGCAATCTCAATCTCAATCGCGATTACACCAAGTTGGACGCGCTGGAAATGCGTTGCCTGGTGCGCGCGCTCAATGAGTATGATCCCGATCTTTATTTCGATATTCACGTCACCGATGGCGCGGATTATCAATATGACATCACCTTTGGCTACAACGGGCCGCATGCCTATTCACCGGCAAGCGCCGCCTGGCTCGATCAGTTTCTCACGCCCGCCGTCTATCGCGACTTGCAGGCGATGGGTCACATTCCCGGACCGTTGATTGGCGGCCCGGCAGACGGCAAGGATTTTCGCAGCGGCCTGGTCGAGTGGACGGCGTCAGCGCGCTTTTCCAACGGCTACGGCGACCTGCGCCATCTTCCCACCGTGCTGGTCGAGAATCATTCGCTCAAGCCCTTTAAACAGCGCGTGCTCGGAACCTATCTTCTACTGGAGAGCACGCTGCGCACCCTCGGAAAGCACGGCAGCAAGTTGCAAGAGGCCATTGCGGCTGATCGTCGCCGGCGCGTGCAAGAGGTGCCGCTCGCCTGGCGTGTGCCGCAATCGCCGACGCCTGACAGCCTCGAATTCCTTGGCGTGGCAGCGCGCGAGGTGTTCTCGCCCATCACGAACAGCAACTACACGCAGTGGACTGGCCAGCCCTACACCGCGAGAATCCCGCTGTTGAAGATGAGTGAGCCTGCGCTGAGCGTGCGCCGGCCGGCAGCTTACTGGATTCCGCCGGCATGGCAGGAGGTGATCGAACGATTGGCCATGCACGGCATTGAGATGGAACGCCTGACCGCGCCGCGCGAGATCGCAGTGGAAGTGTATCGCCTGGAGAAGGTCAAGCTCGCGACTCGGCCTTATGAAGGCCGCGTGGCGGTGAGTGCCACGCCCGTTGCCGAGAGAAAGATGCGACGTTTTCCTGCGGGCACAGTGCGCGTTTCCACCGACCAGCCGCTTGGTGAGCTTGCCGTCATCCTGCTGGAGCCAGCCTGCGGCGATTCGTTTTTTCAGTGGGGATTTTTTCTGGAGAGTCTGGCGCCCACGGAATACGTCGAAGACTATGTGATGCAGCCAATGGCTGAAGCCATGCTGGCCGCGGAGCCGCAGCTCAAAGCCGCCTTCGAGGCAAAGGTGCAAAGCGATTCGCTGTTTGCGAAGAGCCCCCATGAACGGCTGCGGTGGTTTTATCAGCGCACGCCGTTTTATGATCAGGAAGCGAATCTGTATCCCGTGGCGCGGGAGTTGTGATTTGAAGTGATCTCGAGGGTGACAAATGCAGGGTGGTGCCCGGCTCGACGCGGTTGCGACAGGATCGACAGGATAAGCCTCGAATCCTGTCAATCCCGTCGATCCGGTCGAAAATCCAGCGCCTTGGCCGCACTATTCGAGCAAAACCATTTTGCGCGCTGCAGAGAATTTGACCGAGCGCAAAACGCAGAAATAGACTCCTGGTGCTGCTTCTCTGCCTCTTTCATCCTTTCCATCCCAAGGCGCCCGGTGTTGCCCGGCGGGCGCGATTTGACTGAGCAAGCGCCGTGTGCGTTGGCCGAGGGCATTGTAGATTTCCAGCGTCACGGCTTGCGGCTGCGGCAATTCATACACAATCACCGTTTCCGGATTGAAAGGATTGGGATAGTTGCCCAACAGGCGCGGGGAATGTGGGGCAGTGCTGGTCCCGCCGTCCTGCGCGACCGAGGTTGCAGCAGAGAGATCATTCAAGAACCAAACGTCATTGAAATCGGTTGTGCCGCCGCGCCCGCCGAAGATCACCATGCGATCCTCCTCCGGCAAGTAGATCGCAGCCGCGCCTTCCCGGCTCGCGGGCGCAACGCCGGTGGCAGGCAATTGCTCCCATCGGCCGGTTTCCAAAGCGAAGGCCCAAATTTCATTGGTCTGACCGGTGCCCAGATTGCCGCCAAAGTTGATGACGCGATGATTGCGGCTGTCGTAGATGCTCGCAGCGAACCATCGCCCCGCCGGACTCGTGGCCGGCGTCAAATCCCGCCACTGGTTTTGATTCAAATCAAATGCCCAGATATCGCCGCGGGCGCCGTTGGTTTGGCCGCCGTAGATGAGCATGCGATGATCGCGGCTGTCGTAGCAGGCGGTGTGCAAGCAGCGCTTTTCAGGATGAATCACCGGGGCGAGCTGCTGCCAGGCGTTTTCCGCCGGCGTGAAGCGCCAGGTGTCATCGAGGCGGCCCTGATCGGTGAAGCCCGCAAACGTCACCAGCTCGCGGCGGCGGGGATCGAACACCGCGGCCGTGCCGTAACGAACATTGGGCTTGGGGTCAGGCGGGGTGAATTGTGACCAGGAATAATTTTTTAGATCAAAGGCCCACACGTCGTTGAAGAAGCCTGTGCCCTGGCCCGACCAAATGAGCATCAACTGCTGCGCCGCATCATAAACACCATTGGCCGTGAAGCGGGGTGCCGGCGCGGGGCCGGTTGCCGGTGTCAGCTCCGTCCAGGTGTGGGTGGTGAGATGCAACGCCCAGACGTCGTTGCGATCACCGGCAGTGGTGCGGCCGCCAAAGATGATCAGGCGGTGGCCGCTGGTATCATAAACCGCGGCGGCATTGCGGCGCGGCACGGGCGCGGTGCCGGAGGCCGGGGTCATTTCCTGCCAGCTTTGCGGCCGGAGCGTGAGCGGCAGCAACAGCGCCGCACACCAGCCGCACACCAGAAGACGAATGCGAACCTGCATGTGTTCTCCGCTGAGAGTGGTGCCAACCGGATTGCAATCCCTCGTATGAACGTCGAAAGCGCGCAGTTTCATTCCCGGTGTCTGATGAGTAATTCCATCATTCTCTTTCGAGAGCTCGGTGCCTGCAATCGAGAAGACTTTCCAACGAATAGAAACAACCCGGCGGATTAGGAAGATTTTGATCCGCCGGGTTGTTCTCAGCCGTTGGAGATTCCTTTTTGGAGTGCAGCTTTCCTTACAGCGCCTTTTATTTGCATGAAGAGTCCTTGCCCTTGGCATCCCGCCTGCCGGGTCAACCTTCACGCCGGCAGGCAAGCCAAAACGAACTACGGCGGTGTCAGAGAGAATACTATCGCTTCACGCAAACAGAAATTGCTGCAGGGCGAAAGACAGAAACCTCCGAAATGCGTCCGCAGGCGGGTAAGCGCGGGCAGGCAGAAGTGAAGATTACAGCGGGCGAAACTGACCGGCAAACTCTTCCGTCTTGCATGAGGTCGAGAATCTTGTTAGCTTCGCAGGCAAAAATCATTGAGACCAAGCCCTCCAGCGAGCGGAGTCGTACGTGAGAAACTCCAGCACAGCATTTTTCTGCACCAGCATCCTTAGTGGCCTGATCTGCCTGCTGGGCGGGTTGGGCTGCAAACAACAACCCGAAGCGAAGCCGGCAACCAGAAACGCGGCGCAGATCCCGGAAGGCCGCCAGCGCATCACCGTTGGCGCAACCCCGTTGTTTGTCGAAGTCGTGCAAACCGACGCAGAGCGCATGCGCGGTCTGATGTTTCGCGAGCAACTGCCGGAAGATCAGGGCATGCTGTTCGTCTTCGAAATGTCGCGCATCCAATCGTTTTGGATGCGCAACACCTTCATCCCGCTCGACATTGCGTTCATCGCCAGCGACGGCAAAATCGTCGACATTCAACACATGGCGCCGCTGGATGAAAGCAAGAGCTATGTTTCCGCCGCCCCGGCGCTGTATGTGTTGGAAGTCAACGCCGGCTGGTTCGAGCGGCACGGCGTGCAGGTGGGAGCGATGGTGAGATTTTGAGCGCCGGCCGTTGGTGCGCAGAAGTCTCCACGAGCATCGCGCAACGGAACGGCACTGGCAGACGGCCCGGCGCCGGAGCTCACAGAATGGATTGGCCGAAGAGCGAGGCCAGCAGGGCGACGGCAATGCCCGCGGTGTGATTACGATGATCGAGAATGGGATTGACTTCCACAATGTCGATCGACCGCACCAGCTTCGAGTCGGCCAGCATTTCCATGATGAGATGGGCTTCGCGATAGGTCAGGCCGCCGGGCACCGGCGTGCCGACGCCCGGCGCATCCAGCGGGTCGAGGCTGTCCATGTCCAGGCTCACGTGCAGCCGCGACAAATGGCTCAAACGCCGCAACGCCTCTTTCATCACCACGGAGATGCCGCGTTCGTCGATTTCACGCATGGTGTAGACGGTGATGCCGCTTTTTTTCAGCAGAATTTTTTCCAGCGGGTCGAGATCGCGCACGGCAATGAGCACAAGATCCGGGGGCTGAAGTTTGGGGCCCGGCCGGCCGAGATTGACCAGCTCTGGCGGGCCCTGTCCCATCAACGCGGCGAGCGGCATGCCGTGAATGTTGCCGCTCGGTGAGCTTTCCGGCGTGTTGAAATCGC
>JBBIKM010000286.1:0-5427 GCA_037445455.1 bacterium | reverse complement strand
CGACCAACAACCAACGACCAACAACCAGCTTCCTCAAACAAAAACCTTGTGTGCCTTTGCCAGTTCGGCGGCGGCGGGCGTCACCTTCGCGCCGGCAGGCACTTTCATTCTTCTTTTTTCGAGAATGGCGCGGCGCACGTCGTTTTCGGTGATCAATTTCGCGGCCGTCTCCACATTCTTGGAATGGCCGGAAATGTAAACTTTGTCGCCATTGGCGAGTCCTGCGGCATTCGCCTCGTCGGTGTCCAAATGAAAATCGAGAACAAAGGAAGGATCGACGCGGATCAAAACATTATCAAAGATAACGCCGCGATCTTCACTGCCCGCAGGCAGCATTTTGGGCAGCGGCGTAACGATGACGCGATCACGATCTTTCACGCCGAATTTCTTCGCGTCCGCGGGACTCATGTGAATATGCCGTTGCGGAATGATGATGCCTTCACTCAAGACCACTTCTCCCTTTGGGCCAACCAGCCGTGCGCCCGCCGAGCCTTTCAAATCGCCGGAATAACGCACCGGCGGATTGATGCCGAGGGCGATGGCATCGGTGCGGGAAATTTCCAATTGTGTTTGTCCGCGCGCCGGGCCGACTACGCGCACGCGTTCGAGTCTGCCTTTGGGGCCGATGACGTCAACGGTTTCATGCGCGGCGAACTGGCCTTTTTGCGAGATGTCGCGCAGCTTGGTGAGCTGATAGCCGGCGCCGAAGAGTTTTTCGACGTCCGCCTGAGCGAGATGAAAGTGGCGATTGGAAACGCCAACGGGGATGGTGAGGGGCATGGATTGATTTTGGAGAGATTTATTTCCAATTCTCTA
Source organism: bacterium (assembly GCA_037445455.1). GTDB lineage: Bacteria > Zhuqueibacterota > Zhuqueibacteria > Zhuqueibacterales > Zhuqueibacteraceae > Coneutiohabitans. The sequence goes on along the minus strand of JBBIKM010000286.1, from coordinate 4,611 downwards.
AACGTAAACCCGAAATTCGCGCAAAGTGCTTGAGATTATCGGTAACGAGAACGGCATCTTCCGCCCAGGCAATGGATGCAATCAACAAATCAATATCTGCACTAGGCTGGCCGGGCTTCCTCAACCTCGCCTTTTGCTCTCCAAAGTGCCGCGCTGCCGTTTTGGAAAAATCCAGATATTCCACTACAGAAATGACCTCTTCCGGCTTTTGAGAATTATGCTCTCGATATTGTTCCGCAGAGTTTTCGACACTGTAATGCAATTCTGCGAGGCCGACGATGTTGGTTGTGACCCTGTCATTTGAGTGCGCATTTACCTGTTGACGCACGTTCTCATCGCCCTTCAGCAAGAAAATGCAAGCATTCGTTCAAGAATTCAAATCATAGCATTTCCCTACCATCTGCCTCGACTCGGCTGTTGCGGATTTCGGCAATGATCTCTTCTGCTGTACGGTCATCTCTCCAAACTCCCGCGAATCGATCTCCCAATCCCTGCCCGTTTGGGGTCCTCTTTGGAAGCCGGGACAGCAAAAAATCACCGATAGCCAGCAGCTCTTGTGCTTTGTTCTCCGGTAGAACACGAAGGAGAGTGCTTAATTTACTGCTCAAGGCTTCAGTGGCTTTTAATGATTTTTTTCTTCCATGCGCACTCTATGTTCAAAGACGACAAAACCCAACCGTACTTAAGTTTGAAGCTTTCCTAATTTGACACAACAAGTTGAAAAGCGCAAGGGGAAATCCTGATCCCAGCATACTCACTCAAACGTCCAAAGCTCCGGAATGCTGCTGAACGCGATGCGCGTGGGCGCGGCGTGTTTGGAAGCGTGAATGCCACCGAAATAGACGACGTCGTTGCCGTATCTGGCGTTGATGGCGTCCATCGCTTGCGCGAGCTTGCTGCGTTTGGGATCTTCGAACAGCGAGAGATTGTGCAACTCGCTCGGCACGAGATCGAGCAAGGTCACGCCCACCGCCACGGGATTTCCTTGCGGCCGTTGTTGCCATAACTGCGCCAGCGCTTCGAGCATCGTCAAGGTGTCCTGGCATTCGACCATGCTGATTTGCTGCGACCAGCTCTCTTCCCAACTGAAGCGGATATTCACCGCCAACACGCCCGCCCAATAATTCAAATGCCGCAAGCGCGCCGCGGCTTTGTGCACGAGTTTTTTCGCCACAGCATAGGCCCCCTCGTCGTTGCGCAATTCCGGCGGCAACACATGCGAATGCCCGACGGTGCGGCGCTGCGTTGCGATCTCCGGCAAATCATCGCCGCGCAGCCAGTGCCAAAAGCGTTCGCCGACAATGCCGCCCCAGATTTTGCTCATCTCAATCTTCGAAAGTGCGCAAAGCTGTTGTACGGTATAAACGCCGTGCTTGAGCAAGCGCGTGTTCATGCGTGCGCCGATGCCCGGCAAATCCTGCAATTTTAGAGGATGAAGAATCCCGGGCAGATCTTCGGCGCGAATCACCACCAGGCCGTCCGGCTTCTGCAAATCCGTTGCAACTTTCGCCAGAAAGCGGTTGGGCGCCAGGCCGACCGAGCAGCGCAGCGTGCTGCCGACTTTTTCCCGCAGCGCCTGTTTGATTTTCCGGCCAAAGGCCAAAGCCTGCTCCGGCTCACGCTCCCGCCCAATCAGCCGGCACGCCATTTCATCGATCGACAACACCGCGGCCACCGGCAGACACGATTCCACCGCCTGCACGATTTTGTGATGATACTCGACATAAACCCGATGGCGCGCTTCGACCAGGTGAATTTTGGGGCAAAGCTTTTTGGCGTCGCGCACAATCGTGCCGGTTTTCACGCCAAAGGCTTTGGCTTCATAACTCGCGGCGATGCAACAGGTGCTGTCGGTCATCACCGGCACCACGCCCACGGGTTTGCCGCGCAGCTCGGGCCGCAGCTCTTGCTCAATGGAGGCAAAATAGGCATTCAAATCGAGAAAGAGCCAGCGCAGTGGCGGTGTCGTTTCTGGAACGATCGTGGAGAGAGACATGCGAGGAAATCTTCCAACCAAACCGGACGAATCACTTGCACCACAGCCGCACGCCTGCTGCGAGATGGTGCGGCGGTGATAAATCGAACAAGAAACCGGGAGCCTGCGCATTGCCAAGCCCAGGCCGGGCAAAATCCTGGGGCCGGCACCCGGACTGCCGGCCCGATCTTTTTACCGTGGCTTGGCGAGAGCTTTGCGCCTGCGGTGGCGTGCGCGTGTCGAGCGACGGAACGGCAGCGCGTCGATCACCAGGCGCCCAAAATCGCGCCGGCGAGGATGAAGCCCACGACGTTGTATCCGGCATCGATGAGGAAGAGCTTGAGCGGCCTGCCCTCGAAAGTGCTGGTGGTGAATGCGGTCATGGCCACCAATCCCAAGCCGGCCATTAAGCCGGTTTGCGCGCCAGTGAACAAATTCGCCGGTGAGTGTTGTTCCACGAAGATTGCCAGCACAAACGCGATGATGAACGAGCAAACGATGCCCACCAGGTAGGCCTTGGCCGCTCCTCCCTTCTGCTTGATCGCCTCCTCCGAAGTCCCTACCAGCGCCATCCAGGGCTTCGCGAACATGACGGGTGAGTACCACAAACCTCCCAACACAAAGTAGACCAGCGCCGCCACCAAAACCGCCAATGGACTGGTTGGCATGTCTCACCTCCGCAAACTGGGTTCAAAACAGGGCGTGACGCGCGAGATCGGCACCATCCGGCGCGCACGCGCGTGGCAATGGCGGTCAATCTAGTTCTCCGCCGGCCAATTTCAAGCGTTTTGTTGCAAAGGTAGCTCGTGGCGGCCGAAATTGCGCTTGACATCCAAACAAAAACTGTCTATATTTTTTGCGCTTAAACGAGCCGGCGCGCGTTTCCGAACGGGCAATTGTGTGTGGAAATCGCAGCGCAGGCACACAGAAGGAGGTTGTCGAACGTATGCCGCGTGGCCGGGTCAAGTGGTTCAACGAGAACAAGGGGTATGGCTTCATCGAGCAGCTCGACGGGGGCGAAGACGTGTTCGTGCATTTTTCGGTGATTCAAATGGAAGGCTTCCGGACGCTGCCGCAAGGGGCGGAGGTCGAATTCGAATGTGTGCCGGGTGAAAAGGGCTTGCAGGCCACCAAAGTCATCAAGCTGTGACCGCGGCGCACACAACCAGAGCCGGGTTGCCGGCTGCCCGGCCGGTTTGATCACGCTGAGGAGTGAATGTGAAGTTTGATGCCAAAGCCATCCAGAAGATTGCCGAAGCGTTGCAGACGGAAGCCAAGCAGCGGGGCAACAACTTTCGCATGGTGCTCGACCATCCCGAATCGGGACGGCGGCTTTCGCTGGAAATCTATCCGGACATTGCCATCGGCAGGAACAAGGGCAGCTTGATCTCGGTCTACACCGCGTCGAGCCATCTCCAGCTTCATTTCTGCACCGGTTACGTCGTGAGCGAGTCGCTGGGTGAGGTCACCTTCGTGGCGGAAAACAAGGGCAAAGTGTGCGGCTTGATCATCGAGAAGGAAGCCGGTTGCTCGTTGTTCGCCAATGTGGATGCCCGGGTGTTGTCAGGTGATTTCACCAAGCTCGGCCCGGAAGTGATGCTCTCCGGCATCGCGCTCTCGCTCACGGAAAACATTTTACCCAAGCCCAGGAAAACCCAACGGCCGAAAAAGGCCGCAAAAAAAGCGGCCAAGCCATCCCGCAAAAAGGCCGCGGCGCGCCGGCGGAAATAACCGAAACGTTCCGCAGAGATGTCTCATTGCATGAACTTCTTCTGCCCCAACCAGATGATCGGCATTGAACACAGCGCTGGGAAATTACCTCACTGAATTTCTCGACTACCTGCGCGCCGAGAAACACCTCGCCCACAATACTGTCATCTCCTACGGCTTTGATTTGCGCCGCTATACGGCGTTCCTCGCCGGCCGCGGCCTCACCACTCCCGATCAGGTCACTGTCACCGACATCCGCGCACTGCTCACCGAACTGACGCAATTGGGACTTGCCACCACCAGCATCGGCCGGCAGCTTGCCGCCATTCGCATGTTTCACCGCTATCTCGTCGGCGAGAAATACTGCAATCACGATCCGGCGGAGCCAATCACGCTGCTGCGCCAAAGCCAAAAGATTCCCCAGGTGCTGGAAATCTCCGACCTCGAACAATTGCTGCAGCAGCCGGACGTCAGTACGGTGCTGGGCGTGCGCGATCGCGCCCTGCTGGAGTTTCTGTATGCCACCGGCGCGCGCGTTTCGGAGGCAACCGAATTGGCGATGGATGATCTCCTTCTGCCGCAGCGCCTGGTGCGCATCTTCGGCAAAGGCCGCAAGGAACGGCTGGTGCCCATCGGCGAAGTCGCGATCAGGTGGCTGCAGGAGTATTTCACGCACGCCCGGCCGCGGCTGATTCGGCGGCGGCACACGCAGGACAAGGTCTTTGTCAACGCGCGCGGCGGCAAGCTCTCGCGCATGGGCGTGTGGAAAATTCTGCGCGGCCATTTGCAGGCGGCCGGCATCACCAAGCCCGCCTCGCCGCACACCATTCGCCATTCGTTCGCCACCCACTTGCTGGAAGGCGGCGCAGACTTGCGCGCGGTGCAGGAAATGCTCGGCCATGCCGATTTGGCCACCACCCAGATCT
>JBBIKM010000285.1:0-5433 GCA_037445455.1 bacterium | reverse complement strand
CACCTTCACCGGCCTCGACCAGGCGCCGCCCGTCGTCACCTATGTGGGCGCGGTCGATGCCGCCACCGTGGAGGTCCGCTTCGATGAGCCGGTGTCCGCGGCGAGCGCGGAAAAACTCGACAACTATGCCATCACCGGCGGCATCACCATCAGCAGCATTGCGCGGCACACGGACAACCGCGGCGTGCATCTCAAGACCAGCCCCCATCAGGACGGCGCCGGCTATCAACTCACGGTGCGCAACCTTGCCGATTTGGCGGCCACGCCCAACGTCATGCCGGAAGCGGTGACCCTGGCCTACACCTATCGCGCCAACGACCGGCAGGCGCCGGCGGTGCTCGCTGCGGCGCTGCTCGACCTGACGACTTTGAGTGTGACCTTTGATGAACGCGTCACCAAAGCCTCTGCTGAGCAGGTGTCGAACTATCGCATCTCGGACAATGTCCAGGTGCAATCCGCGCGCTTGAACGCGGAAGCCACCGAAGTCATCTTGACCACGGGTGCGCATGTCTATGATCGCGACTACACCCTGACGGTGAGCGGCATCACCGATGCCTCGGCCAATGCCAATGTCCTGAGCGCCACGCAAGTGCGTTACCGCCTGGAACAACAGGGCGTGGATCGCGAGGCACCGGTGGTGACTTACGTCGGCGCCAACGACGAGACCACCGTCGAGGTGCGCTTCAACGAGCCGGTCACCAAAGCGAGCGCGGAAAATCTCGCAAATTACAGCATCACCCAGGGCATCACGCTCACCGGCGCGACGCTGCATTTGGACGGCCGCGGCGTGCATCTCAAAACCAGCGCCCACAGTGACGGCAGGACCTACGAATTGACGGTCTTCGGCATCACTGACCGCGCGCCTGTGCCCAACACCATGAACAGTTCCGCGGTCATGGCCTACACCTTTCGCGCCAATGATCTCGATCCGCCGGCAGCGCTCGCTGCGATTCTGGCGGCTGACCTGCTTTCGGTGACCGTCTTGTTTGATGAAAAAGTCAGCGCGGCGACGGCCACCAATCCCGACAACTACAAAATCTCGGAGAATGTGCAGGTCTATTCTGCGAGTCTGAACGACCAGGGCACGGAGGTCACGCTCGCCACATCGCTGCACTGGCACGATCACAGTTTCACCGTCACGGTGCGCGGCGTTGCCGATGCATCCAGCAACGGCAACGTCATGGCCCAACCGGTGGTGCTGACCTATCGCCTCAGCGCGCCGGGGCAGATTCCCGGCGGCAGTCTCACCATCAGCGCCTGGTCGCGCAAGGAATACCAAATCGACACGTTGCGCGCCGGCAAGCGGATTTACATCGATCGCGCCCACACGCTCACCAGCGTCCCGAAGAAATTCGAGGGGCTGCTGATGTTCCGCACTGCCTATCGCGACCGGCGCGATCGCTCCGACACCTTCTTCGAATTCAATCTCAATCGCGAAGCGGACGTTTACATTGCCTATGACAATCGCGGCGAGCCCGCGCCACACTGGCTGACCGACAATTTCACCCGGGTCAGCAAATCCGTGCTCATCAACGGTCCGACCGATCAGATGCAAATCTGGAAGGCGCGTTACTATCCCGGCCGCGTGCAGTTGGGCGGCAATATGGCCGCCGGCGGCCGCACAGACGTGGCCCTGACCATGTACTTTGTTTTCGTGGACGATTTGCAGGGCGACCGCAGCGGCACCAGCAATGGGGTGCCCCGGCTGTTCACGCTGCATCAGAATTTCCCCAACCCCTTCAATCTGAATGCCGGACACGTGCAGACGGAAATCAGCTATTTCCTGCGGCAGGAAAGTCATGTCGTGCTTACCGTCTACAACATGCTCGGTCAGGCGGTGCGCACCATGCAAGACGGCGTGCTGCCGCCCGGTCTGCACCGGCATGTGTGGAATGGTTTGGACAACGATTTCCAGGCGCTGCCCAGCGGCAAATACCTCTACGCCCTGGAGATTCGCGAACAGGTAAGCAACGGTGCCTTCACCGTGACCACGGCGCTCGAGCGCCAAACCAAAGTGATGACGTTGCTGAAATAGAATTCTCTCCCTCCCGGCCACTGTCTGGCCCGCCCCGGCCAGGCACGTGGCGGCACCCTCCATTCGCTGGCACCGGGCGAAAGCAAACCTGCTTTCGCCCTTTCTGTTGGCGCCCTTCTGATTTTTTTTTGGCCTTGCACTGCAGCAGAATTTTCTTATTCTAACACCGCTGAAAGTTAGAGCACGAGCGCCGCGCTCACCTGCCATTCATTTCGCGAGGAGGATTTTGCCATGGCTGCCGTTCACCAACTCACTGAGCAGGAGATCAACCAGGAGCTCACCAGGTTGTCCGGCTGGACGATTGCCGCCGGCAAGCTGCACAAGTCCTTTCAATTCCCCTCTTTTGTGGAGGCGTTTGGCTTCATGGCGCGCGTGGCGCTGCTGGCCGAAGCCATGAATCATCACCCCGAATGGTCAAACGTCTATAACCGTGTCGTCATCGACTTGGTGACGCATGACGCCGGCGGGATCAGCCGGAAGGATTTCGCGCTCGCCGCCAAGATCGATGCCGTGTCTTGAGGCGCGACCCGGGGCTGATCGCCGGCTCCTCAACCGAACCTCGCCGCGGTCGCTGCGCGCCAGCAGAGCCGGCGGCATCAGCCGGGCGCTTCACCGTGTCCCTTCGTCCCTATTCCCGGGGCAACAAAAAAAGCCTTGCACGTTCGTCCTGGCGAGCGCAGTTGAACTGTTTCGCATTGCCTGCAATCACACCGGGAGGGCAACATGTCAAAGCGGGCTGCCGTCGTCTTTATCCTGAGTGCCATTCTTGCCACGCGCTTGGTCGCGCAGGATGACATTGCTCTGAAGTTTCAGCCACGCAGCCATCCTGCTCCGGGCGGGGCGCTGCCCTACCGTTTGTTCGTTCCGGCCGATTACACTGCCGCGCGCCTCTACCCGCTGGTGTTGGCCCTGCACGGTTCAGGCGAACGCGGCTCCGACAACTTCACCCAGGTTCGCTCCTACCGCCTGGCGACGGCGTGGGCCGATCCGATCAATCAAGCCAAATATCCCTGCCTGGTGGTGGCCCCGCAATGCCCATTGAATCAGGGCTGGGATGATCACCTCATGACCCTCAGCAGCTTGCTCGATTCGCTGCAGCGGGAATTCCACATCGACGCCAATCGCCTCTACGTCACCGGCCTGTCGATGGGCGGATTTGCCACGTGGGACTTGATCACGCTCTTTCCCAATCGCTTCGCGGCTGCCATTCCGATGAGCGCCGGCGGTGATCCCGTGCGCGCCGCCACGATTGCCGGCGTGCCGATTTGGAATTTCCACGGCACGCGCGATGACGCCGTGCCGGTCAGCTTCTCGCGTGACATGATGAGGGCGCTGCAACAGGCGGGACAACAGGTGGTCTACACTCACTGCCGCGATCGCGATTGCACCGGCCTGCCGGAAAGTACGATCGCCCAACAGGTGCGCAGTCATGCCAGCCTGCTCTACACCGAATACGGCGAAGGCGGGCACGTGATTTGGGATGAATCCTACGACTATCCCCATCTCTTTCCATGGGTGTTTCAAAAATACCGCCAGACGCCTGGCGCCCTCCAGCTCACGAATTTGAAGCACGCCAGCCGCCGGCAGGGCCTGGTTCCGGTGGCGTGGCAGGCCGGCAATCCGGCTGACAGCGTGGAGATTTGGTTCAGCAGCGATGCCGGAGAAAACTGGGAGCAGATCGCCCGCGCCCTGCCGAATAACGGAATCCACCTTTGGAACACCGAGGAAGTGACCGACTGTGCGTTCGGTGTTCTCAAAATCTTCCTGAAAAACGATCGTGGCTTCATCTACAGCCAGGATCGTTCCGGTTTTCTTACCATCGACAATCAAGGCAATGGCACGCCCTTCGTTCGAATTCGCAATGACGAGTTTCGCTCCGGCGAGGTATTTGATCAGGAGCGCTTCACGCTCGCGCTGCTGCTGGGAGATGCCGAGGACAACCCGCTGACGGTCAACCTGTTGTACAGCACGGACGGCGGACAGGTCTTCAGCCAGTTTGAGACGTTCACGGCAAGGACGGATACCCTCAGCCAGGCGCGCGCGATTGATCTCGCCAGCCTGCCCAATTCGCCGCAGGCGGTCATTCGTGTCGCAGCCGGCGACGGCCAGACCACGGCCTTCGATCAAACCTTTCCCTTCGCGAAGGTGACACCGCGCGCCGGCGGGCCGGCGGCGACCCACGTGACAGGCAACAGCGGCGCCCGCGTGACGGTTCAGGTGGTTGCACCGGAGCAATTAACCGGCCATCTCTATCGCGTCACCTTCGATACGCTCGCCGGCCGGCAGTACTATCACGTCGTCGATCGCGACCGCCAGGTCACCGTGGTGGAGAAGGCGGGCGAGCTTGACGGCGTTTCCGAGGGGCCGCTGTTCGACGGCGTGCGGCTGGTGATCAAGGACTATCCCCGCGCCGAGGTCGATTTGGAGGGCACGCGCTTCACCAAAGGCGAAGCCACGCTGAAAGTTGCCATCACCGTGCCGCGCATCGATTTGGGAACGGAAGTATTGGAGGGTTATCCCCAGCCGGCAGACTATCGCCTGGAATTCTTCGATCACGTGGTCGATACTTCCAGCACGGCCTACGGCGCGGCCGCGGTGCCCATGAAATTTCTGGTGCAGAATCTCACCGCCAGCCGGCCGGTGGAAATTATTTTTCTGGACAACGACGCCAATCAGACTGTCTCTCTGTTTGATGAAATTTTTCTGCTCGAACCCGTCGACCAGAGCGCGCTCCGGCTGACGTGGTCGATGTTGTTTACCGGCACCAGCAGTGACCGCCCGCCGGCGCCGGGAGATGAATTCACTTTTCGCACGCACAAGCCGCTCACCCCGGCGGATGTGTACGAGTTCTACGGCCGCCTCACCGGCGTGCGCGAGCCTGAGCTGCCTCACGGCCCGGTGGAGCTGATCCTGTTCCCCAATTATCCGAACCCCTTCAATCCGGCCACGAACCTTCGCTATCATTTGCCGCAACCGGCGCTGGTACGGGTGAGCATTCATGACCTGCAGGGCTGTGAGGTTGCGCGCCTGTTCGAAGGCTGGCAATCCGCCGGCACGCACGCCCTGTCGTGGTTGGGCCGCAACGCCCAGGGCGAGCCGACCGGCAGCGGCGTGTTCTTCTGCCGAATCTCCGCCGGAAGGCAAACGATGACGCGCAAGCTCTTGCTGCTGCGTTGAGGTTGCCCTGCCGCAGTACCAGCTTCCCTCTGCCGGAGAAGCACAGCAGCGAATCCTGCCGGATTGATTTGCTTTGAGATTCCCGCTGCGCAAGCAGCCGCGAACTTGGGAGGCCTTGGGCGCGCCGCCCAGGGGTAATCCCTCAGTTACAAGTGAAGTCGCGCAGGCTTCCAGCCCAATGTCACTAACTTTTCAAAAATAGGCAAAACTATTGAAGGCAA
>JBBIKM010000284.1:0-5444 GCA_037445455.1 bacterium | reverse complement strand
CGCTATCACCTTTCGCCCCGGTGGGGCTTGGTTATTTCTCGCGATTGCGGCTTTTCCAGGGCGTTGCCCTTCGCTGTCACATTTCGCGCCGTTGGAGACAAAAAGTCAAAATTCTATTCCAACTCTGAATGCCCTGCAACCTGATTTGACTTCCGCGTTGACTTGTGGTCAAACTGCCGGATTTTCGCGGCGAGATACTTCAGCGGAAAAAGCATGGAGACCTGCGCTTGATAGCGGCGATAGTCGTCACCGAATTCGAGAACAAGCTTGCGCTCCTCCAGCACGGTGCCCACGATCAGATAAAGGGTGAGGATGATATTCCCAATCAACGTCGAAACGCTCAAATCGCCGGCCCAGAGCAGCAGAATGGCGCCCAGATACCAGGGATGTCTTGTGAGGCGAAGAATGCCGGTGGTGTGCAGCCCGCCGGTCGCCGTAAGTGTGCCATGGGAAGCGCCCGTGCGGATTTGGCGCAAACCGAGGAACTGCCGCAGGTCATAATGCCGCGCGCCGGCGAGAAACAGCAGAAGGGCCACAGCCAGCAAGAATACCTGCAAAACGATCAGGAAACCATCCCAGCGGAAGAGGACAGGCGAATGCAATGATCGGCCATAGAGAATCACCGGGATGACGGTCAGGATCGCAATCAAGTTGTAGAACAGACGATAGAAGCGGAACTTTCCCCTCAACCGGCGTCTTGCAGCATCCGTCACGGTTGTCCAAATCATGCCGCTGTGAATCGCACACCAAATGATCCACAAGCCTGCCAGTGCAGCGTAGTCCATGTTCATCATAATTCAGCTTGAACGCCAGGGTATTCCGTGAGCGCTAGGCGCCCTCATGGCGGCGTCACTTTGATCCTGGCTGGCGCACCCGGCATGCAACACCCGGGGCAGGACGACGAGGTTGATGCAACAGTGTTTTCGAGGTTTGTTGCCTTGCACCGCCACCATCCGTGCCATCCCGCGAGGATCTTGTGATGACTTCAGCACGGCGCCCGGTGCCGAACAAAGATTCTCTTCAAATGCCACCCGGCATCACTCCGAGCGATCAAAGTGACAAAACACTAGTTCTGATAGATACTCTCCTTTGGCGCCTGGCGCGGATCATGATAGTAATGACCCACGCCGTTCTCCACAATCTCGGCGTAGCGTGGGACATTGCTGATCACGATGGCCCGCCCGACATTCTTGCGCGAGAACTGGTTGATGATTTCCAGGGTCACGGAACAGTGCTGCCCCACCCGGCGGCTCACCGGCCAGCCGGTTTCATCATACGGAACAAAAAGCTTCTTCTGCCTGGCCAGGCTCAGGAGAAACGAATCCTTGCCGGTCAACAGCAAATCAATCGTTTTGGGACCCGTGGGCTGATCCAAAAAGGGAAAAGGCGCTTCCAACAGAAACGGCAGCGTCTCGGAGAAATCTCCGATCTCGCGATGGGAGAGGCCGCGAAAGCCCTGCGGCGAAGGCTCGACGTGGTTCTCGAATCCCTCCATCGCCTTCACCGTCAAGGACGCCATGGTGGCGAGGCGCATGGATTTTTCCGGCGCGACGATGCAGTTGGTCACCGGGAACATGGTTTCGGCGCCGTGTACGTCGATGGCAAGGTCCACCTGCTCGGTGCGCAGCAACTGCATGGCGGCATAGGTGACGCGTTCCATCAGCGGGCCATCCGGCCGGCCCGGCCAGGTGCGGTTGGTATTGCGCGCATCGAGAAAGGACAACAACTGCCTGTCGGGATAATGCACGTAAACATCCGGGTCGGGCCACTGCTCCAGCGGTGAGGCGCCGCGATCGCCGAGGCGGAATTTTTTGCTGCCCCAGGCCGTCGGAATTTCAAAGAAGAGGGGATAGCCGTCGCCCGGCTTGGTGGTCCGGCTGGCGCTGTGGTTGAATTGCGGAATGACAATCACCGTGCCCTTTTCCACCACGGCATTCTCGATGAAGATGAGCGCCGCCAAGATCGCGTCGATCTCAGTGGCATGCGTGTTGGCCATCACCAGCACCTTGCCACCCGGCTCTTTGCCTTCGAGAAAGAACACTTTGGTATCGGCCATGGTGCCCCGCAAGCTCTCGCAGTAATCGCTGAGATTGGTCACTTTTGTCACGCCCGGCCCGGCGATGATGGGGAGCTGATAATGCCGGTGCTGATAAAACTGCACGGCGGCAAGCGCGGTCAGGGCGCCGACCACTGCAAGGTAGATTGTCTTAATCTTCCAGTCGCGTGACATTTTCACCTCTCTCCATTCCAAAGAAGCGCGGACCCGCCGGCCGGCAGGCGCAGCGCCGGCCCTCAGGCCCGCGTTCATTTTTCTATCTGATCCACAGAATGCGCAAAATGAAAGGAAGCAGCACAAGCAAGTACAGCAGCATCTTCTCGCGATCTTCCTTTTCGCGGATGAAATTCCAGAGCAACAGGCCGGCAGTGAAGACGCTGAGGGCATGGTAGAAAATCATGATGAGTGACATGGCGGGACTCCGGAAGAGTTACATGCTCCAGCCGACCAGAAAGCTGAGCTTGGCGCTGAAGATGATCATGAGAATTCCAACCAGCGTGATCATGAGCCACGGCAGCCAGGTTGCCTTTAGGAACGAGCCGTAGGAATCCTTGTAGCCGGACACCATGACAGTGAGGCGCCCGATCAAAGCGGTGGGCGGCAGGCCGTCGCCCAGCGGCCAGATCAGGCTCAAGCCGGCAATCACCACGGTGGCGTGCAGGCCGATGGAATCAAGATACCAGACCAGGGGAATGCCGATGATCGCGGCGGCGCCGTAGGTCAAAACGCCTTCGGATACCGGAATGAGGACGATCAGGAGAAGGTAAAGCAGCACCAGCGGCGTGCTGATGACGGCAAAGGAAATCAGGCCGCGCACGCCGGTCGCGGTCATGATCTGCTGCAGCGAACCGACAACCGCCATGGTGGCCAGGAGCGGCAGCAGCAGCTTTACCGTCTCGCGCGAAAGCGTGAGCAGGTTGCCTTTCCTGGGGCTGAGCAAATAGGCGACCGCCGCCGCGATGGTAAACTGCAACGGCAATCCTAGAATCGGAATGGAGAAGGGCCACAGCCGGCCAGCCACCACCAGCCCAAAGAACACCAGGAACGGCACCAGCACTTTCCACCAACGCATGCCCGCCGGCACCGCGGGCATGGCCTCGAGCACTTCTGCCAATGGCCGGTGCTGCTCCCGCTGCCCGCCCAGGGCGAGTGTGGTGAACGTTCCCAGCAGCAACACCGGAATGCCGAGCGTGAATTCAAAGCCGACGTACGGAATGGCGGTGCCGGCGCAGACGATCATCGCCCAGATATTCACCGGCGGGGCTGCCGCGCTCAGTCCGGCGAGAATGAAGAGAATGGCCGCGACTTTGCGCTGCGGCACACCCAGATGCCCGAGCGCCAGCGCGCTCGCCGAGCCTACAGTCAGGATCGAAATGCTGCCGGCGCCGGTGAGGGCGCCGGGGAGGAGTATGATGATCATCAACAACAGCAGCGCAATCACGCGTTGGCGATAAAACGCGCGGATGATGCCTCTGACGATATAGTTCACGCCGCCGGACTCCGCCACGATGGTGATGAAAATCGTGGCCGTGACGAAGACCAGCATGACGTCGAGATAGGTGAGAGTGCCTTCGACCAGATGCCGGGCCAACTCGCGGAGAGGCGGCGTGCTGACGAAGGCGCCCGCCAGCCCGCCGGCGACGGCGGCAGCAAGCATGCAAATTTCGACGGACAGCTTGCGCCACGCCGCCAGCGCGTAGGCCATCCCCATCACCAGGAGAATGACACCGATGTGCAGGGTCATTATTCGAAGGCTTTCTTCATCACGTCAACGATGCCCAGCGCATAGTCGACCTGCGTGAACGGAATGCCGGCGTCCTTGGCAATCTTGGTGAATCGTCCGTCCTTGTTGCTGTCCTTCACTGCCACCAGGTAGTTCGCGAACGGCGCCACCGCCTCGATCATCTTTTCGTTGTCGCTGCCCGGCGCGCCGCGTTTGGATTCACCGCCGGCATGCACCGCAATGATGAAGATCTTGTTCTGCTTGCAATGCTGAATGATCTCCGTCAGGCGTTTGACTTCGGCCTCCACCGTCAAGCCGGAGGCGCCCATGCCCTTCAAGCTGGCACCGATCGCGAAGATGACGGTTTGATAGGGCGTGCCCGCTTTGAATTGATTGAGATCGGTGTTGATTTCCACATGAAAGCCGGACTTGGCCTTCGCGCCGCCCAGCCCGACGCCCGCCTTGACCATCGCCGCGGTCGGCACATCGCAATAGTCGAAGCTCACCCCGGCTTGTTCCATGATCACATTCAGAGTATTCACATCGGCGCTCTGGCCGGCAGAAGTGGTGAGCACCGGCAGTTTGGCCTTGGGCACGTTGTCTTGCGCCTGTGCCGGCAGCATGAGCAGCCCGGCGGCGAGCAACAACAATCCCAACGTCTGGCATATTGGCTTCATCATCAGTCTCCTTGAGAAATTACGGCGGCGCCGGGCCTGCTCGTACAGCGACTGCGTCGCACGCGCAAGTCCGGCGCGTCGCGGGTTAGGGCTGTGCTTCCGGTTGCGGTTGCAGATTGTTGTAGCGCACCAGCTCCCGCAGCCACCACTCGGGATACTCCAGCGGTTTGCGTTTGCGTTCCTGAATATCGTAGTACCACAGGTGGTTGAATTTCACCAGCAGCTCGTCGCCCAATTCCCACCAGGCATTGATCACCAGATTGGCGTTGTTGATGCAGTAGTCGGTGAGATATTGCCGTGCCTGCTCGGGCGACTTTTTGTAAAGCTGCAGCGCGTAGGCATCGATTTCCGGGGTGCGCTCCAGCAGCGGTTTCTCCCATTTTTCCTGTGCTTTTCGCACCTCCTTGATGGCATGCGAGTAGACCACCTGGGTGTGAAAGTCGACATAATCAAAGGCCCAGCGTGCGGACTTGCGGTCGAAGGTCCAGTGATCTCCGATTTTGAAGGATTCCGGGATGCGCGTGACGCCCTGGTAGAAGGGCATGAAGCAGTCGGTGTCCTGCGCGCCCCAGCCGATCCACACCAGGCCGCCGATGGGATTGGGCAGCCAGTCGCGGCACTGGATGACGGTGACATATTCCGCACGATTGACGCCGATGCAGCGCGCGGTGTTGTACTTCCTGCCGTCGAGCGTGAAGCCGTACGGCAGCCGGTTGGGATTCTCGAACGGCCCGCCCTGCAGGCCGCGCGCCGTGTAGAACGGCGTGCCGTCGAATTTGTCGCGCAACAGCCAGATCACATCACTCACCGAGTATTTTTTCTCGGGCTTGACGGAGAAGGGCAAGTCCATGTTGGGCGTGTCCGGGCTGAATTTCTGCGAGGGCGCAACCAGATCGAAGAAACGCCACAGGCGGCCACGCGCGCCGTTCGAGCTGGTGGCGCTGAATTCGCTCGGCGAGTAGGCGCGTTTCCAGTTGAAGGGTTTGCC
>JBBIKM010000283.1:0-5463 GCA_037445455.1 bacterium | reverse complement strand
GCAATGTGAGCGCGTTCATCGCGGTCGCGAACTTTCACGATCGTCTCCCAACCGGTCTGTTGCAGGTGCTGGCTGATGGAGGAAATCGCCTTCTCGAACCCTGCCTGCGATTTGTCCTGCAGATCGTAGGCACGCACGAAGATCCCTTGCAGACCTGAGAGCATCTGACCCAGCTCAGGATCGTCGTCATCGCTGGCCGAGGCGGCCAGCTTCAGCATCGGTCCGCGCAGGTTGACTTCCACGGTCGCTTCCTCATTCGCGGGGTGCCGCCGGGCAACTATCGCGTGCGCGCCTCCTTGATCGGTTACCTCACCAGCATGAGTGCCGTGTTGCGCGTGAATGCCGGCGATACCACGCGCGTCAGTTTTCAATTGCGGGAATCGGCCATTGACGTGCCGGAAGTGGTGGTGACCGCCAGCAAAAAGGCGCAGTCCTTCCTGGAAACCCCGGTGAGTTTGAGCGTGGTGAATGCGCGCCAAATTGAGCAGCAAAATTTTGTTTCGCTGGACCGGCTGCTGGAGTTTGCGCCGGGGGTGAATTTGATGGGCGGGCAAATCAACATCCGCGGGTCTTCCGGCTACAGCCGCGGCGCGGGCACGCGCGTCCTGCTGCTGGTCGACGGCGTGCCGATGCTGCCCGGCGACAGCGGCGACATCAAGTGGGATCAAATTCCGCCCAATGAAGTTGAGCGCGTGGAAGTGGTGAAGGGCGCGGCCTCCTCGCTCTATGGCAGCAACGCGCTGGGCGGCGTGGTCAACATCATCACCAAAGATCCGAGCGAGAAACCGGTCACCGCCGTCAAAACCTCGACCGGCATTTACGACAAGCCGCGCTATCCGGAATGGCGCTTCACCGAGCGCACGCTGTTTTACAACTATCAGGATATTTCCCATTCGCGCGCGTTCGGCAAGTTGCGCGTGCGCGCCTCGCTCGGCCGCCGGGAATCGACCGGCTATTCGCAAAACGGCAACTATCGCCGCTTCAACGGCTATACCAAGTTGAAATACAATTTCACCTCCACGTCGTTCCTCACGGCTTATGCCAATCTCGCCAACAACTACGGTGGCGAGGCCATCGCGGCGCAGAGCATCAACGAGATCACGCGCGTGCCGGAAGCCTCCGCCGGCTTGAACACGCATACCCGCCGCCTGCAAACCGGCGTCACCTATCAAACCCTGCTGGCCAGCAACATGACGCTGCGGCTGCGCAATTCCCTTTACTACAGCCGCTTCGAGAACGATCTCGCCGAAACCGATCCCAATCCATTCGTGCAAAACGCCAGTCCGCACATCGATTCACGCGCCCGCAAAAACGACCTCGAGGCCCAGCTCGATATCGAGTTGAATCCCGTGCATTCCGCCACGGTGGGCATGTCGGGAACGTTGAACAGCATCAACTCCACGCTGTTCGGCACGCACGACGGCCGTGATTTCTCCGCCTATTTGCAGCACGAATGGAAATCGAGCACGGCGCTGACGTTGACCGGCAGTTTGCGCTTTGATTATCACTGGGTGGACACGGGTCTGCAGGAGTATCATCTCAACCCGCGCTTCGGGCTGGTTTATGTGGTTTCGCCTGCGGCGTCGCTGCGCCTGTCCTCCGGCCGCGGTTTTCGCGCCGCCACCATGGCCGAGCTTTTCACGCTGACCAAAGCCAGCGGCTTTGTGGTGATTCCCAATCCCAATCTCAGCTCGGAAATCGGCTGGTCGCATGAGATCGGCGGGCAATTCGTGCTCAGCAATGTCTTTATCAATCCCGCCGTGTTTTGGAGTGATTATGAGGATTTGATCGAAGGCCGCTTTGTCACCAAGCGCAATCAAAATGTCATCCAGTTCCAAAATTTCAACCGGGCGCGCATCCGCGGCGCGGAACTGGATTTCAATACCTCCTTCTGGAACCGGCGGCTGTCCCTGGGAGGAAGCTATACCTATCTCGACGCGCGGCAGTTGGAACGCCGCAACGATGTCACCGGCGTGACCGAATCTTCCGATGAACCGCTGTGCTACCGGCCGCGCCACCTGCTCACCGGCAATGCCACCCTCACGCTCGGCCGCTACTTCCTGGGCGTCGATTCGCGCTACGTCAGCCGGGTGCAATTCTGCGTTTTTCCCGACCAGCCCAACGTCGCGCAGCGGGTCACGAACTTCAGCGCGGGCGTGCGCCTGGCACCGGCGGAAATCACGCTCAATGTCTACAACGCGTTTGACTATTACTACACGCAAGTCGAAAGCAATCTCGAACCCATCCGCAGCGTGGCCCTGACCACGGCCTTCCTCTTCTGAATGGAGTGGGATCGAGACCAGCCCTGCCCGCGTCATGCGGCAGGAGAAAGGACGCCGGCGGGCGCGGTCTCGATCCTTCAGTTTTTTCCTGCCGTCCCTTCCGTTGCCAGAATCGTCATCAGGTGGCGCAAATGCGCCACCACAAGATCATCCCCGTGCGCGTGGCGCACTTGCCGCGAATAGGCTGAAGCATCAAGATAGGCCAGCATGTCCTCGCGGTGAATCACCGGCTGGTAGAGAAACTCGCGGTTCTTGACGTTTTTGCGGCTCATTTCGAACTTCACGATGCCGAAGGCGGTGAATTCATTCTGCGGCGAGACCTGCACGCGCGTGAGCCAGCCGCGCGCGCGCAAGTCTTCCAGCAGCACCTCAAGATCCTTCACCGTCAATGCCAGACTGTCGACCCGGGAATAGATCGCCGAAGGCGTGGCCCTGCCCTCCTGCCACAGCACTTTCATGACACTGACCTCGGCAATCGAAGGAATGGCCGTCCAGGGATTGGGTTGCGATCGCGCCAGGCCGGTCCTGTTGGCGAGATATTTCACGCCCTTGCCCAACGCTTCCCCGAGATTAAACAGCGAAGGCACGCCAAGTTGATCGCGGCGCACGGCTTCAGCGACTGGGTCACGCTGCGGCTGCAGGCGGGCCAGCTCTTCCGCGGTCAATCCGATCACCGGCACGTAGGCGGCCAGCCGGAACGCCAACGTCGAATCCATGACGCCCAAAGAGGCATGCGCCAGCATTTGCTCGACAAATGCCAGCCGGCGCAAGCGCCGCAAGCGCGCTTCCGGCGTTTCACCGCGCAAGATAGCGGCGGCCGAAGAATCCGCGCGCATGGCGATGGCATCATTGGAATCCGGCAGAACAGCAGAAAGGTTGAGTGAATCAAGATGGGGGTGGACCGCGCCCGGGAAGAGCGGCGGCATGATTTGCGCGCGCAGCAGCAGCGGGAGCGACATTGCCGCCAGACAGACCAACCTTCTCATCGCGAGTGAGCGCATAGACATTCCAATCGCAGCAGCAGCCATTCGTGTCGACAATCGCCCTGTTATACCGGCCGGCGGGCAGGCCCGTTCCAAGTAAAGAATCTCTTGCCTTTCTTGCAAGCAAACTTTATACTTCGCTGGCCGTTGTGGAAATCGCAAACCAGGTGGCTTCATCATGACCGATGCCCGAAAACCGAATCAATCCCATGCCGGCGATCCCGCCGCGCAGGAAGACCGCCAGAAAGCTTGGCAGCTTTCCCGGGTGGCGGATTTGATTTGCCTGTTGCTGGCAAGCCCCTCGGTTTCCGTGGTGCAAGCCTGCCGGTTGATCCATCTGACCAAACGCTTTGCCCTCATGCTGTTTCCGGACAAGGAAGCGGTTTTTGAGATGATCTATCGCAGCCGCTTCAACCGCATCATACTCGAGCGCATGTCCCGCTCACCCGAATTCCTGAACTAGGCTGCCATGCCCCCTCCTCCCGTTGGCGCCCGTACCCTGCCGCGTGCACGGCGCCTGCCACTTCCCTGGCACGGTCTGCTGGGCCTCGCCATCATGCTTGCCGGCCAAATCCTCATGTTTGCCAAAGTCAACCCCGTGTGGGTTTGGTTCACGCCGGTGCAATGGACGGGCTGTCTCTTGTTGCTCGACGCGCTGCTGCTCAAACAGCGGGGCGAGTCCTTCATTTTCGCTCATGCCCGCGAGTTCGGGGCGATGGCCTTCTTCTCGGTGATTTACTGGTTCATGTTCGAAGGCTACAACCTGCACCTGCGCAACTGGGCCTATGTGAATCTTCCCGAGAATCTCCCCCTTCGCTTCATTGGCTTCATCTGGTCGTTTGCCACGATCTTTCCCGGCATTTTGATGACCCACGACCTGCTGCAGGCGCACGGGCTGTTTCGTCAGGCGAAATTGAAAAGCGCAGCCGCCACGCCTTTGGTTTTGCCGCCCGGCATGCTGCGCCTGTTCGTCGTTTTCGGATTTCTGTGCTGCACGGTGCCGCTGTTTCTGCCGGCGACAACGGCCCGCTACCTGTTTGTCTTCGTATGGATCGGTTTCATCTTCCTGCTCGATCCGCTGAATTATCGCATGGGCCTGCCCTCGCTGTTGCGCGAGCTGGAACGGCGCTCCTTGAGCACTTTGTTGACGCTGTTCACCGCCGGATTGATCTGCGGTTTTCTCTGGGAATTCTGGAATTTTGGGGCCGGCGCGAAATGGGTCTACCCCGTGCCCTACTTCAACCAGCCGAAGCTCTTCGAGATGCCGCTTTACGGCTATCTCGGTTTCATGGCCTTTGCCGTGGAATGCTTCACGATGTGGCATTTCACCCGGCGGTTCCTGCCGGCGAGCTGGATTCGCTGACGCCGCACCCCGCGAGGCCGCGAGTCCCGCCCGGCACAGGCGACCGCCCCGTCAAGTTTCTTCCTTCCTGCGAGTGATCATTCGTGGCAGAGCCGAAGGGTCAGCAGGACACAGCGTGCTGAAAAATGGCAATGGAAAATCTCAACGACAAGCTGGTGGTGCTGGTCACTGCCGCCAATGCAGAAGAAGGCACAACGCTCGCAAACTTGATCGTCGGACAGCGGCTCGCAGCCTGCGTCAATCTCCTGCCCGGCATTCGTTCGTTTTTCTGGTGGCAGGGTAAAATCGACGAGCAGGAAGAGGTGCTGTTGCTCATCAAGACCACGCGGCCGCTGCTGGAGGAATTAATTGCCACCGTGCAGGCGCATCATTCCTACCAGGTGCCGGAGATCATCGCACTGCCCATCGTCGCAGGCGCAGAAAATTATCTGCGCTGGCTGGCGGCCGAAGTGAAGCCGCAACCGGCGGGCTGAGCCATGGCCGCAACGCTGGCGGAATCTCCGGGCGGCAAAATCCAACACGCGATTACGCTCACGGTGTTGGGCTCCGGCACGCGGGTGTTGCTGCCCGAGCGCAGCATGGCAGGCTATGCCCTGAGGTGCGATGATCATCTCCTGCTGTTGGATTGCGGCGACGGCGTGATTCGCCGTGGGCTGGAAGCCGGCTTGCCGCTGATCACGGTCGATGCGATTTTGATCACCCATCTTCACCTCGATCACATTGCCGATCTGCCGCCGCTGCTGTGGGCCTTGCACGGCGAAGGCAAAATGCGGCAGGAGCGGCCACTGCACTTGTATGGCCCGCCCGGCCTCCGGAATTTCTACGAAGGCTTGGC
>JBBIKM010000282.1:0-5471 GCA_037445455.1 bacterium | reverse complement strand
CCACTGTCATCCTGCAAGGATCTTCTCAAGATTTGAGCACAGTGCCAAGAGCCTTACGGGATTCTTTCTGAATGACTCTCGGAATCACGTGGACAAATCAAAGGAACAGAGCACCGTCCCTGCGGGGGCGGTATTCCTCTGGTGGTTCTCTCACGCCCCGATGGGGCTTGGTGATTTCTTTTGATGACGGCGTTTCCAGGGCGTTGCCCTTCGCTATCACCTATCGCCCCCTTGGGGCTGGTTGGCTGTGAATCAGAATTCGATTTTATGTTCCACCTGCTTTGCAGACAAGCTGCAAATAGCCGCTCGGCGAAATTCGGCGTCTGTGGCGACCAGCGGCAATGGAGTTTTGCCCCCGAAATGCGAAGAGGTTACCGGGCCTCGCCGCAAGACTTTGGCAGGATGATTCGACGGCAGAATTATTTTGAATCGTTCTGCCGGCAAATTATTCTGCCATGAACATTCAGAATTCGACTCTGACGTTGAGCGTCCTATGGCATACTCTCATCGTGATAAAAGGCCAACTTGATCCCGAGGGGATCAGCAGGAGAGAATGACGCCTGATGCAAACGAAAAACGCAATGAACCGGGTACTGTGCGAGACGCCACATGAATGAAAATGCCGCAGAGTCACCAGCAATGACCCAGAACAGGACGCCGGGCGCGCCCCGGCTTTCGGTGATCATCATCACCCAGAATGAGGCGCATCTGTTGGGCGACTGTCTGGCGAGCGCGGCCTTTGCCGATGAGATCATCATTGTCGACGGCGAAAGCACGGATGAGACGCAGGCGCTGTGCCGTGCCTTCGCCGAGGCGCAAGCGCAACAAGGCGGCGCGCAGGTGCGCTGGTTTGTCAGGCCCTGGCCGGGTTTTGCCGCGCAAAAGCAGTTTGCCCTCGAGCAAGCCACGGGCGAATGGGTGCTGAGCCTGGATTCCGACGAGCGCATCACGCCCGCACTCGCCGCCGAGATTCAGTCGGTTCTCCAGAACCCCGCGGCCGCGGACGGCTATTACCTGCCCCGCTTGAGCACGTTCTTGGGAAAATTCATGCGGCATGGCGGCTGGTATCCCGGTTATCAACTGCGCTTGTTTCGCGCTGCGCGCGCGCGACTGATCAACACGCATGCGCATGAGGGCTTTGCAGTGACGGGAACTCTGGCTCACCTGCAGCACGACATGCTGCACTACACCCATCGCACGCTGGAAGAAAGCCTGGCGCGCATGAATCGCTACAGCTCGCTGGAAGCATTGGATCGCGCCGGCCGGCGCGTGCATTGGTGGGATTTTTTCTTCCGGCCACTGGCGGCGTTTTGGAACAAATACGTGGCCAAGCAGGGCTGGCGCGACGGCCAGCACGGGCTGGTCCTGGCGTTGGTGACGGCGATGGTGAAACTCGCGCTATATTTGAAGCTGTGGGAGGCCCAGCACAACGCCGGCGCCCGGACGGAGGCACGCCTCAACACCGCGCCGACGGAAATGAAATGATGATCTCCGAGCCATGCGCTTCGTGAGGGCGCACGGCGATCTCGCCGTGATGCGCTTCGATGATCCTCCGGCTCAGGAAAAGCCCCAAGCCCACCCCCAGGCCGAATTTCTCCGCATTGAACACCGGATCGAAAAAACGCTCGAGCGTTTCGGCCTCGAGGGGGGCGCCGCGGTCTTCCAGGCGAATCACCACGCCTTCGCCGTTTGGCAGCGCTTCGGTTTGCATTTTGGGCACGGCATCTTCACCGGCCGCCATAATCGCATATTTCAGCAGGTTCTGCAGGGCCACCTGCAGCAGAATCGCGTCCGCGGTGATCGGCGGCAAGTTGGGGGCGAGCACCATGGTGCACAACACTTCCTGATTCATGGTTTGTTGCAGCAGGGCGAGTGCCTCCAGAATGGCGTCGTTGAGGTCGAGCGTGACGAGGTGAGCGGAGGCATCGCGTGCCAGGCTGACCATGTTATTGGTGAGATAGCTGATGCGGTAAACTTGCGTGATGATGTCGTGCAAGCCCGCTTCCAGCTCCCGATTGCCGCTTTGCACGGCCATCCCCAAAATGTCATCGAGGCGGTGGCAAATCACGTCGAGCGCGCCCGCCAGCTCGTGCGCCACGCTGGTGTTGAGCTTGCCCAGCAACATGAGCTGTTCGAGCAGTTGATGGTGCTTGCGCAGAATCCGGCCCTGGGGAATTTCACTCAGCGCCAGCATGGCCAGGCGCTGCCCGCCGGCCACCGGCAGCGCGCTGAGGTGATAGCGAAAGGTGAAGCTCGGGCCGTTGCCATGGCGCTGTTGAAATTCGCCCTGCAGTTGCAGCGGCGAGGTCGCGTCCTCCTCCCGGTCACTGTGCGCGCTGGCAAACAAGCGCTGCAGTTCCCCCCGCAAACCCTGCTCGAAACTGCTGGGCACCAGCGAGAACACCGGCTTCTGCAGCGCTTGCTTGCGCGTCACGCCCACCAGCCGCGCCATGGCGTGATTCCAATGCCGCACGATCAAATCTTCGTCGACACAGCAAACGGCTTCGGGCAACGCCTCGCAGAGAGCGCCGAGCGAGAGTGCCTGTTCCGGCGCCGGGGCGACGGATTGCCAAAATGCGGGAGCAGCAGCAAGCGAGATGGTCGAATCGGGATGCGAGTGCAAAGGGTGCATCATGGCGGCCTCAAATCATCAGGATCTGTTGAGTGACTGGCAAGCCGGGCGGGTTTTGCCGCCGTGCTTGCCGCAAGCCGAATCCCACAATCACAAAGGTGTCATGGATGAAGCGGCGGCCCAGCCCTTGAAGCCGCATTCATGCAGAAGGTTGTGGGGAGGGCAAGCAGGACAAAATCGGTGCCAGTGTTTCGCCGCCGGCGGCATGATAGAATGCTGAAGTTAAACCGGCGCCAAAGCCGGCCGGATGTTTCACGGTGAGACTGAATAACGAAGCTGGTTCCGGAGATGGCAGGAGTTACGCAATAACAGAATTGTAAACAATCGCGCTTCAGCGGGCGCCCAACAATACAAAAGGCGCCCACCGGCCGGGATGATCGGAAGTGCCGGTCCGCATTGCGCGCTTGGCCGCACGCAACGCTTCGGCCTTGTTCATGCCGCGATTCAAATTGGCATAAAACTGCGCCAGCAACTCGGCCGCTGTGCGCTCTTCACTGCGCCACAAACTGATGACCAGCGAGCGCGTGCCGGCATGAAAGAAAGCACTGGCCAGCCCGCTCAGATCCTGGCCGCTGCTCGTGTCTTCCAGCTTGGTGGTGCTGGCGCTCAAGACCGCCAGTTCAGCCTTGAGATTCATGTTGTAGATGTCGGCGACGCGCACAAAGCCGTCGCTGAGCAGGAAAGCCGATTGCAGCGGTTCCTGCGGATCCAGGTAACCGAACGTCGCCAAATGCAGAAAGCGATGACCGCCGGCATAATGCTGCAACTGCTCGCGCGTGGCCTCGGCGTTCAATTTGGCCCGCACGTTCTTGCTGTGCGCGCTGATCAGTTTGATTTCCTGTGCCGAATACGGCAAAGCCGGGGCCCGCGCCGCCGGCACAACGGGTTTGCCCGCCGGCGCCAGATCGTCGAGATAACTCACCGGCACGCGCGCGACACCGTTGTTGCTCGCGCTGGCAAAGGGCGCCAGGGCCAGTAGGTCGCCGGAATAGCCCGCGGGCGCGCGTTTGCTCACGTTGCGCAACAGTGCCGCAGTGGGCGAATAAGTCAAGGGATAGCGGTCGACCAAAAATGCCGTGCCCGCCTGCCGGGCCGTGCCTGGGGCGGCAGGCGCCTGCGTCACGAGCGCATCAAACGGCAGGTAGTGCAGAATGCCGTCTGGCACGATGATCAACGCCGCCAATTCCTGCTGCTGATTGGCCGCGGCAATGCGCGTCTCCAGCGGCTGAATGAGAATCTGGTAGAGTTGATATGCGAGCGCCGGATCAAAGCGGGCAGCGGCGCCGCCGTTCAGCGAGGTGATGAGCTGCGTCACTTTCGCGGTCAGTTTCTCCCGATCGAGCCGGACGAGGAAGGGATAGAGGTTCTTCCTGCCGATGACGAAGCTGTAGAGCGCGCGCTCGCCGAGAAAAAACTCCAGCAGCACTTCATTGTCCTGCAAGATTTCATTCTGCACCTGCTGCACGCGCAGCGGCGCGGGGAATTTCAACGCGGCATATTCCGGATGTGCCAACTGCACGCGCTGCGCCAGCAGCTTCCACTGCGTGTTGGTTTCCTTTTGCTGCTCGATGATGAGGCGCTGGCGCAGACTGCCCATGCCGGATTGCCACTCGGCACGCAGACGCGCGCCGCGGCTCAGCAGGCTTCTCTCGGCTTCACGCAATTCCGGTTCGAGGCCGGGCGCAACTTCTCCGGGGTTGGCAAACAGCGCGTCGAGCAGGGGGCGTGCCTTGCCGCGTTCGAGATAGCTGAACGCATTCTCATAATCTTCCTGCTCGAAAAACAAAGCGACCATGCGGCGATACACATTCACCGCGTCCTCGCCCACCGGCTCCTCGAAGCCGCCGAGCGCCGGCACCGGCAGGCTTTCCTCCAGCACCGCCGCCGATTGTTTGTACCAGGCCAGTGCCTGCGCTTTCTCGCCCCGCATCTCGTGCAAGTAACCGAGCTGGCCCAGCACTTTGTGCTCCAAATCCTGGTCGCCCAAAGTCCGGCTCAAATTCAGCGCCGAACGCAAAGCGCGGAGCGCCTCGGGATAATCCCTGGCACGACGATAAACGATGCCCAACTGCTGCTGCACCCGCGCCTCGCGGCTGGGGTCGCCAGTGCGTTGACAAAGCTCCAGGGCATGCTGCAAGCTGTTCACCGCCAGCGCATAATCGCCGGCTTGTTGATACATTGCCGCGGCCTGCTGCCAGACTTCCACTTCAGTCGCGGGGTCGTTCACTTCCTGATAAATCTCCGCCGCGGTTTGAAAATAAGCGCCCGCTTGTTGATAACGGCCCAGTGCCGTCTGCAGCACGCCCAAGCGGCTGAGGGTCAACGCGGCCGCAGAGGCTTCGCCCGCCTGCTGTTGCAGCCGCAGCGCTTCCTGCAGCGCGCTTTCGGCCTGCGGGCGTTGATTCAGCGCCAGATAAACCATGCCCAGGTTGCTCAGCACGGTTGCTTTGCGGCTCTCATCCTGCAATTCCGCCATGCGGCGCAGAGCGGTTTGAAAGTGGGCGAGCGCCTCCTGCATTTTACCCGCGCGCCGCGCGATCTCCCCGATTTCATTGAGTGCCTGAATCTCGCCGGCGCGACTGCCCGCCTGGCGATGCAGCGCCATGGTTTTTTCGTAGTGTTGCCTGGCCTCCTGATACGTGCTAAAGCGGACCTGCCAGTGACTCAAGTCTTCGGTTGAGCCGGTTTGTCCGGTCTTGTCGCCCAAATCCTGATAGGCCTTGTGCAATTCTTCCTTGTAGAAATCCGCCTGCATCTGATTGCCGAGCTGGGTGTAGATCTCCGCCAGCCCGCTGAACAGGGTGATGAGGTCGCTCAGCTCGCCGCTTTTGCCGAGCAG
>JBBIKM010000281.1:0-5574 GCA_037445455.1 bacterium | reverse complement strand
CGGTGGCGATGAATGATTTTGCCGCAATGTAATGCGGGCCTGGGCTGGAAAGCAAGGCCGGTCTTGATTTACAACCTGCAAATCGCTATTATGACCGCCGCGTGATCCCGAAATGACGCCCGTCTTTCATTGTTGGCATTCGCATGAGCCAGATTCGATATTTCACCGCCGGTGAGTCGCATGGCCAGGCCCTGGTGGGTATATTGGAAGGCATGCCCGCCGGCCTGGAGATCAGCGAGGCGGAAATCGCCCAGCAGCTCCAGCGCCGCCAACGCGGTCACGGCCGCGGCGGCCGCATGCGCATCGAGCAGGATCACGCCCGCATTCTCAGCGGTGTGCGTTTCGGCAGGACGCTCGGCTCGCCGATTGCGTTGCAAATCGAAAATCGCGATTGGCCGAATTGGCAAACCCGCATGGCCGTGGCGCCGGCAAGCGGGGAGGTCGCGCCGGTGGAAGTTCCGCGGCCCGGGCATGCGGATTTGGCGGGCGGCATCAAGTATCAAACCGATGATTTGCGCAATGTGCTGGAACGCGCGAGCGCGCGCGAAACTGCGATGCGCGTGGCGCTGGCGGCGGTGGCGCGAAAATTCCTCGCGGCGTTCAATATTGACGTGCTCAGCCACGTCGTGCAAATTCAACAGGCGCGCAGCCGCTACTCCTTTTTGGAAATCGGACAAGCGGCGTTTGACATTCCGGTGGCCGAAATCGCCGCACGCAGCGAGGCTTCGCCGGTGCGCTGTCTGGATGACGAGGCCGGCCGGGAAATGGTCGCGCTCATCGATCAGGCGCGGGCGGAGCGCGACACCGTGGGCGGCATTTTTGAAGTGGCGGCGCTCAACGTTCCGGTGGGACTGGGCAGCCACGTGCAGTGGGACCGCCGCCTCGATGCCCGGCTGGCAGCCGCCTTCTTGAGCATCCCGGCGGTCAAGGGCGTGGAAATCGGCAACGCCTTTGCCGGCGCCGGGAGCTGGGGCAGTGCGTTTCAGGATCAAATCTATCACACCGCTGAACGCGGTTTTCATCGCGCCTCCAACCATGCCGGCGGCTTGGAGGGCGGCATCACCAACGGCGAACCGCTGGTGGTGCGCGCCGCCAAGAAGCCGATTTCCACTTTGATGCGGCCGCTGGATTCCGTCAACCTGCGCACCAGGGCACCGGCCGCCGCGCATATCGAACGCTCGGATGTGTGCGCCGTGCCGGCAGCCGCAGTGATCGGCGAAGCGATGATGGCGCTCGTGCTCACCGATGCCCTGCTGGAAAAATTCGGCGGCGACACGATGCAGGAAATTCTCGAACGATGGACAGCTTGGTCACGCGCAAACCGGTAAAACACATTTTTTTGATTGGCTTTATGGGGTGCGGCAAAAGCACGATCGGCAGGCTGCTGGCGCGCGAGCTGGGCTGGCAGTTTGTGGATTTGGACGAGGAGATCGTGCGGCAGGAGCGCATGCCAATCGAGCAGATTTTCGACCTGCACGGCGAGCCCTACTTCCGCAGTGTGGAAGTGAATCTCTTGCAGCAGTTGCTCGGCCGCGAACGGGCGGTGATTGCGCTGGGCGGCGGCACGCCCACCCAGGAAAGCGCCTGGCCGATTCTGGCGCAGGGCCTGGTGATCTATCTGCGCTGCCTGCCCGACGAGCTGTACCGGCGCCTGAAAGATGAAGCCGGCCGCCCGATGCTCAACCGCATCGCGCCCGCCGAGCGGCCCCTGTTCATCCGCGCCCTGTTGAACGCACGCGAGCCATACTACCGCCGTGCCGCCCTGACGGTCGACAGCTTCGCGCAACACACGCCGCAGGAAACCGCGGCGATCATCTCACAGCTCATCCGCGAAAGTCTGTGAGCCGGCTGACCACGCCAGGATCGGCAAACGCTCTCACGTCACCTTCGTCGCAACGCATGCAGAAAATACTCGTTCTCCACGGGCCCAATTTGAACCTGCTCGGCGAGCGGGAGCCGGAAATCTACGGCCGCTTGACGCTGGCCGGGTTGAACGCCGAGCTGGCGCGCTTCGCCGCGGCCTCGCATGTGCTGGTGGATTGCTTTCAATCGAATCACGAGGGCGCGCTGATCGACTTCCTGCAGCGCGAGCGCCACGCGGCTGCCGGCGTGGTGATCAATCCGGGCGCGCTCGGCCATTACAGCTACGCCCTGCGCGATGCCCTCGCCGCGATCAATCTGCCCGCGGTGGAAGTGCATCTCTCCGACATTCACCAGCGCGAAGCCTTCCGGCGCGTGTCGGTGCTGCGCGAAGTTTGCCGCGATCAAATTTCCGGTTTGGGGGTGGAAAGTTACCGCCGCGGCCTCGAGGTGATATTGGGTGAAGTGATGCAGCAGGAACTGCGTGAATTCATCGCCACCGCCTCCGGCTTGGATGAGACCTACGCTTTCCTGGTGCAAAAACTGAAATCCCATTTTCCCAAATATGATTGGGTGGGAATCTACCTGGTGGCGGGCAACGAGCTGGTGGTGCACAATTATCTGGGCGCGCCCACGCCGCATGTGCGCATTCCGATCGGCAGTGGCATTTGTGGCGCCGCGGTCGCCGGGGAACAAACCATCGTGGTGCCGGATGTGAACGCCGACCCGCGCTACCTGGCCTGCAGCCTGGAAACCAAATCGGAAATCGTCGTGCCCATCAAAGGCCGGCGCATCTACGGCGAGATTGACATCGACAGCCACACGCTTGATGCCTTTTGGCGCAACGACAGGCGCATGTTGGAGGCGATGGCCGCCCAGCTTGCGGCCTTGAACGATCGTCTGACGTCCTGACCTTCCTGACAATTTTACCACTTCAGCAATCTGACATTCTGCCAGAAGATTGCCGAACTCTCAGTCAACTTTCAGAATTTCGGAGCGCTAAAGTCTTTCGGATGGCGTGACCTTCGTTAAGCCGTGTTTGGAGAAGTTGGCACAACGTTTGTACAATTTGCGCAGTGCGAAGTCGGGAGCAGTGTCTTCCGGCCGAATTTAATCAGGGAAAATGGTTTCGGGTGTGAAACCTCGCGCGTGTGAAAGTCCATCAATAAACCCATACAGGGATTGCATATGAGCACAGATCGAGATTCCGATGATGTGGGAATCGAAATTCGAATTCCGAAAGTCCTGCCGCTGCTGCCGCTGCGCAATACCGTCATCTTTCCGCAGCAGATTTTGCCGTTGTCGATCGGACGAGAGAAATCCGTGCGCTTGATCGATGCCGCCATGCGCAGTGATCGTCTGATCATGGTGGTGGCGCAAAAAGATGGCTCCGTCGATGATCCGAGTCCGGAAGATCTCTATCGCTGGGGCACAATTGCGCAGGTAATGAAAATCTTCAAAATGCCGGACGGCACGCAAAGCGCAATGGTGCAGGGCGTGGCACGGGCCCGCCTGCTGGACTTTGTGCAGACCGACCCGTACCTGACCGTCGCGGTGCAGCCCTATCCCGAGGGCAAGGTTGAGGGCATGGACATCGATGCCATGGTGGTCAACCTGCGCGCGCAATTTCAAAAAGCGGTCGATCTTGCGCCCTACCTGACTCCCGAACACACCATGCTGGTGATGAACACCGAAAGCCCGGGCCGTCTGGCGGACGTCATTGTGTGGAATCTCAACATTCCCATGCAGGAGAAGCAGGACATTCTGGAAATCACCGACATTCGCCGGCGCTTGGAGCGCACCACTTTTCTGCTCAGCAAGGAGTTGCAGATTCTCGAACTGGGCAGCAAGATTCAAAGCGAGGTGCAGGGCGAGATTTCCAAGAACCAGCGCGAATACTATCTGCGCGAGCAGATGAAGGCGATCAAGCGCGAACTGGGCGAAGACGAGGATGAGCGCACCACCGAGATCAACGAGCTGCGGCAAAAACTCGAAGAAGCCAGGCTGCCCGAGGAGGCGCGGAAAGTCGCGGAGAAGGAACTGGATCGTCTGGCGCGTATTCCGCCGGCCGCCGCCGAGTACACCGTTTCCCGCACCTATCTCGATTGGCTGATCGAGCTGCCGTGGAGCAAGGAAACCGAGGACAATCTCGACGTGAACTATGCCCGCATGGTGCTGGATGAGGATCATTACAACCTGGAAAAGGTCAAGCGGCGCATTTTGGAATATCTCGCGGTGCGGCAACTGAAGCCGGATATGAAAGGCCCGATTCTGTGCTTCGTCGGCCCGCCGGGCGTGGGCAAAACGTCGCTGGGGCGCTCGATCGCGCGCGCCATGGGTCGCAAGTTTGTGCGCATCTCCCTGGGCGGCGTGCACGACGAGGCGGAAATCCGCGGCCATCGCCGCACCTACATCGGCGCGCTGCCGGGCCGCATCATTCAAGGCTTGAAGAAGGCCGGGGTCAACAACCCGATCTTCATGCTCGATGAAATCGACAAGGTCGGCGCGGATTTTCGCGGCGACCCCTCTTCGGCCCTGCTCGAAGTGCTGGATCCCGAGCAAAACTTCTCCTTCAGCGATCACTACCTGGAAGTGGCCTTCGACTTGTCCAAGGTCATGTTCATTGCCACCGCCAATCTCGAAGACCCGATTCATCCCGCGCTCAAGGATCGCCTGGAGATCATCGAGCTGCCGGGTTACACCGCGGAAGACAAGATGCGCATCGCGGAGAAGTTTCTGGTGCCCAAGCAACTCGAGGCGCACGGCTTGAAGCCCGAGCAGGTCACTTTCGAGCCGGAGGCGATCGAGCAGGTGATCTCCGCCTATACCCGCGAGGCCGGCGTGCGCAACCTCGAGCGCGAAATTGCCAACATCTGCCGCGGCGTGGCGCGTGAGATCGTCGAGAACAAGGGCCAGGAAGAGGCCGCGGAGCCCAGGCGCACCGTCACCCGGGAAAACGTGCAAAAGTATCTCGGCGTGATCAAGTATTTTTCCGATGCCAAGGAACGCACCAGCCGCACCGGCGTGGCAACCGGCCTGGCCTGGACCGCGGTGGGCGGCGACATTCTCTTCGTCGAAGCCACCAAAATGCGCGGCAAGGGCGGCCTGACCCTCACCGGCCACCTCGGCGATGTCATGAAGGAATCGGCGATGGCGGCGCTCTCCTACATTCGCAGCAAAGCCAGGCAATACGAAATCGACGAGGATCTCTTCGACAAAACCGACATTCACATTCACGTGCCGGCGGGCGCCATTCCCAAGGACGGCCCGAGCGCGGGCGTCACCATGTTCGTTGCCCTGATGTCGCTGCTCACCGACCGCACGGTGGCGCATGATTACGCCATGACCGGCGAAATCACCCTGCGCGGCCTGGTGCTGCCGGTGGGTGGCATCAAGGAAAAGGCGCTGGCCGCAAAACGCGCCGGCATCGACAAGGTGATTCTGCCGGAGAAGAACCGCAAAGACTTCGAGGAAATCCCGCAGCACGTGCGCGACCAGATGCAATTCCATTTCGTCAGCGAGATGGATGACGTGATCAAGATCGTGCTCGGCAAGCGCTCGCGCAAGCCCAAGCCGGAGGCCCCGGGCGTCATCGACCAACAACCTGCGATTGCGTAAACCGCGCTGCAGTCTTTTTCGCCCGCCGCAATTCCACCACAGGCCGTGCGTTTTCTCACGGCCTGTGTCTTTTCCCGCCTGTCCGCCACCAAAATC
>JBBIKM010000280.1:0-5587 GCA_037445455.1 bacterium | reverse complement strand
AACAGAGACAATCGCATGTTGATCAGCAACGGTTGGACCGTTGCTTTTGGCGCCCGGAGCTGGAGGTTGTGATGCCACGGCCCAGCCGTGGCAGATCGCCCCTCAAGCTGTGATGCCACGGCCCAGCCGTGGTGGATCGTCTTCACAGGCAACAGAGACAATCGCATGTTGATCAGCAACGGTTGGACCGTTGCTTTTGTCGGATCGCGTCTCACACTGCGATGCCACGGCCCAGCCGTGGCGGATCGCCCCTCAAGCTGTGATGCCACGGCCCAGCCGTGGCGGATCATCTTCACCCATAACTGGGGCAATACGGCTTGTCGCAAAAAGCCCTTGCTTTTCCGCGGGCAGCGCGCTATTCTTGCCCACTTCCCGACGCGCGAAGATAACAGTGCCCCAATTCAATTTCAACTCCAAGACAAAGGACTATTCATGCCTCGGACTCGATTCTCAGCGACAGCGGCCTGGAGAGGGATCGTGCTGTGCCTGGCAATGGCGACGATCACATTTGCCGCCGGCAAGGGAGCCTTCAGCGGGCGGCCTGTGCAGCAAAACAGTGCCATCTATGCACCCGGCGTGGTGGTGGTCAGATTCGCCGGCGGCCAGCACGCCGGTGAAGGATCCGCTGCCCCCGGCAACACCGCGCTCGCCGCGATTTTGCAGGCGCAGGGGATTCACCACCTGCAGCCCGTGTTGCCCGTTGAGCAACAGCGCCGGCAATCGCAGGCCGTGCCGATCGCAAACATCTATTTCGCCTACTTCAACCATTCCGCCGCCCCGGAGCAAGTGGCTGCGGCCTTGCGCCGAAGCCCGGAAGTGGTTTATGCCGAGCCCAAGCAGATTCACCAAATCGCAGCAACGCCCAATGATCCGCTGTACTTGAATCAACCCTTCTTCAATGTCGTGCGCGCCCGGCAGGCGTGGGATACGGTGCGGGGCGAGCAGGGCAACGTGGTGATCGCGATCGTTGACGGCGGCACGGACATTGATCATCCCGACCTCGCGGCCAACCTGTGGCGCAATCCCGGTGAGATCGCCAATAACGGCGTGGATGACGACCGCAACGGCTTCACCGATGACGTGCATGGCTGGAACTTCGCGAACAACTCACCGGATCCCACCGGCTTGGCGAGCACGCCCAGCAACGCCGATCACGGCACCCACACCGCGGGCATCGCCGCTGCCGTGACCAACAACAACACCGGCGTTGCCGGCATGAGCTGGAACGCCAGGCTGATGCCGATTTGCGCCGGCGATCCGGAAGCCGACCGCTACATTACCTTCGGCTTCGAAGGCGTTTTGTATGCCGCGAACAACGGCGCCGACATCATCAGCCTGAGCTGGGGCGGTTACGGCAATTCTGCTTTTGAACAGGATGTCATCGATTACGTCACGGATTTGGGCGTCGCCGTGGTGGCGGCCGCGGGCAACGACAATTCGGCGGCACTGCACTACCCCTCGGCCTACCGCAACGTGCTGGCGGTGGCCAATACCACCAATGATGATCTCAAGTACTCGGCCAGCAATTACGGCACCTGGGTGGATGTCACTGCGCCCGGCACCGGCATTCTCAGCACGATCAGCAACGGCAACTATGTCAATTACTCCGGCACTTCGATGTCCTGTCCGCTGGTGGCGGGCTTGGTGGCGCTGGTGCGCACGCAGCATCCCGAGTGGAACGGCCTGCAGGCGGCGGAGCAGGTGCGCGTCACCGCGGACGACATCGACGCCAGGAATCCGTCGTACGCCGGCCTGTTGGGCCGCGGTCGCATAAACGCGGAACGCGCCGTCACCGCGTCCTCGCCCGCCGTGCGGCTGACGAGCGTCAGCTTCACCGAAACCGACGGCGACGGCGTCATCGAGCCGGGCGAGACGGTTGCCGTGACGGTCACCCTGCGCAATTATCTCGCGCCTGCCAGCAACCTCAGCCTGACGCTCAGCGAGAGCGACAACTACGCCACGGTGACCACCGCCACCACGACGCTCGCCGGCTTGGGCACGCTGCAGCAGGCGGTGGCGCCCGAGCCGTTGCGTTTTACGGTGGCGAATAATGCACCGAGCGGCCACCCCATTGCATTCACTTTGAACATTGCCACGGCGGGATATCAAGATGTCGATCGCTTTACGTTGACGGTTCTGCCCGCCGCGGGCGCGGCCAACATCAACAACGTTGCGACCACCGTCACCAATATCGGCCGCCTGGGCAGCCTTGATCCCTCCGACGCCGGCAGCGGCCTGGGCTTTCGCTTTCGCGGCGGGCCCAGCCTGCTGTTCGAAGGCAGCCTCATCGCCGGAACCGGACCCACACAAATTTCCAATGCGGCGCGCGGACTCATCGCCGGGAATCAGCAGCTCAATGATCAAGACTTCACCGCCGCAGCCGGCGGCGATCTGCGGGTGAGCACGCCGGGCAATCGCACCGACCAGGAGAGCATCGGCATTTTCGAAGATCGGGCCGCCAACAATCCCATGAACATCCGCGTTACGCAGGAAACATTTGCGCAGAAGGACGCGCCCAACGATGACTTCATCCTGCTGCACTACAGCATCGAGAATCTCAATGCCGAACCGCTGAACAATTTTCATTTCGGCGTCTTCTTTGATTGGGATATTGACGGCGGCTCGTTTGCCACCAACAAAACCGGCCATGATGCGGCGCGCCGGCTGGGCTATGCTTTCGACAGCGGAGCCGGCCCCAAAACCTTCGCCGGCATGTCGCTGGTGAGCGCAGGCAATTTCAACTACACCGCCATCTACAACGATCCCCAGGCCCGGGGCTTCACCGGCTTCGCGCTGCACGACGGCTTCACGGATTCGGAAAAGTGGCAAGCGATCAGCGGCGGTGTGGGACTGGAGGCCGCCGGCCCGGCGGATATTTCGTTCGTGATTGCAGCCGGGCCCTTTGCCATTCCGGCGCGGGGCACGATTACCGTGGGCTTTGCGCTGCTCGCCGGTGAGAACTTGTCGGATTTGCAGAGCAATGCTGAT
Organism: bacterium; assembly: GCA_037445455.1. Taxonomy (GTDB): domain Bacteria; phylum Zhuqueibacterota; class Zhuqueibacteria; order Zhuqueibacterales; family Zhuqueibacteraceae; genus Coneutiohabitans. The sequence goes on along the minus strand of JBBIKM010000280.1, from coordinate 2,599 downwards.
GCCGCGCAGGAGTTGTGGCGCAGCCTGTTTGCCACGCAGGTGGCTGATCCGCGCGATCCCGGCCTGCCCACGGCCTTTGGCCTGGCGCAAAGTTTCCCCAATCCCTTTCCGGTGCGGGACGAGCGCGGCGCCAACACCACCATTGCGTTTCAACTGCCCGTGGCAGAAACCGTGACGCTCGAAATCTACGACGTGCTTGGGCAGAAGGTCCGCACGCTGGTGCAGGACCGCCGCACCGCCGGTTTTTACCGGGTAACCTGGGATGGCCGCAGCGCCGCCGGTTGGTTGGTGCAGAATGGCGTCTATTTCTACCGTCTCACGGCCGGCAGCTTCGTGCAAACGCGCAAGCTGGTGGTGATGCGCTGATGCCGCAGCGGGAGAAAGCCGATGGCCACGGTCTGGCGGTGGCGTTCGTGAGTCGCTTCATTCGCGAGCCGGCTTTGTGCGAACGCATCAGCGCGGTGCTGGCCGGCTTGCCGGCGGAGGTGCGGCAGGACATTATAAACGACGATCGCTTTCGCATGGCGGTGTTCGATGTCCGCGATGCGGCCAACAGCTACTTGCATTTTGCGCCGCCGGGCGTGGGCAAGAGCGGCAGCCGCATGATCGCCTGGAAGGCCTCGCTCAGCACCGCGCCGCTGGAGTTTGCGAACTACGTCATCGCGCATGAGTTCGCGCATGCCTATTTGCGCAATCGCGGCCGCACCGCGGAGGAGGACCCGGAAGATGCCGCAGATGCGCTGGCCAGCGAATGGGGCTACGACAAGCCGGAGAGCGCGCGGCGCTTCACCTGGTGGCGCCGGTCGTGAAGGCGCGGCCGGAGACAACGCCTGAAAAGGCAAAGTCTCCGGCGCCATGCAGCCCCGGCACAAACTGAAAATCCCACGGCAACAGCTTTTTCATGCTGGCGCCGTGGGATTTTTTTTCGGATTGCCTCGCCCGGCGGCAGGAGAATGAAGCCTGACGCGCCGGGCCGCTCTGCCCGCTCTATTTCCAGCTCACAAAGCTGGAATCCGCGCGCGTGGGCTTTTCCACCCAATCGGCGACGAACACATTGGTGTCGCGCGTGGGCGTGCGTTGCGCGTTGCGGTTCGAGCAGAAAACGAGCTGTTTGCCGCTGTAGGAAAACATCGGGAACGCGTCAAAGGTATCGGTGTGCGTGACCCGCTCCAAGCCGCTGCCGTCAACGTTGATCATGAACACGTCGAAGTTGCGGCCGCCTTTGTCGAGGCTGTGATGGTTGGAGCAGAACAGCACGCGTTTGCCGTCGGGATGAAAGAACGGCGCCCAGTTCGCGCCGGGGAGGTTGGTGACCTGGCGCACGTTTTTACCGTCGGCGTCGGCGATGAAGACGTTCAGCGCTTTGGGTTCGACCAGGCCCTGGGCCAGCAATTCCCGGTAGGCGGTGGCATCCTCCCCCGTGGGCCGGCTGGCGCGCCACACGATTTGCCTGGAATCGCGCGAAAAGAAGGCGCCGCCGTCATACCCCAGCTCGGAAGTCAATTGCAGGTTCTCGCCGGTCTTCAAATCATAGCGCCAAAGTTCCAAATCGCCGGAGCGCACGGAGGTATAAACGATGTAACGGCCGTTCGGCGAGATGGTGGCCTCGGCGTCATATCCCGGCCCGCCGATCAGCAGCTTGGGAGAAGGATCTTTCGGGCTTGCGACATAGATTTCATAGTCCTGCAGCAAGGCCCAAACGTAGCGGCCTCCCGAGAACATCATGCCTTGCGGGCAATCCGGGCTGCCGCCATGCGTGGAAGCATAGAGCCAGCGGCCGTCTTTGAAGAAGTAACTGCACGTGGTGCGGCCCTTGCCGGTGGAGAGCAGCTCGTACTGCCTGCCGCTTTTCAGGGGCTTGCCGTTCACATTCATCACAAAGATCTGATCGCAGCCCTGCGGGTTGATCGTGCTCCAGTCACTCTGAAAGATAAGCTGTCTGTCATCGAAGCTCCAATAGGCCTCGGCATTATTCCCGCCAAAAGTCAATTGCCGCAAGTTGCGCAAATGCACTTCCCCGGTGTAGCGCAGCGAATCAACACTCTTGCCGCTGGCTTGCGCCTGACTGCTGCCAAACCAGCATGCCAGCAGCACCCCGAGCCAGCTCGTGGCTCTCATCATGCGCCGGAGCGATGCCGCCGGCGCCAGCCAAGCATAGTCATGTTTCACGACGAACTCCCTGTGGTTGGTATGACACGTCTCACTCAATGCAAATCAATTGGATCTGGCGAAGCCCTGGCGCTGTGCCGCGATCTTCACAAAGTCCCTTCGCGATGACGGCGGTGGCAGTTAGTACTACAACGTTCAGTCGAATTCTATTGCACAGACAAATAGCCCCAAGGGGGCGAAATGTAGCAGCGAAGGGCAACGCCCTGGAAACGCCGTCATCAAAAGAGAAATCACCAAGCCCCACCGGGGCGCGAGAGAATCACGTCTGGAATGCCGCCGCTGCATGGATAGAGACGGCAAATTCGATTCGTAAATCCAACCAGCCCCACAGGGGCAAAAGGTGATAGCGAAGGGCAACGCCCTGGAAATGCCGTCATCAAGAGAAATCACCAAGCCCCAACGGGGCGCGAGAGAATCACCTCAGGAATAA
>JBBIKM010000279.1:0-5626 GCA_037445455.1 bacterium | reverse complement strand
CGGCTGGAGCCTGGCGTCGTGAGGCCACGGCCCAGCCGTGGCGGATCAAGCCTGAGGTGGTGAGGCCATGGCCCAGCCGTGGCGGGTCATCGTCACAAGCCACTGATGCCCTGGTGCGCCGAGTCCTCCCTCGGTAATCGCAGCCGCGGCAATCGTCCCGTCATGCCGCAAGTATCTTGCCGGCAAAAACACGATTGCAATGCTTGCGAAGATTCTGGTCAGAATGACACCCACAGAGCAAGAATCATGTTCTCTTCCCGCTTCACGTGGAGTCTCCACGCCAATCAATTGAGCCGTTTGTTGGAAGCACAACAAGCCGCCGGCCGCGTGATTTTCGATCTCACCGAATCGAATCCCACGCAGGCGGGCTTTGCCTATCCGGCGGAAATGATTCTACCAGCGCTGGCGCAGCCACAGTCATTGCGTTATGAACCGTCGCCGTCCGGATTGCCGGCGGCGCGCGCGGCCGTCGCCGGCTACTATTCCAGCCTGGGTCACGCCGTCAACGCCGAATCCTTTCATCTCACCGCCAGCACCAGCGAAGCTTATGCCTTTCTCTTCAAACTGCTCGCGGATCCCGGAGACGAAGTGTTGGCGCCGCAGCCGAGTTATCCACTGTTTGATTTCCTGACCGCACTGGAGTCCGTCAGGTTGTTGCACTACCCGCTGCGTTATGACGAGCAATCAGGCTGGCGCATCAATTTGGATCGGCTGGCAGCCATCATTAGCACCAAGACGCGCGCGCTGATTGTCGTCAATCCCAACAATCCCACCGGTTCGTTTCTTACCCAGGACGAATTGCAGGCGTTGAACGCGCTGTGTCGCGAGCACGATCTTGCCTTGATCAGTGATGAAGTTTTTGCAGACTACGGCCACGGCGATGATCCGCGCCGCGTGACCACGCTGATCGACAATCCCGCCGCGTTGACTTTCGTGCTGGGCGGACTTTCGAAGACGCTCGGCCTGCCGCAGATGAAGCTGGCATGGATTCACGTGAGCGGTCCCGCCGGACTGGCCGCCGCCGCCCGCGAACGCCTTGATTTCATCGCCGACACCTATCTTTCGGTGGGCACGCCGGTGCAGCATGCCGCGCCGCGCTGGCTGGCATTGCGGCAGGAAATGCAGCAGCAGATTCATCAGCGCCTGGCTGCGAATGAAGACTACTTGCGGGCGGAATGCCGAAGGCTTTCCGGAGTGAAGGTGTTGCGGCGCGACGGCGGCTGGTATGCCGTGCTCGCGCTGCCGCCGGCCGTGCGCGAAGAAGAATTCACTCTTGCCCTGCTCGAGCAGGATCAGGTCCTGGTGCATCCGGGCTACTTCTTCGATTTTGCGCAGGAGGGTTTCCTGGTGGTGAGCTTGTTGACGCGGCCGGCGGTGCTGCAGGAGGGAAGTGCCCGGCTGCTGGCGCGCCTCGCGCGCGGGTGAGAGTTGAGATGGCGAACATTGCCGGATTTTTCAGCAGCAGGGCATTGGCGGTGGCACACCGTCCGGCTTTTGCCGGGATCCGGACGGTGTTGAAACGAAGGAGGTGACACTCAGACTGTCCGAATCACTCTTCGGCAATGGCCATAGCAACAAGCCACCGATGCTCGCCGCGAACATGGTGGCTTTGCGATCGTGCCGGTAAATTGTTCAAGGCAGCGGCTGCGCACGTTGCTGCCCGATGCGATCACGCTTTCTCATTGGAAAAATGCTTCCTGGTCTCCGCCACAATCACGCCCGACAGCGCCAGGAGTCCAATGAGATTGGGGATCGCCATGAGGCCGTTCATCAAATCCGCCAGCGACCACACCAATTGCAACTGCGCCACGGCGCCGACCGCGACAAAGATGGAAAACACCACCCGATACGGTTTGATCGATTTGACACCGAACAAGTACTCGACGGATTTTTCGCCATAGTAGCTCCATCCCAGCAGGGTGGAGTAGGCAAAGAGAATCAGGCCGATGGCAACGATCAAACCGCCGCTTTCGCCCGGCAATCCCGTGCTGAAGGCGGCAGTGGTGAGTTGGGCGCCGGTTTTGCCCGTGGTCCACACGCCGGTGGCGATGATCGTGAAACCGGTGATGCTGCACACTACGATGGTGTCGATAAAGGTCTGCGTCATCGAAACGAGCGCCTGGGTCACGGGATTTTTCGTTTGCGCAGCGGCCGCGGCGATCGGAGAGCTGCCCAAGCCGGATTCATTGGAGAACACGCCGCGCGCCACGCCGTAGCGAATGCCCTGCATCACCGTGGCACCGGCGAATCCGCCGAGCGCCGCACTCGGGGTGAAGGCATCGCTGAGCACATAGAGCACGATATTGGGAATGCCGCGCCAGTTGATCAGCAGCACAAGCAGCCCGCCGAGCATGTACAGCACGATCATGACCGGCACGAGCACGCTGGCGGTGCGGGCAATGCTGCGAATGCCGCCGAGAATGACCAGGGCGGTGGCGGCCGCCAGCACAATGCCGGTGGCGGCATGCGGCACGCCAAAGGAGCCGTGCATGGCATCCGCCACGGAATTGGATTGCACCATGTTGCCGATGCCAAACGCGGCAATCGCGGCGAACAGCGCGAACAGCGCGCCGAGAAATTTGCCCAGGCGCTGATTCTTCAGGCCGCGCGACAGGTAGTACATCGGACCGCCGCTCATCATGCCGTTCTCATCCACCACGCGATACTTCACTGCCAGCACGGCTTCGGCATACTTGGTGGCCATGCCGAACAAGCCGGTGATCCACATCCAAAAGAGCGCGCCCGGCCCGCCGGAGGCGATTGCCGTCGCCACGCCGGCAATGTTGCCGGTGCCCACGGTGGCGGCCAGCGCCGTCATCAGCGCCTGGAAATGGCTGATGTCGCCGGCCGCATGGCTGTCCTCCTTGCGCTTGACGAGCGCCAGATAGAGGGAATGTTTGAGTGTGCGAAACTGCAGACCGCGCAGCAGGAAGGTGAGATAAATGCCGGTGCCCACCAGCAACGCCAACATCGGGGGTCCCCAAACGTAGCCATTGGCCGTGTTGATCCAACTCAAAAGCTCGTGCTGCATTCCTCCTCCTCGTAAGGGATTCAAACCGCATGGTGAGTAATTGTCGCACTGAACGAACCTGACATCGTCAAATGATTCGGCTGTTTCCGTGCAGCAATTTCTGTTTGCGCAAAGCGATATGGCTCTCTCTGAAACCGCCGAGGTTCGTATTCGCTTGCCTGCTGGCGCATTGGTTGAACCAGCAGGTGGGATGACAGCAGCGATGAGGTTGCATGAACAAGCGCTGCCGACTCCAATCCGGTCAATCCGGTTTCATCCCAATTAAAAAAGATGAGTCCCAAATCCGGCCTCGCCGTCAGGCCGGCAGCGCAAGCCGTCCAAGGCTCGAGTGACAGGATTTGCAGAATTGCCAGGAGGACAGCGATATTCGCCGGCGTGAAGGTTGAGCCGGCAGGCTGGATGCCAAGGGCAAGGACTCTTCATGCAAATGGAAAGCGCAGTAATGCATGGAAGAAGTTTCTCGCTAGGTTACTGAGACGAATCTTGTGGAACACTTGGCACCGTGCCCAAAGCTTCACAGAATTCCTGGATAATGATAATGGTCGTGGATTTTCCTGCTAGGTAACAGCGTGCCGGCCCGCCTTTTTCTCGAGGGTGGAGGCCACCATGAAGTAGCGGCCGATGTTCTCCAGCGTCAGCATGCCGAGAATGCGGTTGTCGTCCACCACCGGCACGGAATCCAGCTTCTTTTCCAGCATCTCTTCGTACACGCGCGCCAGGCTGGCAAAGGGCCGCACCGCCGTGAAGCGCGTCTCCATGAACTCGCGCACCGGCGCTTCCACACCGCGTTCATAGATGGCCGCCATGACCTTGCTCCTGGGCAGGATGCCGATCAAGCGCTGGTTCTCCAGCACCGGAAAATCATCCTGGCAGCCCTGATAGGAGTGTTCGAGCGCCCTGCGCAGCGGATCATCGGGCGCGAGCGTGTACAAGCGCGTGGACATGACGCGCTCGACCGACACGCCCTCGATCGCCTCGCGCAGGCGCACCATGCTTTCTTCGCTGCCGGCGCCGGTGAAGATGAACACCGCAATCACCACCAGCCACCAGTTGTTGAGGAAGAAGATGCCCGCCAGGCTGAAGAGCACGGCAAAGACCTGGCCGACGTTGCTGGCATAGCGCGTGGCGCGGGCATAGGGATGGCGCAGCGCCAGCAACGCGCGCAGCACGCGGCCGCCGTCCATCGGAAAGGCGGGAATGAGATTGAACAGCCCCATGAAAGCGTTCAGGCTGAGCATGCCGTTCCAAAAGTCTTTGCCACTGAGGTCAAAGCTTAGATGATCCACCGGCAGGCCGAGGGTTTGCAGGATGAGGTAGAGCACGATCACCGCGGCAAAGTTTACCGCCGGCCCGGCGAGCGCGATGACGATTTCCTGGCGGGGATTTTTGGGGAGATTTTCCATGCGCGCCACGCCGCCGATCGGCAACAGTACGATGTCGCGCACCACCACGCCATAGCGCAACGCTGCCAGGCTGTGTCCGAGTTCATGCAGCAGCACGAACAGGAAGATCGTCAAAAAGAAAATCACGGCTGCCAGGCCGGCCGCCAGGCCGCCCGCCGCTGCATTCGTCCAGCCGACGAAGAACAGCAGCAGCAGGAAGATGGCGTGCACCTTGACTTCAATGCCGAAAATGGTGGCGAGTTTGAATGACCATTTCATGATAGCTTTGTGCCGTAATCGAGTGGCAAGTCCGCGTGACGAGGCAGTAGATAAGCCGCGAGAGGCAAAGATGCAAGCAAAATGACGCCGGCGCCCAACCGCCGCAGCCGGCGGCGCGAGTGGGCTTCGTCACGGTGTTGTGCCTCAATCAAGGGGGGGCAAACATCGCACTGGTGTCCCGCCCGCAGCAGACAGGAGTTGTGCGCGGCTTGCTCCTGCTGAGGTGATGCGCTCCGGCCATTTTTCCGCTTGATTTTTTGGCGATGATATGGTAACCTGCGGCGCACATTTGATGAATTTTTCCGGCACACGCATGCATCATTCCTTGTCGCTCGTCCAAAACACGTGCCGTGTTGCTCGCGCATGGCGCCCTTCCATGACCGAAATGCTTTCCTGGAAAACGATGATATGAACCGCACACCCTGTCTTGCGCCGGGTGCAACGCTTCGGCTGAAGGCGACGGCCAGCAGAGGCCCCGGCGCAGCGGTGAGGGCTTCAGCATTGGAAGAAATGTGAAAGTGAAACACGCCTGCAGGCGTATCCGTTTGATCGGCCTCGCGCTGTTGCAGCTTCTCTGGCTGGCGGCACCGGCGCGCGGCCAGCAGTTCCCCCGGCCCGTCGGCCATGTCAATGATTTTGCCCGGGTCATACCCGCTGAAACCGCGGCGCGAATCAATGCCCTGTGCCTTGAGCTTGAGCAAAAGACCGGCGCCGAGCTGGCGATCGTCACCGTTGATTCGATTGGCGACTACGACTACGTCGATTATGCCGTGCGCTTGTTCGAGAACTGGGGCATCGGCAAACGCGGGCGTGACAACGGTGTCTTGATTTTCGTCACGGTGCGCGAGCGCAAAGCCCGCATTGAAGTCGGCTATGGTTTGGAAGGCATTCTGCCGGACATCACCGCCGGCCGCATCTTCCGGGAGTACATGGC
>JBBIKM010000278.1:0-5633 GCA_037445455.1 bacterium | reverse complement strand
CATGAATATTTGGTTTGCAATTATCGCAGAAAGGTTCATCGTAGCAACAAAAAGCTGTGAAATTTTTCGCCCATCATTTTTCGGTCATTGCCTGCCCAAAAAGTCAGTGCCATTGGACATGAGGTCTGTGCTGCGTTTTCCACCAATAACTGAGGCTTCACTCCAAACTTGCATTTCTCGTTGAAAATCTCGACCATTGCGCCATTCTGTTGCGGCTGCCGTCCGCCGTCATTCCGTCACCCGTGTTGCTTCGATTCCGGAGATTTGCCATGAAACTTGGTTATGTCGAATACATGGATTGCGCCCACTTCCTCCCCGGCCATGAAAAATGCGGCATGATTCACGGCCACACCTACAAGGTCGAAGTCATCATCACCGGCGAAAATAAAACCGGGATGATCCTCGATTTCGGCGACATGAAGCAAATCATCCGCGCCGTGCTGGCCGAGTATGATCATAAATCGCTCAACGATTTTCTGGAATATCCCTCAGTGGAAAACATCTGCGAGATGCTGGCCCGGCGTTTCCGGGAAAGATGGCGCTATCCTTTTGCCGTGCGCGTGTGGGAAGGCGAGGGGAAGTGGGCCGAGCTGGAGGTGGCGCCCTGAGAGGATCACGCCGGCTCAGCAGCCGGCTCATGATCGGGGCAATCGAAACGCAGCCCCGCCGGGCTGAGCGGTTGATTGAGCAATTGGCAATAGTGCGGCGCCGTGGACTGGGGCTCAGGGTTGGGCTGGAAGAAACGGCAGGTGAGGCACATGCGCGCCACGCTCACCACGCCGGCCTGCTGGAGATTGGCGATCAAGCGCATCAGAAACTGCATCACCACCAATTTCTCCTGCGGCGCAGCAGTGGCGAGGCCGGTTTGCACCACTTCCGCCCAGTTGGCCAGCCTGCGCGCGACTTTGCGGCCCTGCGGCGTCAGGCGGAGCGTGGCCACCCGCCGGTCAACTTCGGAGCGCGCCCGCTCGATCAACTCCTTGCCTTCGAGCGTGGTCAGCGCATCGCTCACGGTGGCGGGTGTCAGCATGAATTCCCGCGCCAGCAGACTCACGGTGCAGGCCGTCTTGCTGTGATGCAGCAGGAACACCAGGAATTGAATCTGAATCGGGCTGAGGTTGTGTTCTTTGTTCTGCTCCCATAATAGAACCCGAAAAGCCTGCGACAGCCGCTCGAGCGCGGCTGCAATCTTGGCGTCGGGATTGTCGTGCTGGTGCGCGGGATCAAAAAGGCCTGCCATGCCATTTTCTCGTGGGTTCGTCATGCTGGCCGGCGCGGCGCCGGCCGGCCGGCCAAAGGTCAATGCTGCAAAAGGTAATCTGCCAGCGCGCTGATTTGCCCAGGCTGCAAGCCTTCAGCGGCGGGCATGGTGATGGGTTGATAACGTTGCGCCAGCGCGTGCAGCCGCGCGTCCTGGGCGCGTACCGCAGGGGGATCCTTGAGGTAGCGCTGCAAATCCTCCTGCTGCCAGTGCTGCGGCAGATTCTGCAACGGCGGGCCGGCGGCTGTGCCCCGCCGGTCAACGCCGTGACACGTGCCGCATCCCCACTCGCGGTAAATCTGCGCGCCCGGCGGCGCCGAGTGAAGACGTGGCCGCATGATAATCCCTGCCAGCACCAAAGTCAACCCTGAAAACAGCAGATACACGTGACGCCGCTTCATGGCCGGAAGCTGGAGAACACGTAATCCTGGTCCTTCTGGCCGGCATGGCAGGCAAAGCAGGCCGTCTTTGCGTCGGTGACCACGCGCTCGCGCGTATCACCTTTGAAACCCTCGAAGCCCCAGCCGCCGGTCTCCGCGAAGCGCCTGCTGTCCTTTTGCATCACGCCGACAACTTTGCGGCTGCCCTCGACCACGGCGTTGTTTTCCGTTTTCGATTCGAGCAGATCGAACACCAGCACCGCGCCGTCAGGATAGGCTTTGCCGGCTTTCATGGCGGCGAGGGCGCTGGCATTGGCATAGATGTGGTGCATGCCGCCAAAGCTCTCATACAGGGGATGGCCCTCCTGCAGGATCATGCTCTTGACGTGCGTCCATTGGCGATAGCCCTCGGGATAAGCCACAGGTCGGGAGGGGGTGGCGGCCAGGGCGGCCAGCACGATTACCAAACCGGCGCCCAGCACCAGGCCGGCGCGCCGCTGCAAGCGAGTGGTGTGCATCGGTTTGCTCCTGTGATGAAGTGAAGAAGATCAGTTAATTTGGAATCCTAAGCAATATACGCGCGTCACGTGGCTGATGCAAGTAGAAATTTAGGATTCCTATAAGAATGCTTATTGTCCCGCCCGGGCGGTTTGTCAGCGGGAGGAGGAAAAGTGAAGGCACCTGCAATTCTTCTGCTCGTGCTGGCGGCCGCGGCCGCCAGCCTGCCGGCCGGCACCACTGATTATGCCCGCCTGGTCAATCCCTTCATCGGCACGGGTGGCCACGGCCACACCTTTCCCGGCGCCAGCCTGCCCTTTGGCATGGTGCAGCTCAGTCCCGATACGCGCGTGCAGGGCTGGGATGCCTGCGGCGGTTATCATTACTCCGACAGCACGATTCTGGGCTTCAGCCACACCCATCTGAGCGGCACCGGCGCAATTGACTACGGCGACATTCTGCTCATGCCGACCATCGGCGCGCTGCAGCTCACCCCCGGGTCCGAAGATCAACCGCAGTCGGGCTATCGTTCGAGATTTCGCCACGCGACCGAGCAGGCGCACGCCGGCTACTACCGCGTCCTTCTCGAAGAGCATGGCATCACCGTGGAACTGACCGCCACCGCCCGCGCCGGCCTGCACAAGTATGTTTTCCCGGCTGCCTCGGAGGCCAACATCATTCTTGATTTGCTGCACGGCTTGGGACCCGATCGCGTGTTGGAGGCGGAGCTGGAGTTCGTCAGCGACACGGAAATCGCGGGTCTACGCCGCTCGCAGGGCTGGGCCGCGGATCAGCGCGTCTACTTCGTGGCGCAGTTCTCCCAGCCGTTTGCCGCCTTCGGGGTTGCAAAGGAGGGCCGGATTCTTCCCGGCCGGGCCAAAGCCGCGGGTACGAATCTGCAGGCGTTCGTGCGCTACCGCACACGGCCGCAGCAGGAGATTCTGGTGAAGGTCGGCCTCTCGGCGGTCAGCATTGCCGGCGCGCGCCGCAATTTGCAGCAGGAGATTCCGGATTGGGATTTTGCCCGTGTGCAGCGGGCGGCGGAAGCAGCGTGGCATGCCGCACTGGGGAAAATTGCGATAACAACCGGCGCCGCGGACGAGGCCACGGTGTTCTACACCGCGCTCTATCACACCATGCTGGCGCCCAATCTGTTCATGGATGTTGACGGCCGTTATCGCGGCCGCGACGGCCGGGTACACCGGGCAGGGCATTTCACCAACTACACCGTGTTCTCTTTATGGGACACGTTTCGCGCCACCCATCCGCTCTTCACCATTCTCGAGAGAGAGCGCAGCCGCGATTTCATCAATACCATGCTGGCGCAATACCAGCAGGCCGGCCGGCTGCCGGTGTGGGAACTGGCAGGCAATGAAACCGGCACGATGATCGGCTATCACGCCGTGCCGGTGATCGCCGATGCCCATGCCAAGGGCATTCGCGGTTTCAACGCACAGCAGGCGCTCGCCGCGATGCGCCGCAGCGCCGAAGCCGATGAGCTTGGCCTGCGGCCCTATCGCGCGCTCGGCTACATTCCCGCCGAGGACGAGGCGGAATCGGTGTCGAAAACCCTGGAGTATGCCTACGACGACTGGTGCCTCGCGCAGATGGCCGGCTGGCTGGGCGAGCGCGAAACTGAGCGGGTTTATCTCGAACGCGCGCAATTCTACCGCAATCTGTTCGAGCCGCAAACCGGCTTCATGCGCGGCCGGCGCAACGGCGGCTGGATCACGCCCTTCGACCCCGCTGAAGTCATTTTCGAATACACCGAGGCCAATGCCTGGCATTACAGCTTCTTCGTGCCGCACGCGGTGAATGATCACATTGCGCTGCTCGGCGGCGAGGCGGCGTTTATCGCCAAACTCGATTCGCTGTTTCACGCCGACTCCGCGCTGCCGGGAAAATATCAACCCGATATTTCCGGCATGATCGGCCAATACGCCCACGGCAACGAGCCCTGCCATCACGTGGCCTATTTGTACAACTATGCCGGCGCGCCGTGGAAAACCCAGGAGCGCGTGCGGGAAATCATGACGAAGTTTTACACCAATTCGCCCGAGGGATTGTGCGGCAATGATGACTGCGGCCAGTTGTCGGCCTGGTATGTGTTCAGCGCGCTGGGTTTCTATCCCGTTTGTCCCGGATCAGACTTCTATGTCATCGGCAGCCCGCGGTTCGAGCAGGCCACCCTTTATCTAGAGAACGGCAGGCGTTTTGTCATTGCCGCCGAGCAGGTTTCTGCCGCGAACCGATATGTCCAGTCCGCGCGTCTGGGCGAGACGGATTATCGCCAGTCCTTTTTGCGGCATGCCGATCTCATGGCGGGCGGCAAGTTGACGCTGCAAATGGGCGCTGCGCCCAATTATCGCTGGGCAACTGCCGCTGCAGACCGGCCCCACGCGAGCATCGCGGCTCTGCCGGCAGTGGTGACGCCCGTGATTCAAGCACCCTCAGCCTCATTCTTCGACTCGCTTGCTGTTCGCCTCGCGAGTCCCACACCCGGCGCGACGCTGCACTACACGCTCGACGGCAGCGTGCCTTCCGCCGCCGCCGCGCGTTACGAGAATCCCATTCTCTTGAAAACCACCACCACGGTGAAGGCTATTGCCTTCAAAGAAGGAATGCGCCCCAGTCAAGTGGAGAGGGCAACGTTTCTCGCCATGCCCGAGCAGCGCCGCGTGGAGTTGCTCACCGCTTACCGCCCGCCATACACCGGTGGCGGAGATCAGGCCTTGGTCGATTTCGTGCGCGGCACCGCCAACTTTCGCAGCGGCGCCTGGCAGGGTTATCAAAAGGATGATTTGGAGGCGATCGTCGATTGTGGCCGGGTGCGACCCTTGCGCCGGATTGCGGTTGGGTTTCTGCAGAATGTGGGATCCTGGATCTTCTTTCCCACGGCGGTGGAATTTGCGGTCTCAGCCGACGGCAGGAATTTCACAACCATTGCCGAATTCCGCCACGAAACCACGCCGGCAGATCAAGGCGCAATGCTGCAGGAATTCGCGCGCGCATTTGAGGATCTGACCGGCCGCTATGTGCGCGTGCGCGCCCGCAATATTGGCCACTGTCCGTCCTGGCACTATGCCGCCGGCGGCGAGGCCTGGCTGTTTGCGGATGAAATCGTGATCGAGTGAAGACGGGAAGTCAGGCCATAGGTTAATGGGGTTGATCATATTGCTCAGCAACGGTTGGCTCGTTGCTTTTGCGGTTGCAGGCGAGGTGAGGCCACGGCCCAGCCGTGGTGGATCATGCTCAGCAAGCGGCAAATTGATCAGCAACGGTTGCACCGTTGCTTTTGGCGTGTGGCAGCGGGAGTGGTGAGACCACGGCCCAGCCGTGGCGGATCATGCTCAGCAAGCGGCAAATTGATCAGCAACGGTTGCACCGTTGCTTTTGGCGTGTGGCAGCGGGAGTGGTGAGACCACGGCCCAGCCGTGGCGGATCATGCTCAGCAAGCGGCAAATTGATCAGCAACGGTTGCACCGTTGCTTTTG
>JBBIKM010000277.1:2118-5701 GCA_037445455.1 bacterium | reverse complement strand
TGATCCGCTACCCAAAAAGCTTCAAAAAAATCTTCATCTGCGGAAGTTGGGCTAGGGCACGCGATGATTCAACGGGGGAAACCGCGGCGCAGTGAGAGCCACGCTTCCACTTGCCGCCGTGTAATGCCTCAGTCTTGTTGAAAATGATCGGCCCCGTCTGAGCCGTGGCATTACGACGCCGGATTCAAGTCGCCAAAAGCAACGGTGCAACCGTTGCTGATCAGAATGCCTTGATTGCTGGAAATGATCCGCCACGGCTGAGCCGTGGCCTCACGACGCCGGGATCAAGCTGCCGAAAGCAAGGATGCAACCGTTGCTGATCAATATGACACCTCAGGTCACTGAGGCCTTCCCTCGCCGTCGAGTTTTGCCTTGTAAGTTCAGGCCTCATTCCTTATTTTGCCGCGACATTTTTAATTCGAATTCCTTCACAGGAGACAAGTATGCAATCGCAACGTTGGTGGATCGTCCTGTTGCTGTTGCCGGCCGCGAGCGTGTTGCTGCCGCGCAACGGCTTGGCGCAAACCTCGGTGTATGAGAATGTGCTGCAGGATCAAGGCGTGGTGACGGGCGGCGTTGGCGTGTCGGTGATTGACGGCAAATCATACTTCACCATGAACATGCGGCCGGATCTGGCCTTCGGCAAATGGGGAATCGGGCTGGATATTCCCCTGCGTTTCGATGTTGACACCGGCAATCTGCGCGATGAAGACTGGGATCAGGCTTATGACGTTCTGCGTCTCTTCCGTTATGTGCGTTACAGCCGCAAGCGCAATCCCGATCCGGTTTATGCGCGCGTCGGCAGCCTGGATGCCGCCCGCCTGGGGCACGGCTTCATCATGAACTACTACAACAACTCCCTGATTATCGACCAGCGCAAAGTCGGCATGGAGTTCGATTATGATTTCGGCATCGGCGGCTTCGAGACCATGACCAACAACTTCGGCCGCGGCGAGATTTTCGGCGGCCGCATTTTCTACCGGCCCTTGCAACTCGCCACCAACATCCCCATTCTCCGCAACTTCGCCATTGGCGCAACCTATGTCACGGACATTGATCCCGATGAATATCGCGGCACCGAAAACGGCATTGCCGAGTTTGGCTTTGATGCCGAGCTGCCCGTCATTCAGACTTCGCTGCTGCGCTACGCCCTGTATGGCGAGGCCGCGAAGATCGTGGATTACGGTTCTGGACAGGCGCTCGGCATGGAGTTGAATCTCGGCGGGCTGGCCGGCCTGGTCGATGTCGGCGCGCAATTGGAGCGCCGCTTCATCGATCCCAAATTCCTGCCGGCCTATTTCGGCCCGATCTATGAACTCGAGCGCCGCACCAAGGAAGATTCGCTGAAAGCGCAGCGCAGGAATCTGCGCGGCACCTACGGCTTGCTCTATGGCCATGTGTTGAACACGTTGCGGCTGCTCGGCAGCTTCGAACGCCTGGACGGCGTGCCGCGCAGCGGCCGCCTGCATCTGGAGGCCACCATCCCCGAGGCCGTGCCCAACATCGCAGCGCGCGGCATGTATGACGA
This sequence comes from bacterium, assembly GCA_037445455.1. GTDB lineage: Bacteria > Zhuqueibacterota > Zhuqueibacteria > Zhuqueibacterales > Zhuqueibacteraceae > Coneutiohabitans. The sequence goes on along the minus strand of JBBIKM010000277.1, from coordinate 4,173 downwards.
CACCCGCGTCGACAAACTCTCCGATGTGTTCAGCATGGATGAAAACTCGGCAGCGCGCCTCGGCATCGGGTACAAGCTCAATCAGTTTCTGATCCTCTACATGGATTACGCCTGGACCTTCAAGTACGATCAAACCGCGCAGAAATACAAAGTGCAGCGCCGCTTCGAGCCGCAGTTGGCGTTTGCCTACACCTTTCCGCTGGGCGGCGGCCGCTGACTGAAGCCAGGGGGCAGCGTGCTTGGGGCGATTCAAAACTTGTGGCGGAACCTGCTTGATCTCGTCTATCCGCCGAGTTGTGTGATCTGTGCCGAACTCGAGGCGTGCGACGGGAATCCGTTCTGCTGCCGGCGGTGCTGGCACCGCGTCGAACAAGCCGTGATTCCGGCCGTCCGGCATTGGCGAGGCGACACAGACGCCGGCATTCAAGGGGATTACGCTGCCTGGTTTTATCGCGATGAGATGACCGCGCTGATTCCCAGCATGAAGTATCATGACCGACCGGCGCTGGCGGGCTGTTTGGGGCAGCTCGCCGCGGTGCGACTGCAATCCGCGCTGCGGGCGCTTCTCCCCTCGCCGGCGGAAGCGGCAAGGACGGCACTGGTTCCCGTGCCCTTGCATCCCCGCCGCCGGCGGGAGAGAGGTTTCAACCAGAGCCTGTTGATTGCGCAGGCGTTGGGCAGGAGTTGGGGATTGCGCGTTCTGCCTGCGGCATTGCGGCGCATCCGTTTCACCAACAGCCAGGTCGGGCTGAGTGCTGAACAGCGCAGCCGCAATCTGGCTGGGGCCATCAAACTGGGCACGCCTCTGCCGCCATCATTGCGCAGTGTTTTGGTGGTTGATGATGTGATCACCACCGGCGCCACAGTGAATGAATGTGCTGCTGTCCTGCGATTGGCGGGGATCGAACAGGTGTTTGCGATTGCCCTGGCGCGCGCTTCGTTGGAGTGATGCGCCGCCGGCCATGTCCTGGATCTTCAGCGTGTTGCCGTCAGGCCAGGAGGGCCGAGAATGCGCTTGCATTTGCGGTGATGCGGTTGTATATTGCGGCCCTGAAAACAGAAGCTAGGTTTGGAGATCAACATGAAAGAAAACATCCATCCCAATTACCGGTTGGGCACGGTCACCTGCGCATGCGGCAATACTTTTCGGGTGCGCAGCACCGTTGGTGATCAGCGCATCGAAATCTGCTCGCAATGCCATCCCTTCTTTACCGGCAAACAAAAGCTGATTGACTCTGCCGGTCGCGTCGAGAAATTCATGAAGAAGTATCAGGGCACATCAAAAGGTGCGGCAGCACAGGCTTAGCAAACCTTTTTGGAATCGAACGGAATGCATCCTCACACGCGTGTGACCGGGCATGTATTCCGTTTTTTGTTTCTGGCCGGGTGGCTGGCGGCGGCCGCGGCAAACCGCGCGGCGCGATTCTACCGCGCACGTGGACAGGGCCTGAGGCAACCGCGCACATCTCACAATGGAACGAAATTCACGACGCCATGGCTGACAATCAACTCATGGTCGGGGGGCAGGCGGTCATCGAAGGCGTGATGATGCGCACGCCGGAAATGGTGACCGTTGCGTGCCGCCGCGCGGACGGCGCGATCACCGTTTGGAAAAAGCCCTATCGCTCGCTGCTGGCGCGCTATAAAATCCTCGCCTGGCCGGTCTTTCGCGGCGCGGTGGTGTTGCTCGAAGCGCTGGTGCTTGGCATGCAGGCATTGACCTACTCCGGCGATCTCGCCGAGTTGGATGCGCGCGTCGCGCGGGACGGCAAAGGCGCGCTGCCGGGGCAGGCGAAATCCGCCTCTCAAAAGCTCAAGACGGGACTGACGCTGGCTTTGACGCTGGCCCTCGGGCTGGCGGTTTTCTTCTATGTGCCTCTGGTGCTCACCGATCTGACCGGCGCGCGCTCCGGCTTCTGGTTCAACCTCATCGATGGCCTCATTCGCATGGCTTTCTTTTTGGGGTATGTCGTCTTGATCTCGCGCCTCAAGGAAATCCAGCGGGTGTTCGAATATCACGGCGCCGAGCACAAGAGCATTTTCAACCATGAAGCG
>JBBIKM010000277.1:0-2052 GCA_037445455.1 bacterium | reverse complement strand
ATGATCGTGAGCATTTTCGTGTTCATGCTGCTCGGCCGGCCCGACACCGTGGCCGAACGGCTGGTGCGGCTGCTGTTCATTCCTGTGATCGGCGGCGTGTCCTACGAGCTGATTCGCCTGTCAGCCGCAGGCTATCGCCACCCCTTCTGGCGCGCCTTGATTGCGCCCGGTCTGTGGCTGCAGCGCCTGACCACGCGTGAGCCGGATGCCGCCCAGTTGGAAGTCGCCCTTGTCGCGCTGCAAGCTGCGTTGGGCAGAAATGTCGAGGCCATGCCGCAGGTTGTGATTGACGGCGGCGAAGCGCTGCTGGCAAAGCCGGCCTGGCGCGAACACGCCGCAGGCGCAATGATCCTGGCCGCCATACCTGGTAGGAAAGATTGAAAGAGAAGCCATGCTGGCCCGTCTCGATAAATTGGAAAGCCGCTTCGCCGAGTTGAACGACCTGCTGAGCCGCGCCGAGGTGGTCGCCAATCCCAAGCGCTTGCGCGAAGTGGCGAAGGAGCGTACGGAACTCGAAGCCGTGGTTCAGAAATATCGCGCCTACAAGGCGCTGCAACGCAGCATTGCCGACAGCCGCCGGCTGCTGGAAGAGAGCGACGATCGCGAGTTGCAGGAGCTGGCCGCGGCAGAATTGCAGGAGTTGGAAGCCCGGCTGCCGGCACTCGAGGAGGAATTGAAGCTTCTGCTCGTGCCGCGCGATCCGGCCGATGCCCGTAATGCCCTCATGGAAATCCGCGCCGGCACCGGCGGCGATGAGGCCGGTCTGTTCGCCGGCGATCTTTTTCGCATGTACACCCGTTTTGCCGAGCGCCAGGGCTGGCAGGTCGAAGTGCTCTCCAGCAATGCCCAGGGCGTCGGTGGTTTCAAAGAGATCATTTTTCAGGTCAACGGCAAAGATGCTTACGGCAAGCTGAAATATGAAGGCGGTGTGCATCGTGTGCAGCGCGTGCCCGTCACCGAGCAGAGCGGGCGCATTCATACTTCCGCCGCCAGCGTGGCCGTCCTGCCGGAAGCGGAGGAGGTTGACATCGACATCAACCCGAACGATTTGCGCATCGATGTCTTCCGCTCCTCCGGGCCGGGCGGGCAAAGCGTGAATACCACCGACTCGGCAGTGCGCATCACGCACGTTCCCACCGGGCTGGTGGTGCAATGCCAGGACGAAAAATCACAGCTCAAGAACAAGACCAAGGCGCTGCGGGTGTTGCGCTCGCGCCTCCTGGAAATCAAACAAAACGAAGAGCGGGCCAGGATCGACAGCGCCCGGAAACAAATGGTGGGCAGCGGCGACCGCAGTGACAAGATTCGCACGTACAATTTCCCGCAGAATCGCGTCACCGATCACCGCATCGGTTTGACCGTCTACCGCCTCGAGGAAGTGCTCGACGGCAATCTTCATGAATTCATCGAACAGCTCGCGCTCGCCGAGCGTTCGGAAAAGCTCAAACAAGAAGTGTGAGTGCGGGTGTTGTTCGCAAACACCAACAAGACAGCCGAGGCGGCGGCGCGGACACCTGCCGGGACCCGCGACCGGCGCAATGCGGCTGCGAGTGCGCCTCGGATTTCCCTGCAGATTGAATTGCCCCTTCCCCAACTCATCCGTCACCTCACCGCGGTGTTCCAGCACGAGGGGCTGCCCGCGCCTCAATCCGAAGCGGAATGGCTGTTGGCAGGCCTGCTCAAACTCAAGCGCTCCGATCTGTACCGCGATCACGACCGGCGCCTCACCGCGGCGCAGCAGCAGACGGCTTTGGAGTTCGTGCACCGCCGGCTGCAGCGCGAACCGCTGCAGTACATCCTGCGTGCGAGTGAGTTCTACGGTTTGGAGTTCGAAGTCAATCCCGCGGTCTTGATTCCGCGGCCCGAGACCGAGCTGTTGGTGGAAAAAGTCATCGCGCTGGCGCGCCAGCAGCCCGGCGCGCGCGTGATCGATCTTGGCACCGGATCAGGATGCATTGCCATCACGCTGGCGAAACATCTGCCGCAGGCACGGCTGATTGCCGTGGATTCGTCCGCGGCCGCGCTGGCGACGGCGAGAACCAATGCGCAACG